>JAVEXM010000046.1:0-21524 GCA_034004025.1 Bacteroidales bacterium
GCCATGCTTGCTGCCTTCTGGGCATACCAGGGATGGGTCTCCGTGGGATTTATAGGAGGGGAGATCAAGGATGCAAAGGCCAATATCCCCAAAGGGATAGCGATAGGTGTCTTTGTTGTGATAGTGGTCTATCTGCTTGTAAACCTGGCATATATGCGTGTGATGTCCATCCCTGAGCTGGTGCAGGTGCACGAGGCCGGAAACCAGATTGCCGCCGTGGAGGTGGTGAGGAGCCTCTGGGGTAAAGGGGGGGTCCTCTTCATCTCGGTGCTGATACTCATAACCACCCTCGGTTGCCTCAATGCAAGCATACTGACAGGTTCGCGCCCCTATTTTGCCATGTCACGCGATCGCCTTTTCTTTTCGGGTATCGGTAAGCTCAATAGGCACAGCGTACCTGGCAACTCCTTGCTGTGGCAGGGGATATGGGCTTCGGTGCTGGTGCTGTCAGGCACCTTTGATCAGCTGACTGACATGCTGATCTTTGCCGTTTACATCTTCTACGGTGCCACCGCCACCGGTGTGTTCATACTGCGCCGCAGGATGCCCGATGCGCACAGGCCATACAGGGTGCCGGGATACCCGGTGATAACGGCTGTTTTCGTGCTGTTCTGCGTGGGTCTGTTTATAAACACTATTATTACCCAGCCTCGCGAGGCACTGATAGGGCTGACGCTGATCCTGGCAGGTATACCTGTCTATTTCATCTTCAGGAAAAAGAACTCCGGTGTCAGTGACGACTGATCATCTCCCACAGTCTGGCCGCCTGTTTACGTGACTCTTTCATTATCTCCCCTTCGTCAACGGTGGTGAGTTTCCTGTTGTGCACTATCAGCCTGCCTCCGGAGATTACATCGGTAATGTGCGCCGCCGAGATGCCAAAGAGAAGGTGGCCGATGAAGTTTTCCCTGGTGACGGGTGTGGGCGGATTATAATCAAGGACTACAAGGTTATTCTCACCATCGCCGGTGAAGCCGTTTTCGCCGAGGTAGCGGTGCACGTTCCTGAGACGATGCCAGGCTGAGTCGAATGATATCGTATCATGACCCTGTCCCGAGAAGAAGGCAGCCTTAAGGCTCTGCAGCATGTCGTTGTGCATGCCGTCAGTACCGAGCATGATGTTCTCTCCCAGCCCCGCACCATCAAAGTATCCCACCCTGTTATTGAGGTTGCTCTCACAGTTCTCCGCCACCCATGCCGGTGAGTTCATCACCAGCTCTCTCTCCCTGTCGTCAAGGTGGAGGCAGTGCACGAGGATGGTTTTGGGCGAGGCCATCACCCCTGCATCCGAGAGCCTTTCAACCACCCTCTTACCGTATTCGCTGAGGCAGTGCTCCTGATCCCAGCTATCCTCGGCCACGTGGATGTGGATGCCCGAATCGAGCTCGTGCATCAGCCTGACAGCACGGTCGAGGGTCTCGTTGCTCACAGTGAATGATGCATGCAGTCCTACCAGCCCCTGGTGCTCTTTCAGGTAGGTGGCCGTCTCGTCAAGACCCTCCCCGGCGATGACCATCCCATCACGGTCGGAGGTCTCATAGCAGAGCAGGTGTGATACTCCCACCTTCCTGAAGGCATTGGCGATGATCTCCAGCGACCCTGTCACCTTGAAGGGAGAGGCATGATGGTCTATCACGAAGGTGGAGCCTTTTTTCGCACACTCCATGGCCGTAACCAGGGCAGAGGTCTCTATCAGCTCCCTGTCAAGCTGCTTGTCGAGGGTCCACCATATATACTGCAATATCTCCCTGAAGTTGCGGGGTGTCTTCTTCGGTGCTCCCATGCCTCGCGCCAGGGCGGAATAGGCATGATGGTGACCCACGGCAAAGGCTTTTGTCACAAGCTTCCCGGTGCAGTCGATCACCTCTGTATCGGGAAAGAGTACACCGTCATCGTCATTGCCGATCAGCTGAATATTTTCATCATCACGCCGCACAAGAATGCTCTTGTGGGAGAAGTCAAGCGTCTTCCAGTCGATGTATGTCGCGTTTTTCAGCAGCAGGTTCATAACTGAAATGTTTTGTATTTATCTTTTACGTCTCAGCGGCAGTTTTGTTCTGCGGATGCCGTCGAAGGCGGTGAGGGCATTGGCTACGGCAGCGGCGGTGGGCACCATTCCTATCTCCCCGATGCCCTTGGCACCGTAAGGTCCGACGGGGTCTTTCTCTTCTATACCGATGACCTCCACCTCCGGCATCCTGTCGGCACGTATTATTCCTATGTCATTGAACTTCATACTTACAGGCCTGCCCTCCTCCATTGGAAGGTCTTCCGTGAGGGCGTATCCCAGTCCCATGTGAACGGCCCCCTCTATCTGACCCTCAAAGAGCATCCGGTTCATAATCCTGCCTGCATCATGGGCTGCGATGATCTTCGAGACGTTTCCTTCGTCGTCAAGTATTGCCACCTGGGTGGCATAACCGTAGGCGAAATGAATGGCGGTGTTATCGCCCTTGTCACCCGGCTTGCTGGTCCAGTCGCACAGATACTTGCCCCTGTAAGTGCGCCCTGCCAGCTGCTGCAGCGATCCGTGCTGCAGGTCTTCCCTCAGTCGTGATGCGGCATCGATGATGGCGTTACCCAACAGGGCTGTCGCTCTCGATGAGGTGGTCATCCCTGTGGGCAGTCCCGCCGCGGTGTCAACGGTCACCTCGATGATGCCGGGGTCGATGCCCGTCTCCTGGTGTAGTATCTGTACAGCCATGGTGTGAATTCCCTGCCCCATCTCGCTCCAGCCATGGCTGACAGTCACCTTCTTATCTGACACGATCTGCACTGCCACCTCGCTGTCGTCGGTCATGCCGTTGCCGACGCCGGTGTTCTTGATGCCGCAGGCTATGCCGGCATACCTGGCCTTCTCAAACTGCTCCCTGACTGCCAGCAGGGTCTTCTTCAGTCCCACCCCTTTAAGGAGCTGGCCTGTCGCTGTCCTGCTGCCATCTTCGAAGGCGTTGTCATACCTTATCTTCCAGCGGTCGAAGCCGCCCTGGCGGCACAGCTCGTCTATGCAGCTCTCCACGGCAAAAGTCACCTGCGGCACGCCGAAGCCCCTCATCGCCCCTGAGGGTATGTTATTCGTGTAGACTGTCACGGCTTTGATATCAACGCAGGGGACCGTGTATGCACCTGTGGCGTGGCCCACCACCCGCTCCATCACCTTGGTGCCCACGGAGGCGTAAGCACCGGTGTCGCCCACGGCACTCAGCCTCAGCGCCGTAAACCTGCCGTTGCTGTCGCACCCCAGGGTTATCTCCATCCACACCGGATGACGCTTGGGGTGCATTAGTATCGATTCACCGCGATTGAGATGTACCCTGACAGGACGTTTGAGGTGCCAGGCAAAAAGCGAGGCATGGCCCTGTACGGTGATATCCTCCTTGCCGCCGAAGCCTCCTCCGTTCTGCACCTGTATTACCCGCACCTTCTCCTCCGGCAGTGCCAGTATCTCAGCCACTGCCCTGCGGTCGACATAGACACCCTGTCCCTGGCTATAGAGCTTTATGCCGTCATTTTCAGGCATGGCCACCGCCGTCTCCGTCTCCAGGAAGGCGTGCTCTATTCGCTGGGTCTCGTATATCCCTCCGGCGGTCCAGGCGGCGACGGCAAGCTCCCGGTCGGCATCACCTGATCTTATGCTGCATGTCTCCAGCACGTTCGAGCGTCCCTCGTGCACTTCAGTGCTGCCAGGAAGGGCCGCTTTATGCATGTCGGCAACCGGCTCAAGGATTTCATATTCAACTTTTATAAGCTGTGCGGCTGCCCGCGCCTCTGCCTCCGTCTCAGCAACTACACCTGCCAGCACATCACCGAGGCAGTGAGTTGTCTCACCCTCACCGATCATCAGGGGCCAGTCGTTGAAGATGAGTCCTGTTTTGCGGGCTCCCGGGATATCTGCTGCGGAAAAGATGCGGATGACCCCCGGGGCCTGCCGGGCTACGGAAAGATCAATACTCTTCACCCGGGCACGGGGATGGTCGCTGAAGCGGAGCGCACCGTGGGCCATACCCTCAAAGTACATGTCGTCAACAAACTCCCTGGCACCGAGGGCGGTCTCTGCAGCCTGGTATTTTGGATACCGGTCACCTATCAGTGCTGTTGACTTTTCCGCAGGGGTTGCGATGCCGTTCAGTTCGGCGAAAGCTGCATCTATGGCATCAATGATCTTCACATAGCCTGTGCACCGGCAAAGGTTGGGGGTGATGGCTTTCCTGATATCATCACGGGTAGGGGTGGGGTTAACATTATAGAGTACCCTGGCCCTCATTATCATCGCCGGGGAGCAGAAGCCGCACTGCACTGCACCTTTTTCGGCAAACTGCCTGCTGATCACCTCACGGAAGCGGGCAGGCAACCCTTCGGTGGTGCATACTTCCGCACCTTCGAGGCTCTTCATCTTTGTGCGGCATGCCAGCCTCGCCCGGCCGTCTATCTCCACGGTGCAGGTGCCACATACACCCTGGCCCGAGCATCCGTCCTTGGGTGAGGTGATCCTCTTCTCTCTCCTCAGGTGATCAAGAAGCGACTCCTCAGGGTCGCCGTCATAATGCATCTCTGTTCCGTTGAGAGACCAGGTAATCATCCCAGCGCTTTTTTCAGGTTGTCAACATCAGGTGAGATAGCCCCGGGAATTTTTATCATCTGGCGTACGGAGCCTGTATCCTTGAGGCCGCTGCCGGTCAGCAGTACAACATTGTCGGAATTGTCCGGCAGCAATCCCTGCCTGTGGTATTTCATGAAGCCCGCATATGCCGCCGCCGCTGCGGGTTCGGCGAAGAGACCCGCACTCTCAGCCAGCAGCTTTGAGGCCTGCAATATCTCTTCATCGGTCACGGTCATGGTTTTGCCTGAGAATTCATTGATGTACCGCCGGGCCATATAAAAGTTGCCGGGCAGGTCAACGGATATTGAGTCGGCAATGGTGGATGAGGGTTTGACCTGAAAGTCCTCCTCCGGAATATTGCGAACGAGGTTGTCGCTCCCGGCCGACTGCACCGCCACGACGACAGGCATACGGTCAGTGATCTGCAGGCGGAGCAGATCTTCAAAACCCTTGTACAGACCTGACAGTATCACCCCGTCGCCCACCGGCACGAACACGGTGTCGGGCAGACGAAATCCCAGCTGCTCATAAAGCTCAAACGAGACGCTCTTTTTTCCTTCGATGGTGATGGGATTGAAAGCGGTATTGCGGTTATACCAGCCGAAGTGCTCCGTGGCTTTTATGCTGAGGGCGAAGGCATCGTCATAGGTGCCCCTCACAGGAATCAGGGTGGCCCCGTACATCACTATCTGTGTCAGCTTGGCCGGCGGGGCACTCTCCGGGACCAGTATCACGGCCTTCTGTCCCTGTGAGGCACAGATGCCTGCCAGCGAGGATCCTGCATTGCCGGTGGAGGCGGTGACGATGGTCTGCACTCCTCTCTCCCGGGCATATGCCGATACCAGTGCCGAGGCCCTGTCCTTGAACGACCATGTGGGATTCTGCGAGTCATCCTTGAGATAAAGCCGGAAAGGCATCTTCTGCCCTTCGGATGAGGTGATGCGATAGAGAGGCGTGTTGCCGATACTCAGGGGAGGAAGGCTCTCAACAGTCTCGACAGGCAGCAGGCTGATGAAACTTCCGGCCCTCAGTTCAGCAAAGGAGGGAGAGGATCTCCTGACAGCATCATAGTCGTAGAGTGTCTTCAGTACTCCCCGGGGAGGCTTGCCCACACTGTTGCCGGCGCTGCAGGAGGGACAGAGATACATAATCTCTTCTCCGCCGTACTCCCTGCCGCAGTCGTTGCACTGATATATATGCCTGCTGTTACTCATTTTCTCCCGTGAATCCGTTATACTGGCCGGTCTGCCTGTCCCTGTTCATCCTCTCTGCCACATTCGTTGCACCGATATATCTGCCTGCTTTTACTCAGCCTTTCTTCCGCCGGGTCATTGTTTCCCATTCTAAAGATCTCTCAGCAGTCCGGTTCTCTCATTGAATTCGTTGATCAGCTCGTCCCACCGGCCTGTCTGCCTGAACATGGTGTCCCAGATGTCCCTGTCGTACCAGAGCTGGTTCAGCTCTTCCACATCCTTGCCCTGCTGCTCCACCCAGGTGTAGTATTTGAGGTTATGTATCGCCTTTCTGTCGCGGTAGGATAGCTCCTTCATATTATCACATCTTGCACCCATGAGGCACTGCTCGAAGTCGCGCACGGCCTGCAGGGTGTCATACTCGCCCCTGGCCTCTCTCAGCTCATCGATTCTTGACCGGTACATCTCAGCCGAGTCTGTGGCTATTGTAATGATGACGTCATCCTGCGTCAGCTCGAAATAGCGTGCTGTCTTGATGGCTGACAGCAGGTTGCTGATGCCTGAGATGCCTATAAGCGGCAGATTGCTGACCACATCCTCCCCGAGACCGAGGAACGAGAGGTACTCTCCGCCCTTTGTCTCATTGAAAAGACGCAGCAGCCTCATGCAGTCCTCATCGTCAATGGCCGTCACCACATCGGTGTTTCTCACGTTATGTATCCAGGGTACGTGCTTGTCGCCGATGCCCTCTATGCGGTGTCCGCCGAACCCGTTCATCAGCAGTGTGGGGCACTGCAGCGCCTCGGAGGCTACAACCCTGATGTCAGGCACCAGTGTCCTGAGGTAATCGCCCGCCGCTATGGTCCCTGCTGATCCGGTTGCCGAGACATAGGCCGCAAACTTGCTTTTCCCGCTCTTCACCCTGGCGTAGACCTCCTCGATGGCCTGACCGGTTATGTTATAGTGCCATGTGCTGTTGCCAAACTCGTCGAATTGGTTGAAGATGACGCAATCGGGCCTGGTACCGCGTATCTCCCAGCATTTGTCATAGATCTCCTTGACATTGGATTCGCAGCCGGGGGTGGCTATCACCTCCGATCCTATCTCATCACGCAGCCATGTAAAACGCTCACTGCTCATCTCCTCGGGTAGTATCGCCACCGACTCGGTGCCCATTAGCTTTGAGTCGAAGGCTCCGCCCCTGCAGTAGTTACCTGTCGAGGGCCATACAGCCTTGTGATAGCTGGGGTCAAAGCCGCCGGTGATAATCCGCGGTGCAAGACAGCCGTAGGCGGCTCCCACCTTATGTGCTCCCGTAGGGAACCACTTGCCGATGAGCAGCACGATACGCGCCTTCACCCCGGTGAGCAGCGAGGGGAGCTCGATGTAGTTGACATCCCCGAACATCCCGCCATGCTCCACAGGCTCGTTCTTCCATGTGATGCGGAAGAGGTTCAGCGGATTTATCTCCCACAGCCCGACACCCCTGAGTCGTTCAGCGATCTTCGACGGGATCAGTTCCGGGTACATTTGCTGCTCGAATGTCGGCAGGATGATGCCCCTTTCCCGGAATCGGCTGACAGCATTCTCCAGCGCTGTCTCACTGGTAATATTATCTATTGGCCTGATCATACTATCATTGGCTTTAAGTCAAATGTGGAATGCAAGATAGCAATATGCCGTCAATTAAACACTCTTCTTCGTCATGGATGGAGTAGGCTTCCGGCACCCTTCAGCAGCACCGCCATCTCCGCGGCCCTGACGAACCTCGCCTCCCTGACGCAGGGGGTGAGGAACTTCGCCTCCTTCAGCCTGAAGCTCTCCCGGTCAAAGGTTGCCCTGACGAAGTCGGTTTCATAGATATATAAGTCTGACAACTCCGTGAGGGTGGCAAAGCTGCCCTTGTGCTTATATATCAGGTTCTTTCTGTCTTTCAGTGGTGAGAGGAAGTAACCCTCTTCCGTTGCGTTGAACGACGCGGTTGTCAGGTAGAACCTCGGCTTGTCGCGGAAGGGAGCCCCGACGGTGGGACAGAAGGTGGTGCAGTTGCCGCATTCGTTGCAGAAGTTGGCGATGTTAAGTATCTGGTATTTCTGACTGACGGAGAAGGTGGTGTCATCCTCAAAACGGATGGTTCCCTCTTCCGTCAGGAGAGCCTTCTGCAGCTTTATGGTGAAAGGTGTGACTGTGTAACATCTGTTTGCCATGTTGGGGCAGACGTTGGTGCATATGCTGCACATCTCATCGCACCAGAGACAGCGTGAGGCCTCGCTCACCATAGCCTCCCTGTCAGGAGCTTCGCTTAGAAGACTGAAGGTCAGCCTCTGCTCATCGGTGGGTTCAGTCTCTGGGTCTGTATGGATTCTCGTGGCTCTTTTGATGATGAGCTCTTTTGCAGAGTGATTCCTGGCGGAGGCCGGTTTCGGAATTGTAAAATCAATGCCGGCATCGTGCATGATCTGTTCTGCTGCTTTCCTGCCGTCGCCTATGGCGTTGATGGCTGTAGAGGCACCGCGCATGGCGTCGCCGCCGGTATAGACACCCCTGATGGTTGTCCGGTATGGTCTGTCTGCCACTGAGAGTCCCGAGTCACCGGCGAAACCGATGTCAGTAATCTGTCCTATGGCCGGAATGACAGTATCACACGGAATCGTGAACTCACTGCCGGCGATCTTTACCGGGGAGGGCCTCCCGCTGCGGTCAGTACCTTTTAGCTCCATGCGACTGCAGAGCAGTCCTGTCACCCTGCCCCTGTCAGTGACTATCTTTTCAGGGGCGGCAAGCTCAATGAGGGTGATTCCCTCCTTCATCACCTCCCGTATCTCTCCCTGGTCGGCCGGCATCTCATTTACTGTGCGCCGGTAGACAACCGTCACGCTGCCCTCCCTGCCTGTTATGCGGTGGGCGGTGCGCGCGGCATCCATGGCCGTGTTGCCTCCCCCGATTATGACTATGTTTTTGCCTGTACCGGTATCCTCACCGCGGCGTGCTTTGAAAAGAAATTCAAGGGGGTCGGTGACGCCCCCGGCATCGGCGCCCTCTATCGTCAGAGGCGCGGAGAGCTGAGCCCCCGGGGCAGCGAATATGTATGGGTAGTCTCGCCTCAGGGATTCAAACTTCTCCCTGCCGACAGGGGTTTCATAACGGATCTTCACTCCCAGCCCAGAGATGCGGTCGATGTCTCTTTGCACCGCGGCATCGGTGAGCCTGAAGCCCGGAATGGCATACTGCACCATGCCTCCGGCCTTTGATCTGGCTTCGAAGACGTCAACGGCAAAGCCTGCCATCTGCAGGAAATAAGCGCATGAGAGACCGGCAGGGCCTGATCCGATGACGGCAGCCTTCAGGCCGGTGGCGGGTGCAGGCTTGAGTTCCACCTCATCGTGAGATGAGATAAAACGCTTCACCTCCCTTATCTGGAGCGGATCATCATAGTTGATCCTGGTACATTTGCCCTGGCACAGATGATCGCAGACCATCCCGGTAACGGAGGGAAAAGGGTTGGTTCGCAGTATCACCTCAAACGCCCTGTCGAAATGCTCCTGTGAAGTGTGCCACAGATAATCAGGGATGTCCTGTGATGTGGAGCAGGCATCACGGCAGGGTGCACTGATGCAGTCGAACAGGTCCAGGTCGCGGTCCGACTTGATATAGGGAGGCTTTATATACCCGCGGCGGTATCGGGTATCGGAGAGCACCGCCTCACTGTAGGCTTTGAGGTTAGCCAGCGCTGCCACATTTTTGTCTCTCAGCCCTGCAGATTTTCTGATGAAGTCTGTAATATCCCCTGCCTTCTTTGCCCGGAGAGCAGTGTCAAGCTCCCTGATATACTGGTTCAGTCTCATGTATCCGCCAGGCTTTAGCAGGTCGCTGCAGACGGTAACCGTACGGAAGCCACATGAGACCAGCGGCGCTACGTTGAAGGCATCGGCACCGGCGGAGAAGGAGAGCAGCAGGTCGCCGCTGAACTCTTCCTGCAGCCTGCGTGCCAGCGCCACCGAGAGCGGGTGCAGGGCGCGGCCGCTCATGTACATCATCGTCACGTCGCTGCCGAATACCTTTTTGTTATTGACTGACTCAAGGGTGTTGGTCAGCTTGAGACCGAACTGCAGCCAGTGGTTATCGGCAGTCTCACGCAGAGACCGTATTATCCTCAGTGCGTCAGGATATTTGAGGTCGTGGGCAAACGCTTCGTCGGGTACTATGGTTCCGAAGCCGAGCCTGTCATTCAGGATGCTGCGCAGCTCTTCGGAACCGAGGAGGGTGGGATTTAGCTTGACGAAAGTGTGCAGCTTCCTATCCGAGAGCAGGTAGCGGGCAATGGATTCAATCTCATCGGGAGGACAGCCGTGCATGGTTGAGAGGGTGATGCTGTCAGATATGCGCGACGGGATGACAGTTTCGGCAGCCTCAGGACATATATCCTCTATCTCGTTGACCCTGGCATGGATCTCGTTGCCGCACTCTGTCATCATATCAAGGAACCACTGCACCTTATCACTCATGATGCCCTTCAGGTCGTACCCCACGCTCATGTTGAAGAGTGTACCGGGGTCATCGCCCCATCCCAGCTTCCGGTTAAGTATGTGAATTATTATCCAGGCGTTGAGATATTCACTGAAGCTCTCCTTTACGGTCAGCTCCTGCGACCATTCGCAGTTATAGCCCTCATCCTGCATGTCGATGCAGGGCTTGGAGACATCGATCTCATCAAGCGTCTGAACCGTCTTTAGCTCGATGTACCTGGCTCCCGTAAGCCATGCGACGACGATGTTCTGCGCCATTTGTGTGTGCGGGCCGGCAGCGACGCCTACGGGATTGTGGATATGGCGACCGAATATCTCGGTTCCGAGAGTACCGTGATCAGAGGGAATGTAAAACAGCTCCTGGGGGATGCCGAATAATGAACCCTTTTTATCGAGTTCGTCAAGAATAAGCCCGAGAAGCTGCTTCAGGGGTAGCGGGTGAAATCTGCCTGATATCGTCATTGATTATTTCTGTCGTAAAGTCTCATCAGTACCTTCTCGGGTGTCAGCGGCGCATCAAAGTCTGGTGTCCAGCCAGGATTGAATGCCCTGATGGCGTTCTGCAGTGCGAAGAAGGCCCCGATGCCGTACATGAAGGGAGGCTCGCCTATGGCTTTCGACTTCATCAGCGCAAACTTTGGTCCTTCCGTCCCCAGCGCCCGGCATTCAAGTACTGCGGGAGCGGAGTATATATCCGGCACCTTATATGTCGAGAGGCTGTCGGTTAGCATCCTGCCATCCTTGCTGAAGGCCACCTCCTCCATCGTCATCCATCCGATACCCTGCACCACTCCTCCTTCAACCTGGCCCATGTCTATGTCCGGATTGAGGCTGTTGCCGAAGTCATGAACCAGCAGCACCTTCTCGATGCTATACCTGCCCCTGAGGCAGTCGAGCAGCACCGTGATCACTGCTGTACCGTATACGTGATAGATGAAGGGATGTCCCTTCTCCCTTGTCTTGTCGAAATAGATCACAGGTGTGGCATAGTGGCCTATCTCCGACAGTGCCACCCTCATCAGGAATGCCTCACGCACAAGCTTCTCCCATGTCAGTTCTGTCGGTTCTCCGTTCACGAGCACCTTCTCCTCGTGTAACGAGACCTCTTCGGGGGCACAGTTAAGCAGCTGTGAGGCCACAACCTTAAGTCTGCCTGTCAGTCTGTCAGCTGCTATCAGCATGGCGTTGCCGTTCAGGTCGGCGCCGGTGCTGGCCGCAGTGGGAGAGGTGTTGGCTACACGGGTGGTGTTAGTGGTCTCTATCTTTATCCTCTCCGGTGCGACGGAGAAGGCCCCCGCTGCCACCCGGGCCAGCCTGGTGTTAACGCCCTGTCCCATCTCCACGGCCCCTGTACTGATGCCTATGCTGCCGTCCTGGTAGATGTGAACCAGAGCGCGTGCATGGTTCATCGATGTGTTTGTGAATGAAATGCCGAAGCAGACCGGCATCAGGGCCATCCCCTTCCGGTAAATGGTCCTGCGGCTGTTGAACTCTGCGATCTCCTTTTCGATCTTATCGATCTCAAATTCTTTGTTGAGAGCGGTGAAACACTTCCCGATGTTGACATCCATGGCCACCTGCCCATACTGGAACATATCATTCTCCTTCAGGAAGTTGGCCTGCTGTATTACGCGGGCAGGAATCTTCAGCTCACTGGCTGCCCTGGCTATGGCCGCCTCGATCATGAACATCCCCTGCGGTGCCCCGAAGCCCCGGAAGGCGGTGTTCGGGGGGAGGTTGGTGCGGCAGCTGTGAACCGTAACTTCCGTGTTGGGAATAAAATAGGCGTTGGTGGAGTGGAAGAGTGTCCGCTCCATGATGGCGGGAGAGAGGTCGGCAGCAGCGCCGCCGTTCTGGTACATCACGGCCTGGAAGGCCACAATGCGGTAGTCACTGGTGAGGCCTATCCGGTAGTCGGCACTGTAGGGATGACGTTTCCCTGTCATGCGTATGTCGTCGCTGCGGCTGAGGGTAATCTTCACCGGCCTCTCCAGCAGCGAGGCGGCGAGGGCGGCCATCACCGCCACGAAGGTGGCCTGGTCCTCCTTGCCTCCGAAAGCCCCACCCAGACGCGCCACATCCACCTCCACACGGTTCATGGGCAGCGCCAGCACCCTGGCGGCGATCTTCTGCACAAGCGTGGGCCCCTGCGTGGAGGAGTGTATCCTGATGCATCCGTTGTCCGTGGGGTAGGAATATGCTCCCTGTGTCTCCAGGTAGAGATGCTCCTGACCTCCGGTGGCGGCCCTCCCTTCGAAGATGTGTTCACAGGCATCCCATGCAGCTGATACGTCGCCCATGCTGAAGGTGCGCGAGGGAATGAGAAAGTGGCCTTTAGCGGCAGCCTCCCGGGGATCGGTGACAGGCTCCAACTCGTTTATGACGATCTTTATCAGCTTCACCGCCTTCCGGGCAGCCAGTTCCGTGTCAGCCACAACTAGCGCCACAGGCTGACCGCGATAGTGCACTTCATCAACGGCAAAGAGGGTCTCGTCAGATATGATTCCCCCGATATCATTCTTGCCGGGGATATCTTCATGAGTGAAGATGCGGCGTACTCCCGGCATGGTGAGAGCAGCCGAAAGATCCAGGCTGGTTATCTTCCCGTGGGCAGAGGGCGAGCCGACGATGACACCGTAAAGGGTGTTCTTCAGCACCGGTATATCATCAAGATACTGCGACTTTCCTGTGGTGTGGCTTATTATATCCGGGTTGTTCATAGCTCTTCGATACTAAGGTTCAGGCTTCCCGGAAAGTGTTTCAGGAAGTGAGCCAGGAACAGCTGGCGCAGCAGCAGCCTCTTGTACTCCTCACTTCCCCTGACATCGCTGATGGGAGAAATCTCTTCCTGAATGATGTCATTGGCCTGCATCAGGGTCTCTGCACTAACCGTACGGCCGGTCAGGAACTCTGCGGTCTTTTTCAGGCAGAGGGGAACAGGACTCACCCCGCCGGCGGAGAGGTGGCATTCACCGATGGTGTCGCCGCTCATCTTCAGGGATAGCGCACTGTTAACGCTGGCTATGTCAAGATGGGTACGCCGGCTTACCTTCTCAAAGCTGTAGAGGGGAGGATCATCGCTGCAGATGAAGGAAATGTGTCGTATATATTCACCCTCCTTCATGTCCAGCTTCTTGTAGGCGAGGAAGAGATCCTTCAGGGGCACCGTTCTCTCGTGGCGACCGTCAGTGAGTGTCACATCGGCATTGAGAGCCAACAGCATAACCGATATATCACCTATGGGAGAGGCGTTGACGATATTGCCCCCTATGGTGGCCATGTTCCTGACCGGCTCGGAGGCGATGAGCTGTATATAGGATGAGAGCTCCGGCAGCTGTCTCTTCAACAGCTCAGAACGTCCCATCTCGCTTGTTGTTACTGCTGCACCTATAATGCACCTGCCGTTGTCAGTTCTGATGCCTTTGAGGACCTTCCTCTCTATATAGGTTACACTGTCCGATTCTGCCAGAAGATCTGCCTTCTGCACCATCAGGTCGGTGCCGCCGCCGATGCCCCGTACTCCTGCCGGCTCCGGGGGCAGGGGAGGGATCTCGGAGAGCCTCTCAGCTATGGATAGGAAGTATGCCGGCAGCTCTCCCCTGTCCACAAGCCACCTGACAGGATCTGATAAATCCTTGTCGGCAAGTGCAGAAGCTATGGTTTCCACAGCCCGCTCCACCGACTTGTAGCCTGTGCAGCGGCATATATTTCCGCTGACAGAGGCAATGGCACTATCCGGGGTCGTCTTCCTGGCTGCGAGGCTCTCGGCCGTCAGCGACATCACTATCCCGGGGGTGCAGAAGCCGCACTGCGTAGCACTGTGGTCGACTATTGCCCGCTGCACGGCGGATATCTTTCCGGTGTTGATCCCCTCTACGGTGACAATGTGCCTGCCGTGGGCGTTGACAAGAGGCATCAGGCAGGAAACGGCACTGCTGTAAGTGACCCTGTTGCCTTCAGCCGTGCCGACAAGAACAGTGCATGCCCCGCAGTCGCCTTCACGGCATCCTGTCTTTGTGCCGGTAAGGCCCATGTCATACCTTATGAAGTCGAGCAGCGAAGAGCCGGAAGGCTTGCCGGTGCTGATCGTCTCATCATTGAGGATGAATGTTACCATACACAAATATATTCAATCGGGATTTATTTTACCTTTGATTTCCCGCATAAATGCCCGACATCATGGAAAACATAAGTCAGAAAATAAGAGAACTCTCGGAGAAATACAGTGATTATACGGCCAATAACCTCTCTAAGCTTGTCAGAATCCAATCGTTGACAACCGGGGAGAAAGAGGTTCAGATGGAACTTAAACGCCAGATGGAGGAGGCCGGCTTTGATGAGGTTCGCATTGACGGCCTGGGCAATGTCATTGGCAGGATAGGAACCGGAAAGAGGATACTGGCCATCGACGGACATATGGACACCGTTGACCTGGGCTCGAAGCGCAACTGGAGTTTTGACCCGCTGGGTGGCGAGATACGCGACGGTTATGTTCATGGTCGCGGCTCTGTCGATCAGAAGGGAGGACCGGCTGCCTTTGTGACGGCAGGACGCATACTTAAGGAGCTGGGGTTCGACAGGGATGCAACGATCTATTTCACCGGGACGGTTATGGAGGAGGACTGCGACGGGCTCTGCTGGAAGTATATCATCGAGGAGGATAAACTCAGGCCTGACATGGTCATCATCACCGAGCCCACGAACCTTAATCTTTACAGGGGTCAGCGTGGCAGGATGGAGATGCAGGTCCATTTTCACGGCGTCTCATCACATGGCTCGGCACCGGAACGCGGCGTCAATGCAATATATATGGCATCACGGGCGGCTCTTGAGATAGAAAAACTCAATGAGAGGCTTGCCGGTGATGATTTTCTGGGCAGGGGAAGCATTACGGTGACGGAGGTCACAACAGAGGGCCCCTCGCTCTGCGCGGTGCCCGACTATGCAAGGATACACCTCGACAGGCGTCTTACGGCAGGGGAAACACGCGACAGTGCCGTGGCAGAGATAGAGGAGATCATAAAAGGGATGAATGCGGAGGTGAAGCTGGTATCCTACCGCGAAACCGCTTACACCGGGCTGGAGTACGGTATGGAGAGCTACTACCCGACATGGAAGACAGATGAAAACCATGAGTCGGTGCAGACAGGAATCAGGGTATACGAGAGCCTCTTCGGTAAGAAGCCGCTGGTGGACAAGTGGACCTTCTCGACCAACGGCATCATGACCTGCGGGACATACGGGATACCGACAATAGGATTCGGACCGGGGAACGAGGTGCTGGCACATGCACCCGATGAGAAGGTACCGGTCAGCGACCTTGTTGTCGCCTCAGCATTCTATGCTGCATTTGCATTTGAGTTTGCCGGACAGAAATTATCAATATGAACCTGAACGAAAAGATAGAAAAGATAGCCGGGACAAAGAGCGGTCTTTACGGCAAGGATTTCCTGCTTACCTGGGAAAAAAGCCTGACAGACCTTAACATGGTTCTGGATATTGCAGCGGTGCTCAGGGAGCTGCGTAATTCGAACATCTCGACGAGGCTGTTTGATTCGGGACTGGCCATCTCGAACTTCAGGGATAAATCGACCCGTACACGATTTTCATTTGCCTCGGCAGCCAATCTTCTGGGACTGGCGGTGCAGGATCTTGACGAGGAGAAGTCGCAGATAGCCCACGGTGAGACTGTTCGTGAGACAGCGAACATGATCTCTTTCATGTCTGATTTCATAGGGATACGCGATGACATATTCCTGGGCGAGGGCAACAGGTACATGCGCGAGGTGGGCGCTGCTCTTGACGAGGGTTTTGCACAGGGTGTGTTGCCGGTGAGACCCGGCATCGTCAACCTTCAGTGCGACATGGATCATCCGACGCAGGCGATGGCTGACCTTATGCATCTTGAAAACCACTTCGGATCACCGGAAGACCTGAAGGGAAAGAAGCTGGTGATGAGCTGGGCCTACTCGCCGAGCTATGGTAAGCCACTGTCGGTGCCCCAGGGGATCATAGCACTGATGTCACGCTTCGGAATGGAGATAGAGCTGGCTTACCCTGAAGGGTATAACCTTATCCCTGAGATAGTTGAGATAGCTGAAAAGAATGCTGCTGCTGCCGGCGGTTCTCTCCGTGTCAGCCACTCAATGGAGGAGGCGATGAGAGATGCGGACATTGTTTATCCCAAGAGCTGGGCCCCGTATAATATCATGCAGCAGAGGACGGAACTGCTGAAAAAGGGAGACAGGGCAGGACTGAAGGATCTGGAGAATGTTTGCCTTTCAAAGAATGCGACCTACAGGCACTGGGAGTTCAATGATGAGAAGCTGACGCTGACGAAGAACAGCGGGGCTCTTTACATGCACTGCCTGCCGGCTGACATCAGCGGTGTCTCATGCGAGTGCGGGGAGGTGAGCGCCGAAGCATTTGAGCGTTACAGGATAGAGACCTACAGGGAGGCAGGATATAAACCGTACATCATCGCGGCAATGATGCTTGCCAACCGGTTTGAGAACCCCGGGGAGGTGCTTGCGGGCATTATGAAGAGAAATCGGCTGCGGGTGGGATTGTAATGTTTTACGGTGAAGGGGGCAGGGTTGCTATCCTGTTCAGGGGAAATCGGAGGGCACGGTGTGATCCTGATTAAGGGCTGTCAGCGGGCATGGTTGTGATCATGCTTAAGGGCTTTCACCAGACAGCAGGAAGAGAGGATATCCCCCTGCCTGTTTCCGGGGGCAGTGAGAATCCGGAGCGGATCAAATAATATAAGCAACAGTGCTATCCAGACAATCAGCTGATTGTACGCAGCAGATAATTTCCCCTTATCTCCTGGCCGGTCATCTCCCCCTTTTCAACCACCACCTCACCTCCTTTGATGACATATTCAGGCGAACCCCTTACAGCCATACCTTCATAGATGTTGATGTCACAGTTCATGTGGTGACTCTCTGCCGAGATAATTCCTGCCGGCTCCGGGTTCCATATAACAATATCAGCATCGGAGCCGGCACTGATATCTCCTTTCCGCGGATGGATTCCAAATATCCTGGCAGGTTCAGAAGAGCATAAGTTAACTAATTGGTTAAAGTTTAACCGTCCGGTTAAGATTCCATAGGTATAAAGCAGTGCAAGTCGGTGCTCCACGCCTCCGGCCCCGCCGGGAATTTTCCTGAAGTCTTCCAGGCCGGCTCTCTTCTGTTCCGCGGTGAAAGGGCAGTGGTCGGTGCCGACGGTGCTGATGGTGCCGTCGGCCAGTGCATGCCAGAGGGCATCGCTGTCGGCCTCCGTGCGGAGTGGGGGACTGATGACGTAGGGCGAGGTCTGTTCAAACGGCCCGGTATACTTTGAGTTATCAAGAAGAAGGTACTGGGGGCATGTCTCTGCATAGACTGTCTGACCCCTGGTACGGGCCTCCCTGATATGTTCAAGAGATTCTGCTGCTGACACATGGACTATATAGAGGGGGCACTCAGCCGCCGCCGCCAGCTTAATGATCTTTTTTACCGCAGATGCCTCCAGGCGGGACGGCCTGGAGAGCAGATGGTACAATGGGAGGGTATGACCGTCGTGGATAAAACTGTCTCTCAGCCTTTCAATCTCATCTCCCTCCTCACAGTGGACGGTGACGGTACCTCCGGCTTTGCCGACAGCCTTCATCACCCTCAGAAGATCCTCATCCCCAAGACCGACGGTCTGTTTGTAGGCCATATATACCTTGAAGGAGGTGACACCCATCCTGGTACATTCCCTGATCTCATCGTGGATACTCTCTCTCCACTCAACAGGACTGACATGAAAGGAATAGTCGGTCAGGGAGTGTTCCGCCTCTCTCACCCGTTTTTCAAGTGCATGGGGTAGCGGCTCCCCCTTCTCCGGCGTCACAAAATCGATGAGGGTTGTGGTGCCTCCATGCAGGGCAGCCCTGCTGCCGGTAAGGAAGTCGTCCGATGAAAAACCCGCAGGTGACGGCAGGTGCATGTGCACATGGGGGTCAACGCCTCCGGGAAGGATGAACATTCCTGTAGCGTCAATAATCCTGTCGGCATCATTTACGGGTAAATCAGAAACTACGGAGGAAACTGCCCCGTCCTGTGTCAGCACATCAGTGATGCGGCTTATCTCAGGAGTGACGACGGTGCCGTTTTTGATGAGTATCTTCATCGCGGTGTGGGACGTACTGGATTCGAACCAGTGACCTCTTGCGTGTGAAGCAAGCGCTCTAAACCGACTGAGCTAACGTCCCTTCTGTCAATTGCCCTTGCGTGTGATCCGCCGGCTGGCGGACTAAACCGACTGAGCTTACCTTCCGGGCGGAGACAAAGATATAAAAAATCCGCCCAGACTAATTCCTTTAAGGTTGATGACGCATAAATTCAGGATGACCATGGTTTCGCAATACTTGCAGCCCTGATATATCGTAGCAGGCTGCCACGCAATAATTTTTGAATGTCTGAAAAAATTATCTTTGCTTTGATGGCATCCCGCCGGAAAAGTCCATGGAACAAAATCCAGCTACGGAAAAGCGCAAGAAGAATCCCTTCGGCCTGATCCTCCACCTTCATCCCAGGAAGGTGAAGGAGTCAACGCTGCGCTTCAGCCTCACCTTCGGCCTGGGCGGCATGGCTGCACTGCTGATGGTGATACAGGTTGTGACCGGACTGCTGCTGAAATTTCATTATGAGCCCTCGCCGGGGGAAGCCTACAATTCGATCCTGAACCTGCAGGAGAGCCTGCTCTTCGGAAAAATGCTGCGCAATATCCATCACTGGAGCGCCCTGGCAATGGTGTGGATAGTATTCCTTCACATGCTGCGCGTCGTCTTCACAGGCGCCTACCGTAAGCCCAGAGATGTCTCGTGGATCCTGGGACTGGCATTGCTGATACTGGTGGTGCTGTCGAATTTCACCGGCTACCTCCTGCCGTGGGACCAGCTCTCATACTGGGCAGTGACGGTGGCCACCAGCCTGCTGTCGTATGTACCGCTCGCCGGTGAACTCATCAGGGAGGCGCTGCTGGGAGGGAAGGAGGTGGGACAGCCCACCCTCACCAACTTCTTCAACCTCCACACCGGGATAATCCCGCTGCTGATAATAGCGTTGATGGCATGGCATTTCTGGAGGATACGCAGGGCCGGCGGTGTCATCGTATCAGAGAGGGACAGGGAGAGTCCCATGGTTGATACCAGACCCCACCTTGTCAACCGCGAGTTTGTGGTGGCAGTGGTGCTTCTTGCAGCCATCTTCCTCATCAGCAGCCTGTTTGACGCTCCCCTGAGAGAGCGTGCCAACCCGTCGTTCAGCCCCAACCCTGCCAAGGCACCGTGGTACTTCATGGGATTACAGGAGCTGCTGATACACTTCCATCCCTTCTTTGCCGTGGTGGTCTTCCCGCTGACGGTGCTGGCCGCAGCAGTGTGGATGCCTTATATGAAGAGTGAAGAAAACAACCAGGGCATATGGTTCCTCTCCTGCCGCGGGGTCAGATCTGCAAAATTCTCTCTGGCCGTAGGAGCTCTGGCTACCGTATTGTTCATCGGTCTCAGTGAACTGCTGCCTGATCCCGAGATGTTGCTTCCACAGGTGTCCCCGCTGATAACAACGGGAGTGATACCTTTTCTACTGCTGGTCCTGACCCTCTGGCTTTTCCTGACCTATACCCGGAGGCG
This sequence comes from Bacteroidales bacterium, assembly GCA_034004025.1. GTDB lineage: Bacteria > Bacteroidota > Bacteroidia > Bacteroidales > VadinHA17 > SR-FBR-E99. The sequence goes on from JAVEXM010000046.1 coordinate 19,984, forward strand.
TTACTCGCTCAACCGCTCTGAAATGACACAATCTGCTATCGTTGTGATTGTCACTTCCTATGCCATTTTCACCTTTACGGGCATCTTCCTCAGGGGCGAAGGGATGAACCTGGTGTGGCCATGGCAGGTATGAACAGAAAAAGTAGAGCCGAGATATGAAAATGAGACCTGCAGCAAATCAAAAAAATCGAGGATGGGATAATCTACTCAGGCCGGGGGAGAGAAGAAGAAGCTCACCAGGGCCGGAGGAGGGAAGAAGAACCTCACCCGGAACAGAGGATGAAAGATGCGAATCTTCCGGGCCAGCGAAGAGAACATTGGTAACTCCCGGGTCGGAGGAGGTAGTCAGTAATGCCCACAAGCCAGAGGAGGGAAGAAGGAACTTTCTCAGGAAGGCATGGAAGATACTCGGGCTGGTGGCAGTGGCGGAGCTCTTTATCTTCCTCATCAGTCTGCTGAAGCCATCAAGGAAGAGCGGCAGCGCTGAACCAGGCGCAACTCTCAGGGTGATTGGCAATATTGAGGATTTTCCTCCCGGAACGGTGACGCCCGACAGGATCAACAAGCTCTATATCGTACGGGAGAAGGACGGCGGTTTCCTGGCTCTATCGATTGTGTGTCCGCACCTTGGCTGCTCGGTTCTGTGGGATGAGACGAAGAGACAGTTCGACTGCCCGTGCCACTCATCGGCCTTTGACCCTAAAGGCCTGGTTCTTAGCTCGCCGGCACCGAGGCCGCTCGATTATTTCCCGGTGATAATCGAGGAGGGGAAGGTGAAGGTCGACATAAGCCGGCAGACGAAACGAAAGATGTTCGAACAGGAGCAGGTGACCTATGCGGTTTAAACAGGCAGAAAACGGGATGAGACCCTGGAAGAGGGCAGGGTTCGCGGCTACGGTCATTTTTGTCGCCGCCTTTCCCGTTTACCTGGCAAGGACAGCTCTGGAGAAGCAGAAGGCAGAGACGGCATCAGGTCCTTATTTCGTCGGCAGGAGCTCATGTATCGAATGTCATAAGATAGAGGATGACCTCTGGGTTGGATCTCACCACGATCTGGCCATGGACACGGCAACGAATAAAACTGTACTGGGCGACTTCAACGATTATGAGTTCAGTCACCGTGGCAAGGTACATCGCATGTTCCGCCGCGACAGCCTCTTTTATGTCAATACCGAGGGTCCGACCGGCAGTTTTGAGGATTTCCTGGTCGCATATACCTTCGGGTATACCCCCCTGCAGCAGTACCTGGTGCCGTTTGAAGGGGGGAGGCTGCAGTGTCTCCCCATTGCGTGGGATACAGAGAGGAGCAGGTGGTTTCATTTGGGCGACACTGTCTATGACGGCGAGGATCTGGGTCCGGGTAACTGGCTCTACTGGACCGGCCAGGCGCAGAACTGGAATGGTATGTGTGCCGACTGCCACTCCACCAACCTGAAAAAGAATTACGATCCTCTCACCAGGAGCTATAACACCACCTGGTCAGAGATTGATGTCAGCTGCGAGGCATGCCACGGTCCTGCTTCAGATCACCTCGTCTGGGC
>JAVEXM010000161.1:0-4437 GCA_034004025.1 Bacteroidales bacterium
GGCAATTCATCAGACTCCTGAGGCACCTGCGTCGCTCATGCAGGAGGCTGCCGCTCTGAATGAGGAGATGGCTGAGATCGGTTATCTCATCAGAGGCATCTCGGTTGGCGCCAGCACCGAAGAGACGCCCCCGTCACCTGTATCGCTCTCGGCACGGCTCTCGACCATGTCTAGGTCGCTATACGGCAACTCGGGAGACATTTCGGGCATCTCCGATCAGCAGTTCAGGATCCTTAAGAAGGAGTTCCCCGTGCTGCTTGAGAGGATTCGGAAAGCAGGAGCGGCTATCGACAGCCTGAATGCGAAGCTTGACGAGATCAATGCACCCTGGACATCCGGAAGGATACCGAAGCTGTAACAGGAATTGCGTCCCGATCCGCCAGCTGGCGGATCGGGATTGATCCTGCTCCTACGTCGCAGGCTCAAATTTGAGAATTTGGCGTTTAAACGCTGATATATAATAAACAACGCCCCCGATGCGCCAGACGGCTGTCGGGGGCTTGTTTTATCGGGATTTACGATGTGCGAGACTGCCGACTGCTGACTGCCAGCTGCCGACTGAAGAGTGCCTAGAACCTTTTAGTATATGCATGACAGTACGGGGTCTTCCCATTGCGGAAATAGTAATCCTGGTGATACTCTTCCGCAGGATAGAACTCTGAGGCCTTCGTCACCTGGGTGGCCACCTTCAGCCCCTTCTCCTTCAGCAGCCCAATATACCTGAGTGCTGTTTTTCTCTGCTCCTCATTCTTATAGAAGATCTCTGAGCGGTACTGGTCGCCGATGTCAGGACCCTGTCTTCCAACCTGGGTAGGATCATGTATCTCGAGGAACAGTTTGAGAAGCTTCTCATAGGATGTCTTCCCGGGGTCATAGGTGACTTTCACTGTCTCGGCGTGGCCGGTATTACCGGCAGATACCTCGCGGTAGGAGGGATTTTTTACATGGCCCCCTGTGTATCCTGACTCCACGGCTATCACTCCCGGCTCCTTCTGCAGGAAGTATTCCACTCCCCAGAAGCATCCGCCGGCAAAAAGGGCCGTGCCATAGTTGCCGGGCCCGATTACCTCAGGAACAAAATCTATCGACACCGAATTGACGCAGTGGCGGGTGTTCTTCGCCGTGAAACCCTCTCCCTCGAAGACGTGTCCCAGGTGACCCCCGCACGAGGCGCAGACGATCTCCGTCCTCATGCCGTCAGCATCCTTCACCCGCTTTACGGCTCCGGTGATCTCATCATCGAAGCTGGGCCACCCGCACCGGGCATCAAACTTGGCATCGGACCAGAACAGGGCATTACCGCACTGTTTGCAGAGGTATGTTCCTTTTTCGTTGAACTTCTCATATAGTCCAGTGAAGGGATATTCGGTAGCCTTACGGATAATAACCTTCTCCTCTTCGGCGGTCAGATCGTTCAGGACCGGCCTTTCCTGCGACTTCATTTCATTTTCTGTTGAAAGCATGGCAATCATTATAATTATTGTATAAAACAGACGTGATTTCATGACACTTGTTTCTCAAATAACAATTAAAAGGTTTAAAGGTTTTTAAAAAATGCTCATTATCAAATAATATTATGGCATAAATGTTGTTTTAAAAATAAAGTTATTTTTGTGTCGGACTTAAAGGCAGATACCATGAAAAAAATTGGTCTTATAGTTGTTTTAGCTTTCCTGGCTGCAATTGCACTCAGTTCATGCAACCGTCAGGTATGCCCAGCATACGCCAGCAACGATACAGACATCACGGAACAGGCAGGCTGACAAATGCCTCTGTTCGTCTGCCAGTCTTGATATTTGAGGCATCCTGAATATGAGATTTTGGCATGTTATACTATTTCTTTTACTCTGTGTCCCGCTCGCGGCGCAGGGTGATCTTGATCCTCAGGACCGTCTCTTCTGGCGCAATGAGAGGTCTGCGGGTGCCGCACTGAACTCTGACGGCTGGTCGGTGATCTACCGTGACCTCCGGCAGATTAAACCTTACCACAGGTATTTTCTTGAAGGCAGCGTTGAAGGTTTCAGACATCCCAAGGAGACAAAGCTGACAAACTATTACTTCCAGGGCACCGGCTCATTTGTCTTCGGAAAGCTGAACTCCACCTGGACCGCAGGTTTCGGGGCGGGATACCAGCAGGAGATTTTCAGCAAGCATGATCTGGGAGGGGTCTCGGTAAGCTGGTTTGGCGGCGGTGGTGCAACGGTGCTATTCGCCAAGCCCATTTACTACAAGATAATTGTTTTTCTGCCAGACAACTTTTACACCATTGAGGAGCAGAAGTTTGACCTGACAATTCACCAGCCCCTCGACATCATGAGCAAGTCATCACCGTTCAAGGGCATCAATGAGATAAAGGTCTATCCCGGTCTCTATGCCCGCGGAGGGTTCAGCTTCGAGTACAGCAAAAACGACAGGCTGACGCACGCCATCGAAGTGGGTGCGTCGCTGCATGCCTTCACGAAGACGATACCCATTATGGCCAGTGATGACAACAGACAGTTTTTCCCCTCAATTTTTGTCAGTTACCGCATCGGCATGATCCTCGATCCTGTCAACCCCGGCTCCATCCTCGACTTCTTCCGCCGTCGACGGGAAGAATAATTTACAGCCCCCTTTGACCTATCCTTTTTATTTTGTACTTTTGTCCCGCATTTTAATAACCTTATTAACTATTCAACAATGGCAAAGATTAAAGTAGCTATCAACGGATTCGGAAGGATTGGTCGGAATGTATTCAAGCTTGCATTTGACAATCCGAACATTGAGTTTGTGGGGATCAATGACCTCACCGATACAAAGACACTTGCTCACCTTTTAAAATATGACAGCACCCAGGGTCAGTACCCCGGAGTCACCCATGATGAACAGAATATCATCGTGAGAGGTGACAAGATAAAAGTCACGGCCGAAAAGAACCCGGCAGCAATTCCCTGGGAGTCGACACCCGACATCGTTATTGAATCAACAGGTGTTTTCACTGTTAAGGAAAGCCCCAAGGGAGGTTACGGCGACCATCTCAAGAACGGTGCAAAAAAGGTTATCCTTTCAGTGCCGGCCAAAGATGAAATTGACGCTATGATTGTTGTGGGTGTCAATGATGATCAGCTCAAGCCTGAGCACTCATGCGTCTCAAATGCCTCATGCACCACCAACTGCCTCGCTCCGGTGGCAAAGGTGCTCAATGACAGCTTCGGGCTGGAGCTTGGCTATATGACCACCATCCATTCATATACCAACGACCAGAGGATACTCGACCTGCCACACAGGGATCTCCGCAGGGCAAGGTCAGCAGCTCTCTCACAGATACCCACCACCACCGGCGCAGCCAAATCGGTAGGCAAGGTGATACCTGAACTGAAAGGCAAACTTGACGGCATATCCGTCAGGGTACCGACGCCGACAGGCTCACTGGTTGACCTTGTTGCGGTACTGAAGAAGACAGCCACGAAGGAGGAAATCAACGCAGCCATGAAAAAGGCAGCCGATGGTCCTATGAAGGGAATCCTTGAATATACCGAAGATCCTATCGTATCCGTGGATGTGATCCACAATCCGGCCTCCTCTGTTTTTGATGCCCAGAGCACGATGGTCAACGGCAACATGATAAAGGTTCTCTCATGGTATGACAATGAGTGGGGCTATTCAGCAAGGTGCGTCGACCTTATCCTGATGATGGGCAAGATGCTCTGAAAAACAAAACGCATTGAATAAAAATAAAGACGTCCGGGCAGGGCGTCTTTTTTTTTTCGCGGAGGCTGGTCAGAGTCCAGTGCGCTCAGAGTACCATCTGAACATCCATATTCACGCCGGCAGAGTCACGGTAGTGCTCCCCAAGTTCGTGCATCGACTCATCATCCTCCTCATAAAGCCATGTGATGCGCACCCGGTACTGTGGCTGCCGGTATCCGCTCAACATCCTCAGCACATCACGCAGGGCCTTTGAAGATCCGCTGTTTATGTACTCAAGAAAGATGACCACCCGAAGCTGGTTGAACCTGCCCAGGTGATTCCTGATCCACTCCTCAAGGGGATTGTAGATCACCTCGGGACGTTCAGCTATCGACCTGCCGGTGATGCTGAGAATATCCTCCTCCTGATCGTAGGTTATCCTCGGTATGTTGTTTGAACCTGCCTGAATTATCTCAATGCTCATGGCAATCAGTGTTATTCAGCTCCTCCAGTATACAATTATACCATTTTATCATTCATAGCGCAAAGCCTCTATAGGATCGACCGATGATGCCTTGACAGCCGGGAAATAGCCCGACGCCACACCGACAATGAAGCAGGCCAGCACCCCTCCTATCACCCATACCCACGGGACAGTGAAGCTCGAACCCATTCCCAGCGACACAAGATAGCCGATCAAAATACCTGCCAGGATGCCAAGGAGACCTCCCAACTGCCCGATGATCACGGAATCATAGAGGAACTGCT
>JAVEXM010000047.1:0-8621 GCA_034004025.1 Bacteroidales bacterium
CTCAAGCACCAGCCTGGCTTCGGTGAAGGCAGGGTAACCGTTCCCGGTGAAACAGGGGGTCAGCCCTGTCTCAGCTACCTTGTCACAGTCGCGCCCGCTCTTGGTGCCGCACAGGTCGAGGGCCGGGCGGTACTTTTCGTCAAAGAAGGTTAGGGTAAAACCGTCAGAACTCTCCGTAAATTCGTAGGTATAACGTTCAGGACGAACAAAGACGAAGGCCACCGGTTTTTTCCAGAGGTATCCCATTCCACCCCAGTTGGCGGTCATGGTGTTGAATTTATCCCTGTTGCCGGCGGTGACCAGCATCCAGTCGGAAGCTATCAGCCTGATCAGGTTGTCATTTATCTCTGCCGGGTCAATCCGGCTGTAACCCAGGTTCTTCATGGTTCGTTTATCAGTCCGGTAAAATAACAATTATTGCCTGAACGGCAAAGCGGTTTTTACTGGCTTATCACATCTGTGGTTGACAGAGAGGTATTAACCCGGAACTCCGGCGGGTCATTTATGGTTTTCTTGACCAGGCACAGTTCAGCTGCATTGATTACCGCCGCCCTGTATTTCTCAGGGAAATCCGCGGGCAGCCGGATGTCAAGGGTGATCCTTCCTGGGATCCTTTTTACGGGATCAAACTCCATCGACTGTACAATTTTGATATTTTCCGCAGGGATACCGCGCTGGTCGCAGAATGATTTGACATAAATGCCTGCGCAGGTGCCTATTGAGGCCAGAAACAGTTCAAAAGGCTCCGGTGCGGTTCCGCCTCCTCCGTTCCTGACTGACTGATCTGTTATTATCGACTTTCCGTTGAGATGTGCGGTGATCACCTTGCCACCGTCAAATGTTACTTCCATATATATTTTTTTAGTGTTTAAAATATTGCCGGCCCTCTCGACCTGCTGCCTGATTTGCCAGCGTGGCTGTCATCAGGAAGACTTCGAACTGCTTTCTGCTGCCGTCAGGCATGAACTTGTCAATGACATAGGCCTTTCTGTGGGAGATGTCTGCAAACCCTCTCTCCTGCAGCATGGCCGACAGCTTAGCCGGTTCGAAGCCCCTGTGGCCCGTGAATCCCCCTCCATGGAACGATCCGTCTTCACTGCAGAGGTCGGCGACAGCCAGGTAGCCTCCGGGCTTGAGCATGTTGCGGAATTTCCCGAGTATTTTCTCAACATCGCTGACATGATGAAGCACCATCAGGTTATAGATCAGGTCATATTTCTCATCACCGGGATCTTCATGCTCAAGGTCGAGGTGGAGCACCCTGAGGTTTCCAACTCCCTCTGCGGCTATCTTCTCATTCATGACCTTCACCATGCCGGCGGAGCTGTCAATGAGGGTTATCTCTTTCAGCTGATCCTTCAGAAGCAGGCTCAGGAGTCCCGTGCCGGGACCGAATTCAAGAGCCCGCCAATCCCTGCTGAGGGGTATCACCTTCCTTATCTCCTCCGCCACTGCTGCAGCACGCTCGTGATACATCCGGTTTTTGTCCCATTCAGCCGCCTTATGATCAAATTCGTTCATAGCGAATCATTGTCTGTTGTTGGTTTATGGTATCAACATCACTTTTACGAATATTGTTTAATCAGCACCGCACAAAATTAGTTTTTCGGCAGACAAGAAAAAGGTGCCTTCCACTCTTTTCTGCCTGGCTTCAAAGGTCTGCCCGGGTTTTTCCCGCCGTTCTCATCTCAAATCTTGCAACATTTTATTACATTGCTTTCAAAATAACCAAACACAATTCCCATGAAGGCACGGATCATTTACATTTTTATGATTATGCTGTCAATCTTATTGGCAGGATGCAATTCCGAGGAGAAAAAACTTACAGAAGAGATGAAAGCTAACCTTGCAAAGTTCAAAGAGGTGACCCTGACCACCGACCTGGGCTGGCTCACCAGCCAGGAGAGGGAAATAATCGGCATACTTACCGATGTTGCCGCCATAATGGATGAAATCTACTGGAAGGAGGCTTATGGCGACAGGGAGGAGCTCTTTGCACAGATCGAGAATGAATATGCAAAGGAATATGTTAAGATACACTACGGTCCGTGGGACAGGTTGAACGGCAATGCACCGTTTATTCCCGGTTTCGGAGAGAAGCCTGCCGGGGCACAGTTCTACCCGGAGGATATGACGGTTGAGGAGTTCGAAGCGTGGGATGACCCCGCCAAAACAAGCCTCTATACCATTGTCAGGCGTGATGCGGAGGGTAAGCTCATGGCAGTTCCCTATTCCGAGGCATTCCAGGAGGAGCACTCAAAGGCTGCCGGACTCATGCACAGGGCTGCCGGGCTGGCGGAAGATGAAGGCCTTAAGAAGTATCTGACCATGAGGGCCGAAGCGCTGCTCAGCAATGAATACCAGCCAAGCGATTTTGCGTGGATGGAGATGAAGAACTCGAACATCGATTTTGTCGTGGGCCCTATAGAGAATTATGAAGATGCACTCTTCGGTTACAAGGCTGCCCATGAGGCCTTCGTTCTTGTCAAGGACCCTGAATGGAGTGCCCGCCTGGCGAAATATAACGCCATGCTGCCCGACCTGCAGGCCGGCCTCCCGGTGGCTGCGGAGTACAAGGCAGAGAAGCCGGGCACCGATGCCGACATGAATGTTTACGATGCTATCTATTATGCTGGCGACTGCAACGCCGGCAGCAAGACCATAGCCATCAACCTCCCCAACGATCCGGAGATACACCTTGCCGTCGGCAGCCGCAAGCTGCAGCTGAAGAACTCGATGAGGGCCAAGTTTGACAACATTCTGATGCCCATCGCGGAGATGCTGATCGACGAGAGCCAGCGTCAGCACATCACCTTCGATGCCTTCTTTGAAAACACCACTTTCCATGAGGTGTCACACGGCATGGGTGTCAAGAACACTATCAACGGGAACGGCCCGGTCAGGGAGGCACTCAAGGAGCAATACTCTGCCCTTGAGGAGGCCAAGGCCGACATCATGGGGCTCTATCTTGTCACCAGGCTCTATGAGATGGGTGAGATCACCAGCGGCGAGGTGATGAACAATTATGTCACCTTCTTTGCCGGCATCTTCCGCTCCAGCCGCTTCGGCGCCTCGAGTGCACATGGCAAGGCCAATATGCTCAGCATGAAGTACTTTGCCGATAACGGAGCATTCATGTTGCAGGAGAACGGATACTACAAGGTCAATCTCGACGAGATGAAGGCTGCGGTGATATCGCTGGTTGAAAGGATACTAACGGTCCAGGGCAACGGCGACTATGAGGCTGCCAAAGCGTGGGTCGAAGGTGACGGTGTGATGACTGAAGACCTTCGTGCGGCTCTTGACAGGGTCAATACCGCCGGCATACCCGTTGACATCGTCTTCAAGCAGGGTAAGGAGGTACTGGGCCTGCAATGATTACTTCATAAGCTTGGGAAGATCTTTACTGATCATTTCGTCTATCCTTGTACCAAAATTCCTTACCTGCAGGGCATAGTTCTCCAGCGCCCTGATCTGCAGGTCGGTGGGTTTACCGGGGTATCCTCCGACGGCACCGTAGATCTCCGCGATGTTCTCACGCAATCTCACCTGTCCCGTGATGCCTCCCTCGCCCGACTGTGTGGCCGAGATCTTCTCATGCATATCGTCGCAGACAGCTATCAGGCTTCGCACTTTCTTAAGGGCAGAGCCTTTGGCTGTAGCCTCCCTGCTGAGCAGTGCATCCCTGGTTTCAAGGATCTTCTGATCAACGGCGGCGAGCTCCTCAAGCAGTTCATAAGCCTTCATGAGGGTTTCACGCTGCAGCTTCCTGTCGGCCGCCGAGTGTTTCCACGCGGGGCTGTCGTTCAGGATCAGATCGGTGGTATAGGTCTCATTTCCCTTAACCAGTTTCACCGTGTATTTCCCGGCAGGGTAATCGGGACCGAACGCCGCTTCCCCCAGAATATTGGGCGATTTCGGCACCTTTGGCGGGTCCATGGAGGTGGCCACACGCACTATGTTGATCCCTTTGCGGTTTCCGGCCGGAAGCTTCTTCAGGAAATTACCCTCAGCATCATACAGTTCGATATACATCTCACCGAAAACATGCCTTCTCGGGAGGTAATAGCATATAGTGGCTGATGATGATGCATTCGACCCCACAAATTCGGCATCACCGGGGAAATCCTGTGTGCCGATGCCTGACGGGAAGTAATATGGGCGCACGGGCAGGAAGGCAAAATCCTGCTCCGCAACAGCCGGGGTGAAATTTCTCAGCGGGGTGAGATCGTCAATGATGATGATGCCTCTGCCGTGAGTTGCAAGCACAAGGTCATGCTCCCTGGTCTGGAATGCAATATCATAGATGCCTGTCTGCGGTATCTTATTCTTCATCCTCACCCATGTCTTGCCCCTGTCATTACTGACATAGAGGCCCATCTCCGTCCCGAGAAAGAGGAGGTCAGAGTTCTCCGGATCCTGCCTGATGACATGACAGAAACTCCTGATATCGTCAGTGGCAAGTGCTCTCCACGTTTTGCCCAGATCGCCGGTATGATAGACATAGGGCTTCATGTCTCCGTTGCGGTGAGCATCGACTGTGACCCATGCCCCGTTTTTATCGAAGTTGTCGGCATCGATATAAGAGATATAGGCAAGAGGCGGTAATCCGGGAACAGCATCATTCAGTTTCGTCCAGTTCCGGCCTCCGTCTGTTGTAACATGGATGTTGCCGTCGTCTGTTCCCACCCAGATGATGTTTTCATCGAGGGGTGATTCGGAGATGGTAAAGATGGTAGTATTGTTCTCAGCCGTACTGTTGTCGATTGTCAGGCCTCCCGACTTCTCCTGCTGCTGGCGTTCAGGGTCATTGGTGGTAAGGTCGGGGGAAATCCTTTCGAATGAGTCTCCCTTGTCCTTCGAACGGAACAGGTACTGAGCCCCCACATAGAGCCATCCCGATTTTTTGCCGAAGACCGTGGGTGTGTTCCAGTTGAACCTGAATTCTTCAGTCCCTTCTGAAGGAAAAGGCTTGATATACTTGCTCTCTCCGGTTTTGATGTTGATCCGGTTTATCCTTCCTCCCTGGTACTGGGAGTAGATGATATCCGGGTCAGTTTTATCGCCGTAGGTGTAAAAGCCGTCGCCGTAACCGACATTCTTCCAGTCGGCATTGGTTATCCCTCCCGGTTTCTTTGAAGGCCCCATCCATGATCCGTTGTCCTGCAGTCCGCCGTAAACATTGTAAGGCGATTTGTCATCGACACTGACATGGTAGAACTGTGAAAGGGGCAGGCTTGGCACGAACCTCCAGCTGTTGCCCCGGTCTTCGGAGATGTACACTCCGCCGTCAGTGCCCATGTACATGAAGCTGTTGTCTGCAGGGTTGATCCATAGGGCATGGGTGTCACTGTGATAGCTTCCGCCTGTGACTGAAGGACTTTGAAATACCTTACCCCCGTCGGTGCTTACCCACAGCATGGTTCCCGGCTTATAGATACGGTCAGCTTCTGACGGGTCGGCAACAAGCAGACTGTAGTAAAACGGTCTGTCGCTCATCATGTACTGGTTGCTCATCTTCTCCCATGAAGATCCCCGGTCGGAGGAACGGTACAGTGCCGATTCTTTGGCTTCGACAACAGCATACAGGTGATGAGGCTTCACCGGTGAGACAGCCAGCGCTATCCTGCCGAGTGTTCCTTCCGGCAGGCCGTTATGGATCTTATCCCATGTAGCCCCGCCGTCAGTTGACCTGTAGATGCCGCTGCCGGGACCTCCCGACCTGAAAGTGTGTGCCTGGCGCCGGAAGTCCCACATTGCTGCATAGACAGTTGAGGGATCACCCGGGTCCATGGCCATATCGGAGCATCCGGTGGAGGGGCTGACATAGAGCATCCTGGTCCATGTTTTACCTCCGTCGGTGGTTTTGTAAACGCCTCTCTCTTCGCTGTCACCCCACAGTGCTCCTGTTACTGCGGCCCATACAATGTCAGGGTCAACAGGGTCTATCAGGATGCGGCCTATGCGTTCACTCGCGGGCAGACCCATATGTTGCCACTTCTCACCCCCGTCGATGGTTTTGTAAATCCCCGTTCCGACGGATACGCTGTTTCGGGTCCACACTTCGCCGGTACCTACCCAGACGGTATCGGGGTGGTGCTGGTCGATAGCAATGGTTCCTACTGACTGGGGATGATCATCAAAGACCGGTTTGAAGGTGGTTCCCTTGTTGATGGATTTCCATACACCTCCGTTTGCAGCTCCGACCCATACCGTATTCGGATCACTGTTGACGGCGTCGATGCATGTGATCCGCCCGCTCATTCTTGCAGGTCCGATATGCCTGCCCGTAATATCCCCGAGGGTGGCTTCGCTGACCTGGCCGTCAAGACTTGAAGCGCCGGCCAGGATAAAGATGCTTAACAGAATAGGCCTTAAGTTCATGATAGAAGTTTCTATTGATTTTCAGGAGGTTATCATTGGGTTACAGGCTTTTCAAACAGGGCATCATCAAGCTCCGGATTGAATTCGGCCTTGTCGACAACAAGAGTCATAACCACCTGTCCCTGCATCTTGGTTTCTATCTTTCCTGGAACGGCAATGCCGTCAACCATCGAATAGTTACTCTGATAGGTATCTGTTTCAGCCTCATTGCCCATCATCATAACCTTGTTATTGGTTCGGAGAATGATGTAGGAGTCGGAGTCGATATAATATGTAAAGGTATCTCCCGTGTCAGTCACCAGTTTAACGACATGGCACATGGTGCCTTCCATATCTTCTGATCCTTCAAGGGTAACAGTATAGCCTTTATCTGCATATTCCCAGAGCATGCCATCCATATCTGCAGTGTAGTGCATTGACCTGACTTCATCGGCAGACATAGGCTGGGGCTCGGTGATACCGGCAAACGGATTTACAGACCATCCCTCTTCACCGTTGAAGGTCTGGATCAGGGTGAGATCCTGAAAAGTGGCCTCAACGCGTACTTTCTTCGGACGTTTGATCATCTGGACAAACGGAATTTCAATGCCGCTTTGCAACATTTTACCTGTCATCCTGGCTGAATTTACCTTCAGCTGATTTTCCTGCCCTATAGCTGCAAAGTGTTCATTAAGAACCTCATCCAGCGATTGCCCCATGAGGGAGCTTCCCGTTGCCAGCAGCAGAACGGTAAGAAATGCAGTAAACTTTTTCATGTCATTCAGATTATTTGATTTGAGCATAGCAAGTTATTCAATTTCCGATAGAGTTATCCTCCTCCGGACGAACAAACATTCAATGATTTCGATACTGTTCTGAAGCAGTTTTTTTGGGTGTGAGGAAAAATTTGATACATTAATCGCTATTATTTGCGAAATTGCCGGAAATGGTGCCGGGGTAATGCAGGTACTCAAGCCAGACAAATATGAAACACATATGATTGACTACAATAACAAACACAATGAGAATATTATATTCAACCGGGCGAAGCCCCGGCTCAGGCAATCATATGCGTTTCTCCCGATAAACCGGGGCAGGCGATCATTCCTCTGTTAACAAAATCATATTATAATGAAAAGGATCTTTTTTGCATTTAGTCTCTTAACAATCTTCGTTATGACCGAAGCCCAGTCGTTCAACACATTTCCCGTGACCACCCAGAAACCGCCGTTGCACGGCAGGCACTGGATGGCTGTCACGGGCAAGCCCCTGGCGGCCACTGCCGGGGCGATGATCTTTGACCGCGGCGGCAACGCCGTTGATGCGGCATGCGCCATGCTTGCCGCCACCTGCACCATGTGGGATGTGCTCAGCTGGGGCGGTGAGACCCAGGCCCTTATCTACAATCCCAACACCGGTAAGGTCATTGCCATCAATGCACTGGGTGTGGCACCTACGGGGGCCACAGCGGAGTTCTTCCGCAACAGGGACATGAAGTACCCGCCCGAGTACGGTCCATTGGCGGCGGTGACGCCCGGCACTCCCGGTGGACTGATGACCATGCTTGCCGAGTACGGCACCATGAGCCTGAAGGAGGTGCTGGCCCCGGCGATGCAGATGGCCGAAGGATACCCCATAGAGGCACAGACAGCCAACTCCATTGAAAGGAACAAGCGCCGCATCAAAGAGTGGCCCTACTCTGAAAAGGTCTTCCTGCCTCATGCCGGCGAAGAGCGCGAGGCACCGTCTGCAGGTGAGATATTCGTGCAGCAGGATCTGCTTGCCACACTGACGAAGCTGGTGGAGGCCGAACAGCAGGCACTGAAGAAGAGGAAATCAAGAAAAGAGGCTATATATGCCGCCTATGAACGCTTTTACAGGGGTGACATTGGTGCGGAGTTTGCCCGGGGATGCCAGGAGCAGGGGGGACTGATCACGGCAGATGATCTGGCTAAGTGGGAGGTGAAGATCGAAGAGCCGCTGATGACCACCTACCGCGGGATAGAGGTCTATAAGCTGCAGCAGTGGACACAGGGTCCGGTGATGCTGCAGACACTAAACATACTTGAGAACTTCGACCTGCAGGAGATGGGATACAACTCCGTCAGGTATATACACACCCTCTACCAGGCTATGAACCTGGCCTATGCCGACAGGGATTTCTACTACGGTGACCCGGCCTATCCGCCTGAGGAACCTATGCAGGGGCTGCTGTCGAAGGAGTATGCACGTGAGCGCAGCAAGCTCATAGACCCCGA
>JAVEXM010000047.1:8721-21410 GCA_034004025.1 Bacteroidales bacterium
CACGGCACTTTCTGGGGCGGGTCGAGCAACTACGGCGAGGATTACGGAATCGGATGGTAGTTCCAGTCCACAGTCCACAGTCCACAGTCCACAGTCACGACTGCCGACTGCCGACTGCCGACTGCCGACTGAAGACTGGCCCCTCGCTTATTCCAACATGATTATTATCTTTGTGCCTTCATTAGCACTTACCGATGGCCGAGAATAAGAAACGGAGAGCAAAGTGGCGCGACAGGTTCCGTTTTGCCATTTTCAATGACACTACCTATGAGGAGGTGTGGCGCGTGCGCATGACCAAGTCGAATGCTCTTATGGCTGCCGCCATGCTCTTTCTGCTAATCATCGGCATCAACACCTCGCTGATAGCCTTCACCAACCTGCGCGAATTCATCCCCGGTTATCCCGATGTGACCCTGAGGCGCAACATTATCATGAATGCCATACTTCTTGACTCTCTTGAGCGTGAGCTGGAGATCAGGGACAAGTATTTCTATGACCTCAACGCTGTCATCTCCGGCAGGCAGCCAATAGAACATATTACTGTACGTGACACCAGTCGCGACTACAGCAACATCGTCTTCAGGCGGTCGGTTGAAGACTCGATCTTCAGGGCACGTGTAGAGCAGGAGGAGCAGTACAGTCTCTCTGCCGGTCCCCAGGGGCCGGAGCAGGGCACCAGCCTGGCCAGCATCCACTTCTTTCCGCCGGTGAAGGGAATTGTATCAAGCAACTTCGACATGCGCACAAGGCACTACGCCACCGACATCGTGACCCAGCCCAAGGCTGTGGTATCATCGACCCTCGACGGCACGGTGATAATGACGGGCTGGACAATGGAGACGGGCTTTGTGATTATGATACAGCACAACAACAACATTATCTCGGTCTACAAGCATAACGCCAGGCTGCTGAAGGAGATGGGCGACAAGGTATGGGCCGGGGAGGCTATCTCGATAGTGGGTGACTCCGGTGAGCTGTACACCTCAGGGCCCCATCTTCATTTTGAACTGTGGCACAACGGTGAGCCGCTTGACCCCACACAGTATATCTTTTTCTGACAGGAGGCGCACGGATGCATAAACGACTGGCAATCCTCGGCTCGACAGGCTCTATAGGCACGCAGACCCTCGGCATCGTCTCCCGGCATCCCGACCTCTTCACTGTTGACACCCTTGCTGCGGGCAGCAACGCAGCGCTGCTGGCCGAGCAGGCGAAGCTCTATCGGCCGGCGAGGGTTATCATTGGCAACGAAGCCTTTTACGCTATGATCAGCAAAGAGCTCTCGGGGCTGGGCATTGAGGTGCTTGCCGGGCAGGATGCCATTGAGGAGTCGGTCCGGGCCGGCACTGTGGATAGTGTTGTTGCAGCCATGGTGGGTTTTGCCGGACTGCGCCCCACGGCCGCGGCGGTGGCAGCCGGCAAGGAGGTCGCCCTGGCAAACAAGGAGACGCTCGTCGTTGCCGGCGAGATGATAACACGACTTGCGGCAGAGACGGGCAGCCGCCTGTTGCCGGTGGATTCAGAGCACTCGGCCATAATGCAGTGCCTCAACGGTGAGCCGGAGGGCACGGTTGAAAAAATCATACTGACGGCTTCAGGGGGACCCTTCCGAACCACACCGGCACACCGGCTGGCCAGGGTGACACCGCTGGAGGCCCTGCGCCACCCCAACTGGAGCATGGGCAGCAAGATAACCATCGACTCAGCCACGCTGATGAATAAAGGGCTGGAGGTGATAGAGGCACACTGGCTCTTCGGCACCCCCGAAGAGAAGATAGAGGTGGTGATTCACCCCCAGTCGATCATCCATTCAATGGTGCAGTTCATCGACGGGTCTGTCAAGGCACAGCTGGGAGTGCCTGACATGAGGCTGCCGATAATCTATGCACTGACATACCCGGAGAGGGTGCTTACCGGACTGCCGAGGCCTTCGCTGACAGAGACAGGCTCACTCACCTTTGAAGAGCCTGACCCTGAGCGCTTTCGCTGCCTTCCTCTGGCACGCGCGGCACTGAGGAGAGGAGGCAACCTGCCATGCGCCCTCAATGCTGCCAATGAAGTGGCAGTAGCCGCTTTCCTTCACGAAGAGATTGGATTTAACGATATAGCAGGCACAGTTGATCATGTGCTTGAAAAAACAGACTTTGAGAGCGAGGCTTCACTTGAGGTTTATGAGGAGACTGACAGAAGAGGCAGGAGCCTTGCCACTGAATACATAAGTAAACTGAAGAAAAAATGACTGTTCTTATTAAGATACTGCAGCTGCTGCTGTCACTTTCAATACTTGTCATTGTACATGAGTTCGGACATTTTCTCTTTGCCCGCATATTCAAGACACGGGTGGAGAAGTTCTATCTCTTCTTTGACTGGCCCTTCGCGATCTTCAAGCGCAAGTGGGGGGAGACGGAGTACGGCATCGGGATGATACCCCTGGGAGGGTACGTCAAGATCTCGGGTATGATAGACGAGTCGATGGACAAGGAGCAGATGAAGCAGCCCCCGCAGCCTCATGAATTCAGGTCGAAACCGTCATGGCAGCGACTGATGATAATGCTCGGCGGCGTCTTCTTCAACTTCATCTTTGCACTCCTGATCTATGTAGGGGTGTTGAGCCTCTGGGGAGAGACCTATCTTGCTGCCCGCGACGTCAAATACGGGATCCTGACCGACTCCACCGGCTATGCCATGGGACTGCGCAACGGCGACAAGATCATTGCGGTTGACGGAGAGGAGGTTGAGAACTTCTATGCCATCATCCCCGACATCCTTCTCAATGAGCGCAAGGTGATCAACGTTGAGCGTGATGGTGAGATGATTGATATACCCGTACCCCGGGAGTACATACCACTGCTTCTGAAGAACCCCGATGTGATTGATGCCAGGATACCCTTCGGACCGTTTGTGATTGCCAGTGTCATGGAAGAGTCGCCGGCAATGAACGCCGGCCTTGCTCCCGGTGATGAGATCCTGGCCATTGACAGCCTCTCATTCCAGTGGTATGATGAGTTTCAGAAATATCTTGTCTCACACAGGGGAGAGTCGATCAATGTCACCGTTAAAAGGGAAGAGGAACTGGTTGACTTCACCGTCACCACCACCGAGGCAGGCATCCTTGGTGTTTTCAGGGAGATGGGAGACATTTTTGAGATGAGCACAAAACACTACAGCTTCTTCGAGGCAATACCCGCAGGCATTGCCAAGGGGTGGAATACCACAGGTGATTACCTGAAGCAGTTCAGGCTTATATTCTCAAAGGAGACCAAGGCGTATGAATCGCTTGGAGGATTCATAACCATAGGGAGCATCTTCCCGGGTAAATGGAACTGGCAGTCGTTCTGGAACCTCACCGCCTTCCTGTCGCTCATACTGGCGATAATGAACATACTTCCCATCCCGGCACTCGACGGCGGCCATGTGATGTTCCTGATCTATGAGGTGGTCACCGGCAGGAAACCAAGTGACAAGTTCCTGGAGTATGCCCAGATCACCGGCATGATCATCCTTCTTGCATTGCTGATCTTTGCAAACGGGAATGATATACTCAAACTGATAAGAAAATGATTATTCATAGGCCAATGAAGGCTGTTTACAAAGAATTCGTACATTTGTGTAATAAAAACAGAGAGCTATGGGAAAGATCGGTCCAACAGAAATAATCCTTATCCTGGTGGTAGTGGTACTGCTCTTCGGAGGGCGTAAGATACCGGAACTGATGAAAGGGATAGGACAGGGGATGAAGGAGTTCAAGAAAGCCAAAGGCACTGACAGCTCAGACGCCTCAAAGAAGAATGTTGAGGAAGAGAGCTAGAAGCAACATAAGTTCACTTTCAGCCTGCATGTGAATGCAGGCTTTTTATTTAAAAATCAAGACATTATGAGATTAGCCGTGATTCTTCCGACACTGCTGGTGCTGTTGCTGACGGCATCCTGCGGTGACACATCGCTCACGAGAACACTGCCTAACGTAACTGGCTCCACCGGCGAGGTCATGGTTGTCATGGAGAGGACCCTGTGGGAGGGCGGGGCCGGGGCAGCCGTCAGGGATCATGTAGGAGCAAATCTCATCGGTATGCCGCAGCCTGAGCCGGCCTTCCGCCTGATGCCCGTCAATCCTGAGGGCTTCCGCGACATCTATGTCGCACACCGCAATGTCATAATTATCAAAACGGAGAATGAGAAGAGCGGGCCGGAGGTCACCTTCTCGCGCAACCGCTGGGCGGAGACACAGCTGGTGATTGAAGTAACGGCCCCTGACACCATCTCCCTGGCTGCTGCCATCAGGGATAACGGGGAGGTAATCCGGAAAAAGATCAATGATGTTGAACGTGAGAGGCTTACGGCATGGCTGACAAAATCGGCAGGCAAGGAGCGCAGCCGTCTCACCACAGATGACGGCAGTTGGGAGCTTGTTCTGCCGTCAGGATACGAACCTGACTTCAACCGCAGAGGGGTTATGATGATCTCAGCCGAGACCCCCTCCACAACCCAGTCGGTCATCGTATCTGTAAGCGGAAGGCAGATGTCGCGGATGGATTGTTTTGAGCTTGCCGATCTCACCGAGAAACTGATCTCTGCAGAGGTCAGCGGCCCTGATCCGGGGTCATTCATGGTCATCGAGAAGAGGGCTCAGACGAGCTGCCGTTCTTTCCGGCGTGACAGCACTGACTACATAGAGATGCGCGGTCTCTGGACCCTTGAGGGAGGCTTCATGGGAGGGCCCTTTATTTCATATGCCTTCATCGATAAGGAGAGCTCCCTCCCGGTGGTGGTGACAGGCTTCGTCTATGCTCCGGGGGATGAGAAGAGAGAGCTTCTGCGCCAGGTTGAGGCGCTAATGTACACCCTCAAGAAAACCCCCTGACGCCCTGAAGTGAATGACCCGGCCGGGTCTTGCGGCTGGTAAATGCCGCGGGACGAGGGGCCTTTCAGATCTCTCATCACTCCACGGGCATATAGCGCTGGTCGCGTCGCACAGGTATAAAACCGGCGTCCCTGATTATCTCCCTGATACTGTCGGGGTCCACACGGAAGGGGTCGCCTGCCGCACTCACCACATTCTCCTCTATCATCACCGACCCGAGGTCGTTGGCGCCGGCGTGAAGTGAAATCATTGCCGTCTCTTTGCCCACAGTGAGGATCGACGATTGTATGTTGGAGAAATTGTCAAGCATCAGCCTGCTGATGGCTGTAAGTCTGAGATATTCGGCTGCAGTTACCGTGCTGCGTATGCCGTCCCTCTCTGCCAGGACGGTACCCCGGTCCATGAAGGGCCAAGCAATGAAGGTGATGAAGCCGTCGTGGCCTTCCGGCTTCTCATCCTGCAGATCTCGCAGCCGCACCAGGTGTTCTATTCTTTCGGGCACCGTCTCGGCATGGCCGAACATCATCGTCGCCGAGGTGGGAAGGTTAAGTCTGTGAGCCTCGCGCATGACGCCGAGCCATTCATCAACGGTGGCTTTTGCCGGTGAGACTGCCTTCCTGACCCTGTCAGAGAGTATCTCCGCACCCGCTCCCGGCAGCGAGTCGAGCCCGGCATCACGCAGTGCCACAAGCACCTCGCGGAAACCCATCTTCTCTTTCCGTGCAAGGAAGGCTACTTCAGGAGGACCGAGGGCATGCAGTTTCAGTATTGGCCACCGCTGCTTCAGCCTGCGGAAGAGTGAGGTATAGAAGTCGAGCCCCAGGGCAGGGTTCATGCCGCCCTGCAGCAGCAGCTGGTCGCCGCCGAGGGCCACCAGTTCGCGGATCTTGCTGTCATACTCTTCGTCGGTAGTCACATAGGCATCATCACTCTTTGCCGTGCGGCAGAAGTTGCAGAAGCGGCACTGTGAGAAACAGATGTTGGTGATATTGACATTGCGGTCTATCATCCAGCCTACCCTGTTGTCAGGGTGCAGGCTCCGTCTGACACCGTCGGCAAGGAAGATCAGGGTAGCCAGCGGCGCCTCTTCCCAGAGGGTAAGAGCCTCCGCCGCAGTGATCCGCTTACCCTCCGCAATCTTCCAGTACAAATGTTCTGTGATACCCATTATATCGTATTGTGCGGGTTACCGCAACAGAGCGCAAAGGTAATACTTAAAAGCTAAATCATTCAATAATTTGATTAACTTTGAGCCTCTGAACGGCCTCTCTGCTGTTCACTATGGAGGAATCACAATGGAAAGAAAACCTGTTATAGTCGGTATTACCCAGGGAGATATCAACGGCATCGGATATGAGGTCATCATGAAGGCGCTGGATGACACCTCTGTTACCGATCTCTGTGTGCCGGTGGTCTATGGCTCTCCCAAGGTCGCCGCCTATCACCGCAAGGTGCTGGACATCAATAATTTCAGTTTTAACAATATCAGGTCGGTCGCGGAGGCTCATCCGAAGAAATTCAACCTGGTCAACTGCCTCGATGACGAGGTGCGGGTTGAGCTTGGCAGGTCAACTCCTGAGAGCGGTGCTGCTGCCCTTGCTGCTCTTGAGTGTGCCGTCAGTGACCTTCTCGAAGGCAGGATAGACGTGCTGGTGACAGCACCGATAGACAAGCATGGCATCCAGTCTGACGCGTTCCGGTTTGCCGGGCATACTGAGTGGCTCAGGTCGAAGACAAACGCCTCCGATGTGCTGATGCTGATGACGAGTGAGAGCATGAAGGTGGGGTTTGCAACCGGGCATCTCCCGTTGAAGGATGTTGCCAGCGCCATCACCGTGCCCCTGATACATTCCAGGCTCAGGCTGCTGAACAGGTCACTGCTGCAGGACTATGCCATTCGAGGGCCGCGCATTGCTGTTCTGAGCCTCAATCCCCATGCCGGCGACGGCGGTCTTCTGGGGGCCGAGGAGAACGAGGTCATCATCCCTGCTATAGCAAAGGCCAACGAGGATGGCATACTGGCATTCGGGCCCTATTCTGCCGACGGTTTCTTCGGTTCGGGGGCCTTCAGCCGCTTCGATGCCGTGCTGGCTATGTACCATGATCAGGGTATGAGCGCCTACAAGGCCCTGGCCTTTGACACCGGCGTAAACTACAGCGCCGGGCTGCCCTTCGTCAGGACCTCGCCGGCACACGGTACAGCCTTTGACATCACCGGCAGGAACGAAGCCTCAGGCAACTCGATGCGTCACGCTATCTATGCGGCATGTGACATCTTCCGCAACAGGCAGATGTATGATGAGATGCTTCAGAACCCGCTTCAGCCGCAGAAGATGGAGATACATGCTGATCACGACCATGTTGATGAGCTGCCTCCCGAACCTGAAAACTACGACCAGGATTTATGATCGATTATATCACGGGCAAAGTTACCGAGCTGAATCCCGCCTTCGCGGTGGTTGAGTGCAACGGCATCGGTTACAGCATCAACATATCACTCAACACCTATGCTGCCCTTGACAGGGCTGAGAGCTGCAAGATTCTGATACACGAGGCCATACGTGAAGATGCTTATATTCTCTACGGTTTTGCCGATGCCGACGAGCGCGACCTCTTCAGGCACCTCATCAGCGTATCGGGGGTGGGAGCAGGTACGGCACGGATGGTGCTCTCATCAATGAAGCCGCCTGATCTCCGGCGTGCCATCACCGAAGGTGATGTCAATATTATCAAGGCAGTCAAGGGCATAGGGTTGAAGACTGCCCAGAGGATCATCGTTGACCTTAAAGACAAAATTGGAAAACATACCGGTTCCGGTGAAATAATTGCATTTTCCGACAATACCGCGCGCGAAGAAGCGTTATCTGCTTTAGTGATGCTTGGATTTGCCAGGAACAGCGCCGCGAAGGCTGTGGACAACCTCCTGAAGGAGGAACGGTCACTGCCTGTGGAGGAGATAGTGAGGAGGGCGCTCAAACTGTTATAAACAGACGTGCCGGATTGCGTTTTTCATTTCGAAATAGAGATCTTCTGATCAGGGTTGCACTATTTGCTATCCTGCTTATATTTTCCGATACCATATCGGCTCAGACAACTGCCGGTGACACTCTCCTGAGACTCAATGCCGATCCTTCTTATCCCTGGAACGCGAAGCCGTCCTCACCCCTCTTCCTCAACAATCCATCCAACATCACTACGAGGGTTGACTACGACGGACGCAACAACCAGTACATCATCTACCAGAAGATTGGCGACCTCGATTACCGCAAGCCTGTTTACATGAATGCCGACGAATACCGCAGGTATGAGTTCGAGCAGGCTATGCGTGAATACTGGGATGCGAGTCTCAGGGGAGATGCCTCCGGTTACAGGTCGTCACTGATACCGCAGATAGAGGTGGGAGGGGAGACCTTCGACCGCATCTTCGGCAGCAACGTCATCAACATCGTGCCGCAGGGTTCTGCCGAGCTCATCTTCGGCATCAACATCTCACACACCGAGAACCCCACTCTCTCCGAGAGGCTGCGCACCATCCCCACCTTCGACTTCCAGGAGAAGATACAGATGAACGTCACCGGCACCATCGGCGACAAGATGCAACTGGGCATAAACTACAACACGGAGGCGATGTTCGAGTTTGAGAACCGGACCAAACTAGAATATTCGGGCAAGGAGGACGAGATCATCAAGAAGATCGAAGCGGGCGACGTGACGCTGCCTCTCAACGGTACACTCATCACGGGCAGCTACAGCCTCTTCGGGCTGAAGACAGAGCTGCAGTTCGGCAAGCTCACCATGACCACTGTCTTCTCGCAGCAGAAGGGAGAGTCGTCGGTGGTGGAGGTCAAGGGCGGGTCGCAGCTCACTGACTACAGCATTACTGCCGATGCCTACGAAGCCAACCGCCACTTCTTCCTCTCACAGCACTTCAGGGACAATTTTGACGGGGCCCTGTCAAATCTCCCGATAGTCAGCACAGGACTGAACATTGAAAAGATCGAGGTCTGGATCACCAATGAGACCAGTCGTTTTGAGGATGTGAGCAACCGCAACATCGTCGCCTTTCTTGACCTTGCCGAGAGCCAGGAGAACATCTTCACCACAGTTCCTGAGTTCCAGGGAATTCCGGGCATGCCGATCAATCCATCCAACAACTCCAATGGGCTCTATGAGCAGCTGAACACGACATATGGCGGTGTCAGGAACATAGACCAGGTGGCTGATGCCTTTGCGCCCCTCTACCCGGTCTTCCAGATCGGGCGCGACTATGAGAAGATCGAGAACGCCCGCAAGCTTACCGAGCGTGAGTATACCGTCAACAGGCAGCTGGGATACATCTCCCTCAACATAGCTCTGAACAATGACGAGGTGCTGGCGGTGGCCTATGAATACACCTTCAACGGTCAGGTCTACAAGGTGGGAGAGTTCTCTACCGATGGCATCGACGCTCCTGACGCTCTTATCCTCAAGCTGATAAAAGGCACCACCCTGAGTCCCCAGATACCCACCTGGGACCTCATGATGAAGAACATCTACAACATCGGGTCAGGGCGCATTGAGCCCCGAAACTTTGAGGTGAACATACTTTACGAGGATGACAGGACCGGCAACGCCCTCAATTACCTTCCCGGAACGCCTCTTGACGGACAGGTTCTGCTGCAGGCCCTCGGCCTTGACCAGCTTAACTCGCAGCTTGACAGGGAGCCCGACGGACTCTTTGACTTCGTGGAGGGCGTAACCGTCATGGCAGACCGGGGCAGGATAATCTTCCCCGTGCTTGAGCCCTTCGGCCGGCACCTGCTGAAATACCTGACCGACCCCGGACAGATTGAGAAGTATGTCTTCACGGAGCTGTATGACTCGACGCAGACGGTGGCACGGCAGATGGCCGAGAAGAACAAGTATCTGCTCAGCGGACAGTTCACCTCGGCCACCGGATCCGAGATAAGGCTCAATGTGGCAAACATACCTGCGGGCTCAGTCAAGGTCACTGCCGGCGGTGTCACCCTCACCGAGAACGTTGACTATACGGTTGACTATAATATGGGTTCCGTAAAGATCATCAATACTGCCATCATCGAATCACAGACGCCCGTACAGGTATCACTGGAGAGCAACCAGTTCTTCGGTCTGCAGACAAAGACGCTGGTGGGCACCCATCTGAACTACAGGTTCTCCGAGCGGTTCAATCTTGGGGGCACGGTGCTGCGTCTTACCGAGCGGCCCTACACCCAGAAGGTCACCTACGGCGAAGATCCCATCTCCAACACCATATACGGTTTTGATGCCTCATATCGCACAGAATCACAGTTTCTTACCAACGCCATCGACTGGTTGCCGTTCATTGAGACCAGCACCCCCTCCTCCATCAATTTCTTCGGCGAGTTTGCGCATCTCATACCCGGTCACAGCAAGGCCATCACCTCCGAGGGGGCAGTATACATTGATGACTTCGAGGCGAGTGAGATATCGCTTGACCTTCGTGCCTTCAACGCATGGTCACTCTCAAGCGTGCCGCAGGGACAGGATCATTTCTTCCCGGAGGCGAAGCTGAGCAAGGATATCACCTCAGGCTTCAACAGGGCGCGTCTGGCATGGTACGTCATTGATCCGCTGTTCCTCCGCAACGGGTCGACCACCCCTGACCATATCAAGGCGAATGCCGACCTGCAGTCGAGCCATTTCGTCAGGGAGATATACGAGACAGAGATCTTTCCCTACAAGGAATCAGCCAGCGGCATCCCGACCAACATCTCGGTGCTGAACATCGCCTTCTATCCGTACGAGAGAGGCCCATACAACTTCGACGTGTTGCCTGGATTATATTCTGCCGGCCTCGGGGCCGACGGGCTCCTCAACTCACCCCGCACACGGTGGGGAGGGATGATGCGGGAGCTGCTGACAAACGATTTTGAGTCGGCCAACATTCAGTATATCAAGTTCTGGGTCATGGATCCCTTTGTGGAGGATCCCCTCCATGATGGCGGCGACCTCTACTTCAACCTCGGTAACATCTCGGAAGATATACTGCGCGACTCCCGGAAGCAGTTTGAGAACGGGCTGCCCACCTCGCCGCTGGTTATCAATGTAGACACCACAGTCTGGGGCAGGGTGCCCAACGTACAGGCCGTGGTGCAGGCCTTCGACAACAATATCGACTCCCGCCGCTACCAGGATGTGGGGCTTGACGGGCTGGGCAATGAGGACGAGATCTCCTTCTTCGACAGTTATCTCCAGGCTGTCGGGGCTGTGGTCAGCCCCGAGGTGCTTGACATGATATTCAGGGACCCTGCCAATGACGATTTCCATTATTTCAGGGGCTCGGACTACGACCTGCTTCAGCTGGGTATCCTGGAGAGGTATAAGAAATTCAACGGCTCTGAGGGCAACTCACCCACCTCGGAGATGTCAGCGGAGTCATACCCGACCAGCGGTTCCACGCTGCCGGATATGGAGGACATCAACCGCGACAACACGCTGAGTGAGACAGAGAGCTACTACCAGTACCATGTGAGCCTGAGGCCTGAGGACATGGTCGTTGGAAAGAACTTCATCGTCGACGAGCTTGAATATACGGCCACCTTTGCCAACGGCGAGAAGTCGCCCGTGAAATGGTACCAGTTCAAGATCCCTGTCACCGATTATGAGAGGGTGGTGGGCTCTATTCGAGATTTCAAGTCGATCAGGTTCCTCCGTATGTTCATGCGCAACTTTGACCAGGAGATCATCATGCGTTTTGCCCGTCTTGAGCTGGTCAGGTCAGAATGGCGCAAGTACAATCTCACCTTCTTCGAGGGCGGTGAGCGCATCACCATACCCGAGGAGGATGACGGCACCTTTGAGATCAGCTCGGTGAGCATTGAGGAGAATGCCGGTAAGGAGCCTGTGAACTATGTCCTTCCTCCGGGGTTTGACCGGGTCATTGACCCTGCCAATCCGCAGCTCCGGCAGCTCAATGAGCAGTCAATGGTTCTCCGGGTGAGGGAGCTGGCCGACGGCGATGCCAGGGCTACATACAAGAATGTCACGCTCGACATGCGGCAGTACCGCAGGCTGAAGATGGAGGTTCATGCCGAGGCGCTGATAGGCCAGCCGCTGCTTAACGATGAGGTGACGGTCTTCGTCAGGCTGGGGTCAGACTACAAGAGCAACTTCTACGAGTACGAGATACCGCTGAAGCTGACGCCTTACGGCAGGTACAGCAACGATGACGAAGACGACAGAGCGGTTGTCTGGCCCGAAGATAACAAGGTGGATATCGACCTCTCATTGCTGCTTGATGCAAAGCAGGCACGCGATGCTGCCATGAGGGTGCCGGGTTCATCGATCAGCGAGGCAGACATATACTCGATCACCGTGGGCGACGCCCGCATCTCCGTCAGCGGCAGTCCCAACCTGAGCAACGTGAGGGTGGTGATGGCCGGCGTCCGTAACCCCATCAGGACACGTAACCCGGCGAACGATGACGGTGCCCCGAAGTCGGCCGAGGTATGGATCAACGAGCTCCGGCTGAGCGACTTCCGCGAGGAGGGTGGATGGGCTGCCAACGCGCAGATACAGGCACGGCTGGCTGACCTGGGGACCGTCAACCTGGTGGGACAGACGAGCACCCCGGGATGGGGCAGCATCGACAAGAACGTCAGCCAGCGCAGCATGGAGCAGGTGATACAGTACGACCTCTCGTCGAACCTCGAGCTGGGTAAGTTCTTTCCCGAGAAGGCGGGCATCAGGATACCCGTTTACATGGGCTACTCCGAGAACCGCATCAGACCGCAGTATGACCCGCTCAATCCTGATATACTGCTTGATGAGTCACTCGACAATGCGC
>JAVEXM010000162.1:0-4409 GCA_034004025.1 Bacteroidales bacterium
ACCATCTTCCCCACCATCGTCATCCCCGACGGAAAGGATTTCTCCGAATATCTCCAGCTGATGGCCGGATGGAACATCCTGGTGGAGACAGGCATCGCACTGAATATCGATCTCGATCACCCGAGACGTGCCCGTAAGGTTGGCAATGAGTATGTTCCTGAATAGCTGCGGCGTGTATGAACTAAAACGTATATTTACCTTTGGTTTGAAAAATTTTAATTACTGATGAAAAAGGAAAAGGTTGTTATCGGTATTGATATCGGAGGCACAAACACGGTATTTGGGGTTGTTGACAGGAGTGGTACTATTCTTGCCGAAGACGGCATCACCACCACGCACTATGACGAGCCCGAGGTGTTCGTCGCCGCCCTCCATGAGAAGATAATGATCACCGTCTCGCGTATCGGACGTGAGGTTGAGGTGCTGGGCTTCGGCATCGGCGCCCCCATGGGCAACATCAACAAAGGCACCATAGAGTACCCTGCCGATCTCCCCTGGAAGGGCATCATACCGCTGGCAGAGATCTTTGCCAAACATACCGACCTCCCCGTCATCGTAACCAATGATGCCAATGCCGCCGCCGTGGGGGAGATGATTTACGGTGGCGCCAAGGGGATGAAGAACTTCGTGGTCATCACCCTGGGTACGGGCCTCGGCAGCGGGTTTGTCGTTGACGGTAAGCTTGTCTACGGACAGGATGGCTTTGCGGGAGAGATAGGCCATACCTCCATCAGGCCAGGGATGTCTAACCGCGACTGCGGGTGCGGACGCAAGGGCTGCCTCGAGACATATGTCTCTGCCACGGGACTCAAACGCACGGTCCTGAAGATACTGGCTGACAGGCTGGAGGACAGTGAGCTGCGCCGCTTCAGCTTTGACGAACTCGATGCAAGGAAGATTTATGAAGCTGCACGCCGCGGTGATATATTAGCCCTCGAGGCCTTTGAACATACCGGGGCTATGCTGGGATACAAACTGGCAGATGTGGTGGCGCACACCAATCCCGAGGCTATTTTCCTCTTCGGGGGACTGGCTCTTGCCAAGGAGCTGATATTCGAGCCGGCACAGAAACATATGGAACAGAACCTTCTCTATATATACCGCGACAAGGTGAAACTGCTGCCCTCGGAGCTCAGCACACATAACGCTGCCCTGCTCGGCGCGAGCTCCCTGGTGTGGTCTGAGAACGGAGATTAACCGCGAATGGGCGGGCCGGTCTTCTTATAAAGAATTGACAGGTGATGGTGAGTTATATCATAGGAGCCCTGCTGATAGTGATCGTATTCTCGATCGCCTGGGCTTACCTTAAGCCTCACAAACTGCACCACTCCAGGCCGCTCTCAACACTCGCCCTCAAGGGCAGCTACCTGTTATACCTCCTGGTGCTGCTTGTCATAATATATCTCGCCAGCCTGCGTGGGGGAGGACTGAGCCAGGTGTTCGACGGCGCCAGGTTCTTCATCTTCCTGGTGGTACTTTTTGTGCCGACGGCAGCGCTGCTGTCACGCAAGATAAACCGGTTCAGTGCGAAGAGGGTGCGATACAATCTTATCTTCGCAGCGGTGAACCTCATCATGATATTCACCCTGATATTGCTTTACACTTTGTAACTTACCCGCGCCAGACTAAAATGAGTACATTTGTTATAGAAACCAGAAAAACTCCAAAATCATGATCAAGGAACGATTTATCACCTATGTGGAGGAGAGCATCAAGAAAAACTGGACCGTCGAGGCTCTCTCCAATTACCGTGAAAAAGGTTATACCTACAAAGAGATTGCCGAGATAATGGTAAGACACCATATCGTCTTCAAGGAGAACGGCATCCTTGAGGGCGATAAGATAGCGCTGCTGGGCAGAAACTCTGCACACTGGTGCGCCATGTATCTTGCCGTGGTGACCTACGGCGCCGTAGTGGTACCCATCCTTCCCGACTTCAAGCCGGATGATCTGCACAATATCATCAATCACTCTGATGCAAAGCTGATATTCGTTGATGATAAGATCTGGGAGCTGCTCGATGCTGAGAAGATGAAAGAGCTCAAATGTGCCGTCAGCCTCGATACCTTCGGCGTGATCATGAGCCGATCCGACAGGATGGCCAGGAGTTTTGAAAAGATTGATGAGAGTTTCGCAAAGGCCTTTCCTGAGTTCAGTCCCTCTGATATACTCTTCTCGGAGATAGACAATGAGCAACTGGCGGTCTTGAGTTACACATCGGGTACCACCGGCTTCTCCAAGGGAGTGATGATACCCCACAGGAGCCTGGCTGCCAACGTGCGCTATGCACAGGAGAACATGCCCCTCGATTCGGGTGACCCCGTCGTCTCCTTCCTGCCCCTTGCACATACCTACGGTGGTGCCTTTGAATTCCTCTTTCCCTTCACCTACGGATGCCATATTACCATACTGACCAAGACACCGTCACCTCAGATACTGCTGCAGGCCTTCAAGGAGATCCGGCCAAGACTGATACTCTCTGTACCGCTGGTGATAGAGAAGGTATACAAGAAGCAGATCATGCCGGTGATAACCAAGCCGGCCATGAAGATGATGCTCAAGGTACCGGGCGTAAACAAAATTCTGTTCAAAAAGATACGCGAGAAGCTGGAGACCAGCTTCGGCGGACGCTTCAAGGAAATTGTCATCGGTGGCGCAGCCTTCAATCCCGATGCCGAAAGATTCTTTAAAAAGATCGGACTGCGCTTCTCAATAGGCTACGGCATGACCGAGTGTGGTCCGCTTATCAGCTATGACGGCTGGAAGACGGCGAGGCTGGGATCATGCGGTAAGGCTGTTGACACCCTTGAGGTGAAGATCGACTCACCCGACCAGGAGAATACGGTGGGAGAGATAATTCTGCGTGGCGACAATGTGATGCTCGGCTACTACAAGAACGAAGCGGCCACCAACGCCATCATAGATGAAGACGGCTGGATGCATACCGGTGACCTGGGCGTGATTGACAAAGACGGATATATATATATCAAGGGCAGGAGCAAGGATATGCTGCTCGGCCCGTCAGGAAAGAACATATACCCGGAGGAGATAGAGTCACAGATAAACAACTATAAATATGTCGTCGAGGCGATTGTGATATCCGAGGATAATAAGCTCGTGGGGCTTATTTACCCCGATTATGACGCCCTCAGGGCTGACGGCATAGGTGAGGAGGGGCTCGCGGCTGCTCTTGATGGGATAAGAAAGGATGTGAACCACCGCCTGCCCGACTATATGGCGGTGGCAAAATACCGCGTCCATCCCGAGGAGTTCGCCAAGACACCCAAGAAGAGCATCAAGCGTTATCTCTATATGAAGGAGTAACGCCCGGCATATTGAAGAGGCCCGTCAAGGGCCTCTCTGTTAACATACCTGAGTGAAGAAATACTGCATAATAGTAGCCGGTGGCAGCGGACGACGGATGAAGTCTTCGCTGCCAAAACAGTTCCTCCTCCTTGACGGGAAGCCGCTGCTGATGCATACCGTGGAGAGGTTCCGCTCCTTTGATGTGAACATGGAGATCATAGTGGTGCTGCCACATGAACATATATCGCTGTGGGAGAGCCTCATGACAGAACACTCATTTGATGTGCGCCACAGGGTGGTGCCGGGCGGGGAGGAGAGGTTTCACTCGGTGAAGGCAGGACTGGCCCTGGTGACGGAAGAGTCGCTGGTGGCAATCCATGACGGCGTCAGGCCGCTGGTGAGCCATGACACTATCTGGCGGTGCTTTGCCGACGCCGAGGAGTTCGGCAGCGCAGTACCGTTTGTTGAACCGGCCGACTCGGTGAGGATCCTCGGCGGCGATGACAGCAGGCCCCTTCCACGCAAGGAGATAAGACTGGTACAGACACCGCAGGTGTTCCGCAGCGGTGTGATCGTCAAGGCATACGAACGGGGGTTTGACCCCTCGTTCACCGACGATGCCACCGTGGCAGAGGCGGCGGGGACGAAGGTGCATCTGACCCACGGCAACAGGGAGAACATTAAGATCACCACCCCGGAGGACCTGGCGGTGGCCAATACATTGCTTAAACTGCTTAAGCAATGAATCCCGCTGACGGGTGGCCCGGTGGCCGAGGGGCCGACAGCCTGATGCCCGACGGCCTGATCGACGACTGCCGTAAAACCGATGGGCCATGTGCGCTGCAGAAAAACAGGAAGCAATGAATCTCACTGACTGATGGAAAGACAAAGCATATTTGATCATAGGAAGCTCGAGGTGAAGAGGGTCAGAGGCGCCGATCCGGAGATAATCGAACTCCTGAAGAAGACGGTGCTTGGATCGGAGGGTGGCATGCGCTATATCATGCAGAACACTGAAGAGAGGGTAAAATCATACGGCGACAGCATCTCGTTCATGGCCCTCTACCGGAAGGGCAGCCTGACGGGCGTGATAGGCCTCTGCC
>JAVEXM010000163.1:0-4281 GCA_034004025.1 Bacteroidales bacterium
CCCTCTCCCAGCACCATGACAGTTGCCGGAAGAAAGGTGCTTGAGCTCGATCCTGAATCACCGGGCAGCCTGGGGATCGCTATCTCAGAAGCTATGGAGATCGCCGCCCAGGACCCCTACACCAAATACTCACTGGGCAGCGTGCTCAACCATGTCATCCTCCACCAGACGATAATAGGTGAGGAGGCGCTGATACAGTTTGACAAGGCCGGTGACTACCCCGACGTGGTGATAGGATGTTTTGGCGGAGGCTCCAACTTCTCAGGCATCTCCTTCCCCTTCCTTCGCGAGAACCTGACGAATGGCAAGCAGACCAGGTTTGTGGCTGTGGAGCCTGCCTCCTGTCCTAAGCTTACCAAGGGTAAGTTCACCTACGACTTCGGAGACCAGTCGGGCATGACCCCACTTCTGCCGATGTATACGCTGGGTCATAATTTCATACCTGACAAGATACACGCAGGAGGACTGCGTTATCACGGTGCCGGGGTGCTTGTGAGCCAGCTGCGCAAGGACGGATTTGTTGAGGCGAAAGCCAAGATGCAGCGTGAGTGCTTTGAGGGGGCCATACTCTTTGCCAGGACTGAAGGTATTTTGCCTGCTCCGGAGTCGTCATACGCCATCGCGGGCGCTCTTGATGAGGCACGCCGGGCTGATCTGGAGGGAGTCTCAAAGACTATCCTCTTCAACCTGAGCGGTCACGGTCACTTTGACATCACCGCCTACGAGAAGTATTTCGAAGGTTACCTGCCCGACCATGAGGCCACCGCGGAGGAGATTGACCTCTCGCTGGCAAACTCAGCCGTCCCAACCTTTTAATTAATGACTGAAGACTGCCGACTGAATCAGCCGCCGTAGCCCTGGCGAAGGTGGCCGACTGCCGACTGCCGACTGTGGACTGAAGACTGAATCAACTGCACTTCGATGCCCCGCAGTCGGTGCAGCGCAGGCATCCCTCCTGGTAAACGAGGTTCGTGGAGCCGCAGTTCTCGCATTTGCCCTTGGCCTTTGTGCCATTGGGGATATACCGCTTGAGCGAGCGCTCCACCCCGTTTTTCCAGGTGTTGATAGACTCACTGTCGAGCTTCATCGATGAGACCAGCTCAACAACATCCTTCGCCGGCATACCGTAACGGAGAACGCCGGAGATGAGGCGTGCGTAATTCCAGAACTCCGGCTTGAACATGTGCGACAGTCCGCCGAGGGTGTTCTTGTAACCATACTTGTCAGTATACTGAAAGTCATACCGGGTGTTACCCGCATCATCCTTGTTCTTGATGATCCGTCCCTTGACTATGCTCTTGGGTATGGGGAACATCTCGTCATCCTGGAGGCCGGTGAAGATCTCATAGGGAACGCCCTCCTTCAGTCCAACGAAGGCTATCCATTTCTCCTCATTGTTCTGGAAGCGGATCACATCTGCTTCAAGCACCTTGGGCCTCAGCGGCGACCATTCGTTTTTCTTTTCGCTCTTGCTGTTGGAGACAAGCACACCGGCCCTTGATCCGTCGCGGTATACCGTTGCCCCCTTGCATCCCTCCTTCCAGGCTGTGAGATAGAGTTCAGAGACAAGCTCCTCCTTCACCTCGGCAGGGAGGTTGATGGTTACGCTGATAGAGTGATCCACCCACTTCTGTATTGCCCCCTGCATGCGAACCTTGGCTACCCAGTCGACATCGTTGGCCGTGGCCTTGTAGTAGGGCGATTTTGCCACGATGGCATTGATGTCGCCCTCCGACATGTTTTTCACCTCCTCGTAGTTGTATCCGTTGATCCTCATCCAGTCGATGAACTTGTGATGGAACACCACAAACTCCTCCCAGTGGTCTCCCACCTCGTCAACGAAGTTTACCTTCACATCCTTATCGTTGGGATTGACCTTGCGACGCCGCTTGTAGAAGGGCATGAAAACAGGCTCAATGCCTGAGGTGGTCTGGCTCATGAGGCTGGTGGAACCGGTTGGTGCTATGGTCAGCAGCGCTATATTGCGCCTGCCGTTCTTCTCCATCTCGGCAACCATCTCAGGGTCAGTCTCGCGCAGACGGTTGATAAACGGATTGTTTTTCTCCCTCTCACTGTCATATATCGGGAAGGCCCCCCTCTCTGTCGCCATAATCGTTGATGCCCTGTAGGCCTCCACGGCCAGGGTCCGGTGAACGTTCACCGAGAAATCAGTAGCCTCATCGGTGCCATAACGCAGTCCGAGGGCGGCAAGCATGTCTCCCTTGCCGGTGATGCCTATTCCTGTGCGCCTTCCCTCGCCTGTCTTGTGCCGTATGTTATGCCACATGTTGCGCTCCACCCTCTTCAGCTCCGGATCTTCAGGGTCGGCATCGATCTTGGCGATGATGGCATCGATCTTCTCCTGCTCGAGGTCGATGATGTCATCCATGATGCGCTGTGACAGGTGAACATGCTGTTTGAATAGGTCGAAATCAAACGAGGCCTCGGGGGTAAAGGGATCCCTGACATAGCTGTAGAGGTTGATGGCTATAAGCCTGCAGCTGTCATAGGGACAGAGGGGTATCTCGCCGCACGGGTTTGTCGATACCGTCTCATAGCCGAGGTCAGCGTAACAGTCGGCCACACTCTCTCTCCTGATTGTATCCCAGAAGAGAACTCCGGGCTCCGCCGACTTCCACGCGTTGTGTACAATCTTGTTCCACAGCTTGCTGGCGTCGATATCCTTTACAAACTTCGGGTTGTCAGATTTGATGGGGTACTGCTGGCGGAAGCTCTTGCCGTTCACCACGGCATCCATGAACTCGTCTGTGATCTTCACCGAGACGTTTGCTCCGGTTACCTTGCCTGCCTCCAGCTTGGCGTCGATGAAGCTCTCGGCATCAGGGTGCTTGATGGAGATGGAGAGCATCAGCGCCCCGCGGCGGCCGTCCTGTGCCACCTCACGGGTGGAGTTGGAATAGCGCTCCATGAAGGGCACCACCCCGGTTGAGGTGAGTGCACTGTTAAGCACCGGGGAACCCTTCGGGCGTATGTGGGAGAGGTCATGGCCCACGCCGCCGCGGCGCTTCATGAGCTGTACCTGCTCCTGGTCTATCTTCATGATGCCGCCGTATGAGTCGGAGTCACCCTTATTGCCAATGACAAAGCAGTTTGAAAGAGACGCAATCTGGAAGTCATTGCCTATGCCGGTCATCGGCCCGCCCTGGGGGATGATATATTTGAAATCCCTGAATGCCTCGTAGATGGCCTCCTCAGGAAGGGGATTCGGGTATTTTTTCTCAATACGGTAAATCTCAGAAGCCAGCCTCCGGTGCATGTCGTCAGGACTCTTCTCGTACAGGTTGCCGTAAGAGTCCTTGAGCGCATATTTGCTTGCCCATACCTTTGCAGCAAGGTCATCGCCGCCGAAGTATCCGCGCGTCGCTTTTATAGCCTCATCGTACGTATATGTCTTTTTTGTACTGCGGGCTGATGACCTGCTCTTTTTCTCCCCTGTGATCTCCTCCTTAAGCATTTTCTTCTCCTCCTTGTTTGACATCTCCTTTTCGGTAAGGGCGACAGGGACTGTATGGACAAATGAATCTTCCATGGATCTCAAAAAAATATTAAAGTTTGATAATAAGTTACTTAATCTACCTTCCGTAAGAATGAACCGGTTTTGCTAAAATAGACAAGCCGGTCAGAGGAGACAAGAAGAAAATACCTCTTTTATCAACATACATATTAACTTTTATGAACTTTGTAAATGACATCTGTCCTTGTCTCGCAAACTGCCATTCATGCCCGCCAACCCGACCTCCGGTCATTTATCACGCCCGGCACTCTGATAAAAAAGAAAGCTGCCTCGCTTTGAGGCAGCCTCTTTTAATATCTCTCACGCAACTTATGCTGCGTGTCACACCACTTATTGTACAAAGTATCGCATTACTTACTTCGAACTTACGTGGCTGAAATAAATACTATTTACAAGCTGCGGTGATCCCTGGTAAGAGCCCTTCGGTGCAATAACCGTCAGCTGGTCTCCCACTTTAAGGCCCAGGTCAGCTACCAGGAATTTTCTGTCGTCGCCTGTTGCACCCCTACCCGGATAACAACCATACACATAGATTTCGTCGCCGTCATTCAAATAAAGATTACCATATGTGTCACTGGTAATCGACGTAATTTCGCCGGTTACCATAAAGTAAGTATCCGGATCGTCAGGCTTGGCCAGCACCTCTGCAATGGTTGCCGCTGTCACAGGAATAGAACTTTCCAAAAATGCATCACCTACCTGAGGATTATCATGGTATGCAGCACGTTTCCCGACAATAGTGATGA
>JAVEXM010000164.1:0-4237 GCA_034004025.1 Bacteroidales bacterium
GAACTTTATTACAGGCAAATTTCTTCGGCCAGGAAGAGTCATGAGTAAGTTTGACGACATATTCAGCCGGAAGGCGAAGGAGGCATTTGACAACTATAATGCCGACCACCTCGCGGGGGATGGATGGGACTCCTTTGCCTCGAAGTACGGGAGGCAACGGAGGCGGACGCTTGTGATCCCGCTCTGGGCAAGGGCTGCGTCAATAATTATTCTGGTAACTACAGGTGTGCTTCTCATAAACCGTCTGATCGACAGGCAGGGTGGCGAACCAGATGATCTGACAGCACAGCAGGGCCGGAGTGAAATGACTGATTCAATTCAGGCCAAATCTGACACAAATACAGTAAAACCTGCAATCACCGCATCAGTTCCGGTGAGCACAGAGAGTGAAAAGGGTTCAAAGGCTATGGTTGCCCGTGCGGGGCAGACCTCTGATCCGGGAAGCCGGGCCGGGCGAACCGGAGATACAGGCAGCCTGACACGGCAGGCCAGGGGAACCGGCAGCCTTGCCGGACAGACGCGGGCTACGGGAAGCCGGACAGAACAAACCCGGAATACTGTCAGCCTTGCCGGGAGAACCAGGGAGTCAGTCACCGAAGGAAACAGAGTCCTGGTTAATGAACCTGCCATTGCTGTTCCGACAGAGAGTCTTAAGCCTGACGGGATTTATGCCGGGGTGAATCTTGCTGCAAATCCGATAGAGATAAGATTGACTGATGAAGCTGATTCCAGGTTGAACCTGCCACCAAAAAAAGCCCTCAATGATTATCTTGTTCTGCCCCGTGAAAGGATGACCACCACCATCATGACAGGCTTTTCAGGGATGATGGCCAGTGTTGACAATGCAACAACCACTGCCCGGGGTGTTTCAATCGGCTTTTATGTGGAGCGGCAGCTGACACGAAGGATCTCTGTTCGTCCCGGCCTGGCTATGGCAAGGCACAATTACGGAATGGAAGGCACACCTGAAAGAATCCTCGCAGGAGGAAACATTGCTTTTGATTATGCTGCGCCGGAACTGAATGGCCTGTCAGGCACCACTTCCTCCTATGAAGCAGATATCGATGTGGTTTCGATGGAGGTGCCTGTGAACTTCGTTTTCTCGGTCTGGAAGCGGGCGGAGAAAAACCTTTTCGTATCCACAGGTGCATCGACTATGATCTATCTGAGTCAGCACATGACCGGGAGCTTCAATAACACCTACACAAAAACAACGACAGACTCCTATGGCGGGGTCTCTTTAGAAACAATGACCACAACCGTACAGGTTGAGCGTGAGCATGAACTGATGAACCGGGTCGATTTCCTGGGGCTTGCAAACTTCTCTGCCGGATACTCAATGCCATTCGGCAAGGGAACTCATATGCTTTTTGAACCGTTCGTGCAGTTGCCGGTAAAGGATCTTACCAGCATGAACCTGCGAATCAGGTACGGCGGCCTGTCAATGAAGATTCAGTTCTGAAAGGTCTGACCCCGTGAATCATCCCTGTTCCTGGCTCTTCTTACCAGAAGGAAATAGACAGGTATTCCAAGCAGGATAAGGGAGAGGCCTATTCCGGCTTCGCGGGGCCTGGTAATGATAGTATTGAAAAAGAGTCCCACGCAGAAAAGGACAAATATTGCCGGCACAATCGGGTACCCCCATGTTTTATATGGTCTGTGGGCATCGGGTAAGCGGCGTCGGAGGATAAAGACACCCATGGCGGTGGCTCCGTAGAAGATGTAGACAGCGAAGATCAGCATGTCAGTCAGCTGGTCAAATGTACCTGACAGAACCAGGATCGATGCCCATATCCCCTGCCACAGCAGTGATGCAGATGGTACATTACGGGTGTTCAGCCTTCCCGTCCCATGGAAGAAAAGCCCCTGCCGGGCCATGGCATAGTACGGTCGCGCCCCGGTAAGAATGCTGGCATTGGTGCATCCCAGGGTTGAGATGAGTATGAGAAGCGAAATGAACAACACCCCTCCTTTGCCCCATAGGCCCCTGATGGCTTCGATGCCGGCTATCTGGTTTCCGGAATTGTTGATCTCTTCAAGCTGAGGGATCGAGAGCAGCCTGAGATAGGTATAGTTAACCACCAGGTAGACGATAATGACTATGGCTACACCCGCAATGATTCCCTTTGGTATGTTCCTGTGGGGATCTTTTACCTCCCCTCCGATGAACCCTACCGACACCCATCCCTGGTACGCCCAGAATGCGGCAAGCATTGCGGTGTAAAACGAAGAAAGGGTCACAGTGTGGCGAACGGGTGACTGGCTTGCTGCCATGCTCCCTGCGGCAGAGTACTGGCCACCGGTCAGTCCGGCAATGACAATCACCAGAAGACCCGCACCCACAATGATCAGAATGGCCTTGTTGACCCATGCCCCGCTCTTCAGTCCCGACATATTCAGGAATGTCAGGAACAGTATGAGCAGGATGGTGGTCAGTTTTATCCCGAAATCCTGGAAAGGATAGAATATACCGCCAATGTTGAGATGCTGCATTGACGGAAGCAGGTCAGGGATGGGTATGATACTGTTGAGCGACTGGGTGAAGACGTATGCCACGCCTGAGATTGCAGCTGTCTGGATAACGGTGAAGAGTGACCATCCGTAGAGAAACGAAAAGAAGCGGCCGTAGATGGTACGTAGATATACGAACTCACCGCCGGTGTCGGCAAGCAGGCCGGCGACCTCGGCGTTGCTCAGCGCCCCGAAGAGGGTTATTAATCCTGCTGCAAGCCAGACGAGCAATATCCACTCGGACGAGTGCAGCTCAGCGGCCATCGGGGCAATCTTTTTAAAGACGCCCGATCCGAGCATGTTGGATATGACTATGATAATGACATATCCCAGTCCCAGCGCTCTAGTAAGGTCTCGTTTCCCGGCCATAACAGAACACGCCAATCAGCGTGCGCAGCAGACAAAAATAGGATTATTATTGGGAAAGAGATAAGAGGATTACTGGCATGAGCCGCGATATGGGTGACCTTTGCAACAAGATCCCTGACCGCCTGCGGCGCTCCAGGGTCTTTTTTGTTTTCATCCCTCCGCTTCATAAGCAGAAGCAGATTATTTCCTGATCCGCAAAGGTGGGCCTGTATGGAGCAAAGAAAACATTATTGATCCGGAGGCACCTTCAGTAGGCCGGCATTGAACAGGAAGATGAATCTAAATCAAACAAAGCGTTCAAAAATCTATACATTCATTAAGGAGTGTCCTGACAATTGAATTTCGTTTGTCAAAACCACTGTAAAAACCATCCAGATATGAAATCATCTGTTTTTTAATCCTGGGGCTCAGATACTCAAATTCATTTATGACACTGTAAAAATCTTCCTTTTTATCCGCAAATTCCTTAAGGTCACTGATAAACGTCTCCTCGCTCCTGCAAATGCCAAGGTAACGTCGGTCAAGAACTGAAGGAAGATTAAGTTGATCTGAAGGAACCGCATAATTTGCGTCAACAAGCCCGGAATAATCAAAATCATATGGTACTGCTATGCCTGATCCCAGTCCCTGCAGATTACCCTGTGAAATAATCAGAACGTTATTGTGAAAAACCGGAACCGTCCAGTCAGTATTTCCGATCATTTACTGGAAGATTGCCATTCGGTCCATTACCTCCGGTCTTATCTGCTTCTGTGTTATGTTCATCGTGGTTTTTACTTCAACCGCATCCAATCGTTTACATAAGTTTTCTACCGGTTCAATTACGAATGCAAATGTGCTTATTGGCTTGCTTTCCCTGAACGTATTTATATAATTGACTTTCAGCAACCTGACCTGGAAACTGTAATCCGTAAGGACATTATAAAGTTTATATGCCAGAAATTCTTTCAGCAGATAATCTTCTCCGCCGGCATTGCAATGGGTTACCATTTTTATTTTGTCAACCCTGCTGAATTGCCCTGCAACAGAATCCTTCTTCTGGAAGTTTAACATCAGTGGAGGAAAACTGCATATAGAACGTCGGGTTACGCCACGGCTCTTCACTCTTAGCTTTTTAACCATCGAATCTGCGGGGCTCGTATGGTAAACAAGGATTGCAGGCAGATATTCATCTTTGTGCCTGATTTTTCGATAATTAGTAATGTCGAACATCAGAGATATTTCCAGTAGTTCATCGCTTTCAAAAAGCCTAATATCTCCATCGAGTGTATCTGAAACGGCATACGGGATATTCAGTGAATCTTCCTGGCTGAACGAAGGCAATACAGCAATCCCGCAAAGAACAACAATAAGGTTA
>JAVEXM010000165.1:0-4228 GCA_034004025.1 Bacteroidales bacterium
GCGGGCACTGACAGACCCGGTATCGCAGGTGCGGCATACGGCTGTCATGAGCTACAACCCGCCAGATGCTGTCACTTATGAAAAGCTGATGATGCCACGCCTCATTGACCCCGTCAGAGCCATACGCGCCGAAGCCGGCATCAGGCTGTCGGAGCTGCCGGCTGAGCAGCTGAGCGCCGCCGCGAGGAAAGCCAGAAAAGCGGCACTTGATGAGTACAGGGCGATAAACACATATACGGCTGACTTCCCGGGAGGGGCTTTCAACCTGGGTATTATGTATGCCAACGCCGGTGATCTGGAGAAGGCAGCAGAATCTTACAGGGAGGCGCTGAGTATCGACGGGCTCTTCTACATGGCAAAGGTAAACCTGGCAACCATATATGCCAGGCAGGGTAACTACAGCGAGGCGGAGAGGCTTCTTCGCGAGATACTGGCAGAGCATCCGGAGCTGCATGAGATAAACAGCTCACTGGCCATGCTGCTGGCCGAGCAGGGGAGATATGATGAGAGCAGGAGGTACTTCCAAAAGGCGGCTGCGCTGATGCCTGAGCAGACGAGGATCCTCTACAACCTGGGTCTGCTCGAGAATGCTCTGGGCAATACCGCAGCGGCAGAAGGTTATCTGCTAAAAGTCCTCGGCATGGACCCTGACAACTATGATTACCTGTATGCCCTGGCCACCTTCTACCTGGAGCACTCTGAAAAGGGCAGGGCCATGATTTATGCAAGGCAGCTAGCTCAGAAATTTCCTGATGACCGTGCTGCAAGACAGCTTGTTGATGCTGCAGGCAGATAGAGACACGTACACTTCCTCTCTGTCATGTGCCCTGCCAGATGGCAATGCGCTTACCTCTCACCCGGGTATGACTTATGCTGCAGCCACTGACGAGGCCCATGGGCATTTTTCAGTCAGTAACCACATTCCACGGTCTGACTGACCATTCTATTATCAGGCCGTTTTTTACGTAGGGATCTCGGTTGACGAAGTCATGTGCGGCGTCAGGGTTGTCTCCCCTGAATATCAGCACGGCACCGTCGGCCGGCTCCGCCAGTGCCCCGGCCATCACCATTCGTCCGTCACTGTGGAATTCACGTATCAGCCCGAGGTGCTCCTCGCGGAATGGAGCCCGCCGCTCGATGTAGTTGTCGACGGTCTTATAAAAGAGGATATAATTCATGGGTTCTAATATTAATCAGGTGGTTTGTTCCTTTGCGAGCAGGGTGATGTCTCTCCCATATATGGTCTCCTTCGGGTAGTCATGCGTGACAAGCCTTATCATCGAGAGTCCCAGCTCCTCCATAGTATTGAAAAAGTCCGGGCTGAGCTTTTTCCCGACAGGGAAGAACCAGTTTATGTATGTGTAGAAGGCGTGCGCTTTCTTCTGTCCCTTCACCGGTCTGATGAATCCCGGACGGTAGCCGTAAACCTTTTTAAAAGGCAGCTTTCTCAGGTCGTTTTCGGTCTTGCCCTTGATGCGGGCCCATTCTATCTTTCCCTGTTCCGTACCGTCAGTTCCTGCTCCGGATACATAGATGAACACCATATCCCTGTTGAGGCGGCTCACCGTTTCTCCGAAATGCATTGTCAGATCATATGTGACTTTACGGTACGGACCCATCTTCATTCCTACAGACGAAACCCCCAGGCAGAAGAAACAGGCGTCATAACCGGCAAGTTGTTCAGCCACCGGTGAGAGATCATGGAAGTCTTCATGGATGATCTCCTTCAGTTTGGGATGAGTGATTCCGAGGGGTTTTCTGTTGATGCTAAGCACATTGCTGATGTTTGGGTTCTTAAGGCACACAAGCAGCACGCCTTCGCCTACCATCCCTGTGGCACCTGTAATAATAACCTTCATTCCGTCCGTGGTCATAACTGTTGGAAATTGATGAGACATCAAATTTACAATTAAAGAGGCATATTGTTTCCGGAGGATGAATTGCCAATGCTAAATTCGTCGGTAAAATCCAGCCTTCTGTCGGTAACGGTTCCCCGGCTGTCTTAAAGATTCTTTCTACGGCATGGTTGCACTATAGTTTTGTCTCATCAAGTTTCACGAAATGCAAAGGATGAGTACAAAAAGATTATTGACTGCCGCGGCAGTCATAACCCTCGCGGTCATGACGGGTTTTGCCCAGGAGAAGCAGTGGACGCTGACGGAGTGCATCGGTTACGCCCTGGATGAGAACATACAGGTACGCAAGGCAGAGGTCTCTGTCAGTGTGGGAGAGATCAGCCTGCAACAGGCAAGGGACAACCGCTGGCCCAGCCTGAGTGCCTCACTGGGTGAGAACCTGGGATGGCAGCAGGTGACCGGCACCGGCGGTGAGACCTCGTTTGATGGCTCGGCACGCACCAGCGCCTCTCTGAGCAGCGGCGTGACCCTCTTCAGCGGTTTTCAGACACAGAACCAGATCAGACAGGCCGAACTGAACTTCGAAAGTCTTCAGTACAGCACTGCTGAGACCAGGGAGAACGTCTCGCTGAACATAATGAACGCTTATCTGCAGGTCCTCTACGCAGAGGAGCAGGTCGTCAATAGCCGCAACCAGGCTGATGCCACCCGTGAGGAACTGGCCCTGGCAAAAGAAAGGTATGGCCTCGGAGCCATTGCCAACAGCGACTACCTGCAGGTGAAGACACAGCTCGCGAGCGAGGAGCTGACACTCGCCAACGCGGTAAATAATCTGAAGATGGCCAAGGTGACATTGATGCAGCTTATGGAATATCCTGTTGATGAGTCATTTGAAATTGCAAGACCGGATATGGACGCCATTATCTCGACTATGCCCGCTGCTGATGCGCCGACTGTTTATGAAGAGGCTCTTCAGGTAAAGCCCCGGATCAAGAATGCAGAAATAAACCGCGAGAGTTCAGAGGTGGATCTTGAACTCGCAAAAGGAGGGTTTTATCCATCCGTCTCAATGAATGCCGGACTGAGCACAGGATTCACCCAGGCGGCGGAGATGGGATCACAGCTGAAGAGCGGATTCTCGCCTTCAGTGGGATTATCCGTTTCCATACCCATTTTCAGGAACAACCAGAACAAATCATCAGTGGCCAGGTCGAGGTATGGAATTACCACTGCAGAGCTGGATGAGCTCAACACAAAGAACCAGTTGCGCAAGGAGGTAGAGCAGGCGGTCCTTGACGCTCAGTCGGCAGTCATCAGTTATGAGGCTGCAGTCAAACAGCACGATGCATCTCTGGAATCGTACAATGTGGCCGAGGAGAAGTTTAAGCTCGGAGCCATGAACTCTATCGATTTCCTGATACAAAAGACAAACCTGACCATGGCTGAGAGCAAGCTGCTTCAGGCAAAATACGAGCTTGTTTACAGCCACAAGATCATCGACTTCTACAGGGGAGTCCCGCTTTCGTTTTAAAAAAAATAAAGAACAATTAAAGAGTGATAACAATGAAAGTCAAGAGAATTTTAATAAGCGGCGGAATGCTGGCGGTTGTTGCAATGACGCTGCTGACTGTTCACAGCTGTAAGAAGAGCAAGGCATACATTTATGAGACCTCGAAAGTAACGAAGGGCTCGATAGTCAACACCGTTACCGCTTCAGGGACCATTGAGGCCATCACCTCGGTGGTTGTTGGAACCCAGGTCTCCGGTATTGTTGAAAAGCTGCATGTGGACTTCAACACACCGGTAAAAAAGGGGCAGGTCCTTGCAGAGCTTGACAAGACTGCACTGAGATCAAGCGTACAGCAGTCGCTTGCCACACTTGAGAATGCCAGGGCAGAGATGGAATACCAGGCCTCAAATTATGAGCGGAGCAAGGCTCTTTATGAAAAGAACCTGATTGCGCAGGCTGATTTTGACCAGGCCAGGTACAACCATGAGAAATCAAAGGCCACGCTTAAGAACTCGCAGGCGCAATATGACAAGGCCCTGGTTCAGCTCGGCTATGCAACCATATATTCGCCCATCGACGGGGTGGTGATGAACAGGGCGGTTGATGAGGGCCAGACTGTTGCAGCCAGCTTCAACACCCCGGAGATCTTCACAATTGCCCAGGACCTTACGCAGATGCAGGTTGAGGCTGATATAGACGAATCAGATATAGGAATGATCAGGAAGGGACAGCGGGTAGAGTTTGATGTCGATGCATTCCCCGATGAGAAATTCGCAGGCACTGTTGAGCAGATAAGGCTGTCACCGGTCAACACATCGGGCGTTGTCACTTACACGGTTATCATCAATGCTCCCAATCCTGA
>JAVEXM010000048.1:0-14962 GCA_034004025.1 Bacteroidales bacterium
TTGATGCGTTCCGCACTGTATTGTTTCCTGTATGCCTCCTCTCTCTCAAGGTATGACCTGAAATACTTTCCGTTTATCTCCATTATTGTCAGGGTATAATAAACTGCCGCATGCCTTTGATAATCGCATGACAAAAGTCATTAATTTGCACCTAATATGCAAACCTAATTTTCGAATGAAGATAGGACGATGTGCCTAAACACCAAGTAGACTGATACTTGCGAGTAGAACAATATTATTTGACATACTCTCTGATAGTCTCCGCCCAGATACGGTATCCCTCATATGAGAGATGAAGGCCATCTAT
Organism: Bacteroidales bacterium; assembly: GCA_034004025.1. Taxonomy (GTDB): domain Bacteria; phylum Bacteroidota; class Bacteroidia; order Bacteroidales; family VadinHA17; genus SR-FBR-E99. Next base: position 308 of record JAVEXM010000048.1, read on the forward strand.
ACTGCATTTTCGGGGCAGGTAATTGTTACTGTCGGCCATGACGCTGAAGAGGTCGATATAGGTATGCCCGAATTCCGTTGCAAGAGCCCAGAGTCTGCCGTTAAGCTCCATTATCAGCCCGGTCTTGTCTGTATGATTGCGGGCCATTCCGGTGGCAGGGTTAACCGGGAGGACGCTTTCAACATACACCTTAGTGCGGGGACTCTCCGTCCCTATCCGCTCAAGGATTGTACGATAGTTGGCGGTTATCTCATCCACGCTCATATTGCGCGACAGATCGTTGACGCCTATCATTATAAAGATCTTTGCCGGCTGCAGCTTTGTGACTGCATCGAGGCGCAGCAGCACACCTTCGGTCACGTCGGCGCTGATACCCCTGTTGCGGCATCTTTTGTTGCCCAGCAGTTCGAACCACTCAGCACCGTCAGTGATGCTGTTGCCAAGGAATACTATCTCATTCCTGCTGTCAGGAAGATGATCGTACATGTCCTTGCTGTGCCACCAGTATGCCGAGTACTTTGTGCTGTCGACGGCAGCAGAGGTTTGCTGCCCATAGGTTGCGGACAGGGAGAGGAGCCCGATGATTGCCAGAATGAGGGACTTTTTCATAGTTTTACTAAGTTTATTTTATTCGTCTGATGTGGCCTGGATGAAACATTTATGCCCTGTGCTATTGCAGGCTCATGCCCATGCAAGGTTTATTTCTTGAAGCTGTTGATTATCTGTACCATCTGGTCATACTTTGCCTCCATATCCTTCAGCAGGGCAATCTGTGCCCTGTTTCTGCGGAGGTTATGTTCAGGGTAGCTGATCTTGTAATATACATCTCCGGCGATGTAGTCGGTCAGGAACCTGGTGGCCATGATATATGTAAGTAGTTTTGGAGCGAAGGGGATATATTCAATCTCAGTTGCATTGAGGGTGCTCATTGCCTCAGAGAGGTAACCCTCAGCGTAAGCCCTGAAGATATCGATGCTCATTGATACTGCCCCAAGGTCCCGGCTGTCTTCGTCGGCCCTGTTGGCAGCTGTACGGACAGCGTCACCGAAGTCATAATGCACATAGCCAGGCATGACTGTGTCGAGGTCGATGAGACACAGTGCCCTGTCGCTGGCATCAAAAAGGATATTGTTGAATTTGGTGTCGTTGTGGGTGATTCTTACGGGAATCTTCCCTTCACGGCCCAGTCTGATGAGGACCTTCATCTCCTCTTCCCGTGAGGTTATGGTCTCTATCTCCGCACGGACCTGCGCGACCCTTCCTGCGGGGTCTTCATCTGTTACCCTGTGAAAGCTCTCCAGACGTTTTTCTATGTTGTGAAAATCGGGTATGGTCTCATGCAGCGGTTCGCCCGGCAGGTCGGCAAGCATGGCCTGAAACCGCCCGATTGCCCTGCCTCCCTCGAAGGCCCTGTGGTAAGAGTCTACCCTCTCGTAGGAGCGGTGGTCGGAGATGAAGACAAACATCCTCCAGAACTTACCCTCCTGATCTACGTAATATGATTTTCCGGTCTCTGTCACCGGTATCACTGTCATGCACTCCCTTTTGGGGTCGCTGCCCGGGATCTGAGCGATTTTGCCACGGAGATGGCCGGTCACCCTAACGATATTCTCCTGAAGCCTTGGTACATCCCTGAATACATTATTGTTGATACGCTGCAGGATATAGTCATCACCATCCTTCTCCTCCGTTATTATGCGGTAGGTATCATGAATATGGCCCGGGCCGAAGCTCTCCCCGGTGAGAAAAGTCCCCTGCGCGCCGAAGTGGCTGAATATCTTCTGAAGGTCAGGTCTCATTACGTGAGAGGTTATCTGCCTTTCAGCCTGTACCCGTGGATCGAGTAGTAGAGCAGTATGAGATAAGACGGGATGCACACCCAGTATGCGGCCTGAGTGCTGAAGATGTCAGCCAGTTTTCCGTAAATGAGGGGTATGATGGCCCCGCCCACGACTGACATTACCAGCAGTGCTGAGGCGGTCTTGGTGAACCGCCCCACACCGTTAAGCGCCAGGGGCCACATAGAGGGCCAGACAAGCGCATTGGCCAGTCCCATGAGCGCCACAAAGAGAACGGTGACCGGTATCGTTAGAGTGACGGCATCAAAGGTGACAAGGTCCCTGAAGGGCATTGTGATCTGTGCAGCCGCCGGCGTGAATATTGCTCCCAGTGAGAAGATGATCCCCAGGATGGCTGAAATCCTCAGGGCATTGACCTGTGACAGTGCTTTTGGTATCAGGATGATTCCCGCGATATATCCCAGTATCATCCCGAGCATGGTGAGCGAGGTAAAGTATTTTGCCGATGACATTCCGATGTCGAGCGACTGGCCATACCTTATGATTGTGTCTCCGGCGATCACCTCCACGCCGACGTAGAAGAAGAGCGCCACGGCCCCTATGATCATATGCGGGAAGTGCCATATACTGGTCTTGTTGACGTTGGTCTCACCGACAGATGGCTCCTCGGCATCGGTATCCACCTCGGGCAGATGAGCAAAGCGCAGCAGCAGCCCCAGTGCCACAAGTATGACCGCCATGATGATATAGGGATTGATGACCCGGGTTGCAAGGAGGTCAAGTATTTCAGCGCGTGCCAAAACATCGGTGGCAGCGGCAAGCTGCGCATCGAGGATGTGCGAGTCCTTGAGTATATGGGCTCCCAGGATCACCGGAGCTATGGCGCCGGCAAACTTGTTGGCTATGCCCATCATGCTTATGCGCTTTGCGGCACTCTCACGCGGACCTATAATGGTTACATACGGATTGGAGGCTGTCTGCAGCAGCGCCATCCCTGTTCCCTGTACAAACAGGCCGAGAAGGAAGATGGCATAGTTACGCGCCAGGGCGGCAGGGATGAAAATGAGAGCCCCGACAGCCATGACCCAGAGGCCTATGGACATACCGTTCTTGAAGCCCGTTTTCTTCAATACTGCTGAAGAGGGGAGCGACATAACAAAGTATGAGATGTAAAAGGCGGTAGTCACGAAATAGGCCTGGAAATCAGTCAGCTCACAGGCCGTACGCAAAAAGGGTATCAGGATGCCGTTAAGCCATGTGACAAACCCGAAGATGAAAAAGAATATAGCTATTACCGTCATACCGACGATATAATTCTTCCGGCTTATGGGCGCCGCTGATTCAATTGTAGTCATCGTTGTTACTTTATGGTGTGATCGTGATTAATGCATTACCTCCTTCATCAACAGGAAGGTCAGGGTTCAAAACTAATCTTTTAATAAATAAGCTGCAATATCGAAAAACATTGTTTCATCCTGCCCCGAAATAAAAGCGTAACATTCTCTTGTCACTGTTTCACTCTATAATGTTAATTTTGCGGCATAGAAAGGAACTATGGAAAAAAGGGATGTCATTGAAAGAATAAAAAGCAGGAAGGCCTTCATCAGCGACATGGACGGCGTCATTTATCACGGCAATAAACTGCTTCCGGGAGTTCCGGAGTTTGTCGAGTGGCTCAAGAGGGAGAACAAGAAGTTTCTCTTCCTTACAAACTCCAGCGAGAGGACACAGAGGGAGCTGCGGGAGAAAATGCTGCGGCTGGGTATTGACCTGGACGAGGATGTCTTTTATACCAGTGCACTGGCGACAGCACAGTTCCTTGCTTCTCAGAAGCCGGGGGGAACGGCTTATATTATCGGTGAGGCAGGACTGATCAATGCGCTTTACAACGCCGGCTTCACGATGAATAACTACAATCCTGACTACGTTGTAGTAGGAGACACCCGCAGCTACAGCTTCGAGAAGATAGAGCAGGCAGTCAACCTCGTCTTAAAAGGGGCCAAGCTCATCGGTACCAATCCTGATCTCACCGGCCCGGTGGAGAACGGCATCATCCCTGCCACCAAGGCTCTGATAGCGCCCATAGAGCTGGCTACCGGGCGCAAGGCATATTTTGTCGGCAAGCCCAATCCGCTGATGATGAGAATCGCTCTCAAAAAGATAGGCTGTTCCAACGAAGAGACGATAATCATTGGAGACAGGATGGATACGGACATCATTGCCGGTATAGAGTCTGAGATAGACACTCTCCTGGTGCTGACCGGTATTTCCACTGTAAAAACGGTAGACAAGTTTCCCTACAGGCCGGCCTATATCCTTGACGGGGTGGCCGATCTGGTACAGTGAGATCCGGTGAGAAAGCCCAGCCCCTCGTGATCCTGTTAACGGTGCCGGTAACGCCAAAATGCTGGCAAATCAGTACGGAAACTCCTTTCAGTTAACTGCCATTGATCTTTTTATCACAGCGATGTTATGGACCGCTTTAAGTTTGTTTGGTAACGAATGAATAATTACTGCCTGTGATGGGTTTAATTTCGACATTTTGATCTTATGTAATACATAATGATAAAATATGAATTTTATCATGATGCAAATATTCCTGATTTATTAAATTTACCATTGGTTTTAACCCGGATTATTATTTAATATAACTGATGTTTTGATTTTTAGTATTAACCGACCCCAAAAACTAACTTTGTTATGAAAAAGACAAAATTGTTGAAGTATTTGGTGTCCATGATGATAATGATGATGATCTCAGGAATTATCATGGGCCAGAATGTTACAGTCACGGGAAGGATCACCGGAGGTGATGACGGACTTCCGATTCCCGGAGCAAGTATTGTGCTTAAAGGTACTACACGCGGGGTAAGTACTGATGTTGACGGTACTTATTCGATAGATGTTCCCCGTGGTTCCACATTACACTTTTCATCAATCGGAATGACTGATCAGGAGGTTGTGGTGCAGGACCAGACCATAATTAACATTGTTTTACAACCCACAACAGTTGCCGTGGAAGAGGTTGTGGTCACCGCCCTCGGCATTTCAAGAGAGAAGAAAGCTCTTGGATATTCAGTGACTGAGGTAGCCGGAGACAAGTTAACTGTCTCAACCAACGTCTCGCCTGTATCAGCCCTGCAGGGGCGTGCTTCAGGTGTACTTATCACGAACACTGACGGAGGTGTTTTTGGCGGAACAAGAATTAACATCCGGGGTAACTCAACACTTGGTAATAATAATCAGCCAATATATATTGTTGATGGTGTGGTTATTGATAATGAGGTTTCCGGTGGAAGCCAGTGGGGGGGGTCAGACTGGGGCAACAACCTTAAGAACCTTAACCCGGACGATTTTGAAACCGTCTCAATCCTCAAGGGTGCTGCAGCTACTGCCCTCTATGGTTCAAGAGCTCTCAACGGTGTAATTCTAATTACCACCAAAAAAGGCAGATCCACAAAAGGAATTGGTTTGGAGATCACTCATACCACAGCAGTTGAAAGTGTTTATGCCGGCCAGGATTTTCAGAATGAGTTCGGTGTTGGCGGTCTTGCAGGTTATGCATATGAGTTACCGGACAGGTTTGCACCCATGTCATCCCTGCCCAAGAATGATGACGGAGAAGAGACTGTTTACCTGGGTGACTGGGGTGGATTCAGCTGGGGACCGAAAATGGATGGCAGACAGGTACGTGACTATGATGATTCATGGACCACTTTTTCTCCTCAGCCAGATAATATGCTGCAGGCATTCAACCTGGGCATACAGAACAACACGAATGTATCGCTTTCCGGAGCTTCAGGAGGAACAAATTACTACGCATCATATTCATTCAAAGATCATCAGGGTGTCTACCCGGGAAATGCGACGAAACGTAATTCACTGAGTGTCAACGTTGGTCAGCAACTCGTCAAATGGTTGCGCCTGGATGTGAACATGGCTTATGTAACCTCTGACAATACAAACCCGCCATCAAGGTCGATGTACTCAGAATTTATTTATTCAACATTCCCGAGGAGTTATAATACATCCAAGTTTTATGAGCGCTATCAGGCTGCTCACGGAGGTGTGCCGCAGCAAAGTTACGGCGATCCTGACTGGAATATACCTTACAACTCATTGTGGTTTGGAATTTTTGAAAATAAATCACTTCAGACGGAGGATAACACCAGGGTGCGTGTCAATGTCACTGCCAATCTCACTCCATGGCTGACAGCAAAAATAGGTGGAGACTACAACGAATATGCAATTCGTGGTGAGACCAAGGAGCCGGGGCAGGGCTACCAGAATACTGGCGGCTATTACAGCCTTTCGCATTCCAGGAAGTTCCAGACAAGCCTGGATGCTCAACTCATTGCTCAAAAGAAGGTTTTTGACGATTTTAATGCAACCATTATTTTAGGTGGAGAGAATTTTTACACCATTAACTCTGGCAACAGGTCCTGGACCAACGGTGGTCTTATACCTCCTCTGGTATTCTCACTGAGCGCCTCACAAAATACCCCCGGAACAGAAGCCTGGGTAAACGGAGAAAGGCAACTGCTCTCTGCCTATTATATCTTGAACCTGGACTACAAGGGTCAGTTCTTCCTTGACTTTACCGGGCGTAATGACTGGTCGTCAACGATGGTTTACCGTGATCAGACCGGGCATTATTCCTATTTTTATCCTTCTTTCACAGGTTCGTGGCTCTTCTCTGAGACACTTAAGATGCCTGATTTTATTGATTTTGGTAAGTTAAGGCTGGCGTATGCAATCGTTGGTACAGGTGCCGATCCCTATGAGATCACCAACCCGTTCACCTATACACGTGGCGGTACACTCAATACATTAAATGGCTCTGTACCTTATTATACATACAGTACGACAACTGTTCCCAACCCGGATCTGGAGCCTGAAAAGAAGCATGAGCTGGAATTTGGTTTTGATGTCAGGTTCTTTAAAAACAGGTTAGGGCTTGATCTGACATTATACAATAACCACACCTATAATCAGATACTCTCAAATTCTGTCCCTGGTTCTTCCGGCGTGTCTGCAATTATTTTCAACGCAGGTGACATACAGAACAAAGGTATTGAGCTGACTCTGCACACAACACCGGTCAGGACTTCAGATCTGACATGGGATGCCGACTTCAACTTCACCAGGAACAGGAACATGATTATTGAGCTTTATCCTGGAATAGATCTCTACAACCTCTATGAGAGTGCCAACTACGGCAACACCCGTATTGGTACCTATGCCGTCGTCGGTGGTGAATGGGGTGTGCTGATGTCTGATTCCGAGCCGCTCCGTGATGAAGAAACCGGACTTCCAATACTTCGCTGGAGCTCTGGCAACCGCGGTGCACTCCTGTACAGAAGTAACGAAATGAAGGAAGTGGGATCAATGAATCCCGATTTCTTTGGAAGCGTTAACTCAACACTTACATGGAAGAATTTCCAGCTCGGGTTCCTCATCGATGCAAAGATCGGAGGAATGATCAGTTCGTACCATGGCAGGTACGGTGCAGGCCTGGGTGTGTTTGAAAGCACTCTTGCCAATCGTACTGCCGAGCACGGCGGTGTTGTCTGGACCAGCCCCTGGACAGGACAGACCTATGAAGATGGTATAATTCCTGAAGGTATCTTCGCTGCAGGTACCACAATTGTGATGAAGGATCCCAATACAGGGGTTGAAACCACACACAACGTGGGAGGAATGACCTATGCCGAAGCTGTTGCTGCAGGCATGGCCGAGCCGACACATGTCAGCTACTGGGTATATCAGACCAACTCCTGGGGCAATGGCGTTATCAATGAGAATGTTCTTATGGAGAATTCATACATCAGTTTCAGGGAACTCTCTCTGGGATATCGTATTCCGGACAAGATAGCTTCAAAGATCGGATCAAGTGGAATAAACGTTCTTATATACGGTAGGAACCTTGGATATCTCTACAATACAATGACAAATCATCTCCATCCGGAGGCACAGACAAGCAACAATGCAGGCGCAGCTCACGAATGGATGCAGATACCATACTCACGTACAATGGGTATTAAACTCAACCTTAGTTTCTAACAGGATAAAGAGTAGAAGAAATGAAAGCGAAAATATTTATAGTAATAGCTTTAGCAGGCGTGCTTGCCCTCAGCTCATGCAGGGAGCAGTTTGCCGAGATGAACCAGGACCCTAGCAAAATAGTAGAGTCGCCGGCTCCTGATGCACTGTTTACCTATCCTCTTTTTCGTCTCGGTGAATCACAGTATACCGAGTGGTTTTATGACAATTACCAGTACATGATGCCCTGGTCACAGGTCACCAATTCAGGCGTTTTCAACGGACCACAGGTCAATGAGTTTCGTGAGACACACGGACGCGAGTGGGCGATGTACATGGATATATTTGCCAACCTCTTCGAGATGCGCAAGCAGATTGACGAGATGGAGGCAACCTCCAAGGCAATATACCAGGATGTGTATGCCACCACCTACATCCTTCAGATCCTTGAAGCTCTGAAGGTAACTGATACTCACGGTTCGCTGATCTATTCCGAAGCCATGGGAGGCCGTTATGAAGGTATGTACACAGGCAAATATGACACCCAGGAGCAGCTCTTCACCCAGTGGCTTGATGAGCTTGACTTCGCCATCCAGACTCTGTCGACGAACCATCCCGTTGAGCAGATTAGTTTTCTGAACAGGGACTTTGTCTACAGGGGTGATGTGACCAAATGGACCAAGGCAGCCAACACTCTCAAGCTGAGGATTGCGGCCAGGATGATGCTGCAGAACCCGACGCTGGCCAAGGCTGTGATAGCCGAGGTCATTGCCGATCCGGCCGGACCAATCGTCAGCACCGCGGATGAGTTCCGCTGGGCTCCGTCAGCCGAATACAGGGGACAAGCATTTGATCTCTGGGGACCGCCCATGGCATCCAAGAACATTACTGAGTTTTTGAAGAAAAACCATGACCCGCGTCTTCGCATATGGTTCGAAAGAAACCAGTTTGACCAGGCTACGGTTGACAACTTTGTTTCAGAAAGCAGGAGACTGCCATGGTTTGTTGCCAATGCCGGAACAATAGATGAGCCCTGGGACCGCTATTTTGGCGCACCGGCTTCACCTGACAGCGCCAGTCCTCCTGCCGGACATCCGTACAACGACTATTCATATGATTTCAAGGACCCGATCACCAATGCCAGCCGGATACAGATCTCCAGGCTCAACAGGAGACTGCAGGACCCGAAGTTTGACGGCGGTACAGGGTATTTTGTCGATGTGATGATACCGGCTTCTGAGGCATGTCTGTTCTTTGCCGAGTTTATTGAGTCAGGCGCCATCCCCGGACCCGTAATGGGCAAAACTGCTCAGCAGTGGTATGAAGAGGGTGTGAGGCTATCATGCGAGTCATTCGACTACATTGCAGAGAAGGCAATCATATATGATTATGCTAGCCTGGGACTTCAGGCCGGTGAGGTTGAAGCTCTTCTTGCACAGCCCGACTATGCATGGGGCACAAATAACCTTGAGAAGATCCATATTCAGCAGTACCTGAACTATTTCAGACTACCGGCTGACCTCTGGACACAGGTGCGCAGGACCGGTTTCCCTGCTTATGGCAGCACTCTGCTGCAGAGAGAACATCTGAAAGCTTCAAATTCAGAGCTCGTTATACCGCGCAGGTTTCCGAGGATGCCGGCGGCTACCAACGACTGGAACCTTGATAACTACAACGCCGGAATGACCGAGCAGGGCTTTACTCTTGACAAGACCCCATCAATCCTTAATTCCGAGAGACTGTGGTTTGACAAAACCTCTCCCAGCTACGGGATGGGACAATCCAAGTAATCCTTTCAGTAAATCTTTATGAAAGTGACCGCCATCGTGCGGTCACTTTTATAATCACCAATACAATGAAAAAGTACTTGCTTCTTTTCCTGATCACTGTCATCGTCAATTCTTCAGGTGCACTTGCACAAAAACCTGTGAGGGTGACTTACAAAACCATAGTAAACGGCAGGGAGATGCCCGGTGCTACCCGCAACTTCATTGAGAGCGACGGTGTCGCAGTGAAGCTCTCCGCCACACCCCGGGATCCGGACCGGAAAGAGATGCCTGCACCGGTGCAGTCGTCATACATTGACCTGGCAGGCAGGAGATACATCCGGCTGGCTGACATGCCTGACGGGACGAGAATAAGCACTGTGATGTCCTTCACCGATATGCCTGTGGCTGAATTAACGGGAGAGAAGGAGATAATAGCAGGTTATGAATGCATGAAAACCAGGCTGACATGGTTCTCCAATACCATTGAGATTTGGTATACGGAAGATGCCGGTGTGGCGGGTACGCCCGTCCCGGCATACAGTGTGCCTGAAGGGCTGGTGCTTCGGGTAGTGCGAAACGGGAACAATGTTACCGAAGCTGAAAAGGTCGAGCAGTTCAGGAAAGGCGATCTGAAAATCTCCCTTCCAGCCGATCCGGGAACCGTAGTCGACGTGATGGCCTTTGAGCATTACATGAGGGAAGCCTTTGTCACCACGATAACAGTTTTTGACAATGAGGTGATAAACTGGGAGGGGGAGGTTTCCAATCCGTCTTTCGGGCAGGCAGATGTACTTTACCGCTTTGCGGGGGGCACGGTCATCCTGAAGAAGGTGATGCTGCCGCAGGTGCATGACCTCTACACCCTTTTTGCCGAGGTGACACAGTATTCGGCAGGTGATGCCTATGACCGCACCGGAACGGTATTCGTCATACCGCAGGGTGACCCCCTTACTTTTCTCGACGGACTCACCGGGGGCCATACGGAGCTGCCCCTTTACACCGACAGGCACGGCAAAGAGTACCGGGGTGTGGCAGCAACTGAAGTATATCAGCCTCCGGTGGAGCTGGTGCGATTCTTTACCCCTTTTGGTGTGAGGCACTTCAACGACAGACGGACAGTGCCGGGACTGACCTGGCAGGATTCGGCCTTTTACAGGCAGGATATCACCCATTATCTTCCGCTGCTGTGCGGTGAGGTATGGATAGGGGCTTTCATAGGCAACTACGACAGGGGAGGGCACAGGCTCTCGCTGAGGATTAAATACTACCCGGAAACAAGAGAGCTGGAGCCTGAAAGTTCCGGGGAAAGGTGGATATCATCTCTGTTCAATACCCTGCCGATAATGGAGATGGCAGGACAGCAGTACGGGACCATGTTCGACGGTGACACCCTTTCGGTCTGTGTGGAGATTCCGGAAGGAGTGAAGGATCTGTATATGGTTTACATCACCACCGGCCACGGAGGATGGGGTGGTGGCGACGAGTTCAACCAGAAGCTGAATGAGCTTTTTGTTGACGGCAGGAAGGTGTGGTCCTACATACCCTGGCGGAGTGACTGCGGAACCTACCGTCTCTTCAACCCATCCTCCGGCAACTTCTGGAACGGACTCTCCTCATCGGACTACTCCCGTTCGGGCTGGTGCCCGGGATCGCTTTCCGAGCCGCTGATAATACCTCTCAATGGGCTCACGCCGGGAACGCATACAATCAGCGTGACCGTGCCCCTGGGCAAACCCGCGGGCAGCAGCTTCTCACACTGGAATATCAGCGGGGTGCTGGTCGGCTCCTTCTGATCAGTATGTGCGTGTCATTGACTGCGGGACGGCGATGATGAAATCGGCAAGCCCTGCATTGTCAGGAAGGAGTGTCTCAATCTCATCCTGCAGAACGGTGGTGATGGTTGCCACCCTGATGTCGGGACGGTAGATTTTGAGATAATGGATGATACCCTGGTAGTTCTCCGAATGATATGCCCCGTTGTAGTGTATGAATTTCTGTCCCTGCTTAAGGTTACTGACGATAAAATGAGCCATTGTGGCATCCTTCGCTGCCTGAGCCTTGGGGAAATTCTCATTGGGCCTGCCGCCTGACCCGGGCATGCCGTGCATCGACATCATATCCTTGTAGCATTTCAGTTCCGGATCGTAAGGCACAGGCAGTGGGGCCATGAGCTTCTTTGCCCCGTCCGTGAGGCTGTCAAGCACCTCAAATCCTCCCCGTGATACCATGGAGGCGTATCTCCTGGGTATATTGGTGGCAATAAAGGGGAGACCGTTCTTCCAGGCAAACTCCACCAATGGCCTGTAGTCGGTTTTATAGTTTTTCCAAAGCTTGACCTCCGCCTCAAACTTGTCAGCCGCGTAGCGTCCTGTGAGGTATTCGTCAAGTATCAGCTGGTCATCGGCTTCGAACATCTCTGCACCAAGGACAAGGCCGGTGCCGGCTTTCAGGTGCAGGTCAGCAGTGACTTCATATTCCAGCCAGTGAGAGATGGGGTTGTCATGAAGCTCTCCGAAGAAGACCACGTCAGCTGAGCTGACGTTCTCAATCATCTCCTGGTAGGTGGTCTCTTTGCCTTCATTGTCGAACAGCATATAGGCCGGTTTGTCGGACCTGAATGAAAGAAGGGCAAGTGACAGGGCGAAAAGAAAGAGTGATGATGTTTTCATGGTGCCGGGGTATTGATCTTTTGGTAATAAATACAAATTAAAGCAATAATTGTTCTTCCCGGCCCCGGCCTGGCTATTTGTTACTGTGTGCAGTAAGAATGGCTTTTACATCGTAATCCTTTGTGTAGTAAAATGCCGCCCTGCCCTGCTTGTCCTTAATAAGCGGATCGGCGCCCTGTTCAAGGAGCATATTCACTACCTGGCAGTGTCCCCGTGATGCTGCTGCGAAGAGTGCCGTGGCACCGGAGTTGGTCTGCAGGTTGACCTGTGCACCGTGTTCAAGAAGCAGCCTGACGATATCAATGCTTCCCTTCAGGGCAGCCAGTACCAGTCCGGTATTGCCGTTTGCCGTCTGCATATCCACCCTCGCACCTTGGTCGAGCAGCAACTTTACAATCTCTGTATGGCCCTCCTGGGCGGCCAGGATCAGTGCGGAGGCACCGTTGCTGTCCTGCAGGTCTGCCCCGGCCCCCTTGTTGAGCAATGTTCTGACAGCATCTCCATACCCGTTCTGTGATGCCATGATCAGTGCAGTGGATCCGTGACTGTCGCGCAGATCAATGTCTGCACCCCTGTCGGTCAGGAGAGTGACAATCTCACTGTATCCATATAATGAGGCAATTATCAGTGGCGTTGCACCGTTGTCAGGAGCCACGTTCATGTCAGCCCCGCTCTCAAGCAGCAGTCTGACTACGTCGGTATGTCCGTTCTGTGCAGCCATGTAGAAGGCGGTTGTGCCGTTGTCAGTGCGCAGGTCAGGGTTGGCACCCTTGCTGATCAGGACCCTGCAGACATCCTCTGCACCGATCTCCGATGCGCACATCAGAAGAGTAGCACCGTATTTGTTGCAGTAGTTTGCATCATCGATTGTCCTGGCAATCGCCAGCGCGCCTTTCAGATCATTGCATCCGAGAGCATCGTACAGCTTCTTTGGTGAGCCTTTGGTCTGAGCCCCGGCAGGCATCAGACACAACAATAACATTACGGCAACAGATGTCGCACAGACGAATGTTTTCATTTGACCGCTATAAAATATTCAAATTAAAAATAGAGCGGCGGGCGCTGTTAAGCAAGCCATTTTTGATCTTCAGTGTCAGTCTGATGACTAACAGCCCCTTTTTGAAGATATTATATTTAAATACAGTAGCTTAACCTTTTATCCAGGCCGGATGAAAGTTACTTTTTGAAGTGCCTGATCAGATAAACGACGACGGCAGAAATGATTATCGATAATGTTATCATCAATCAATTTTAAAAATGTGAGGCCCCTGAATGGGAATAGGTGGTTAGCAGGAGGGAAGCGGCATCTCAGCCTTGTTTTTCTTTATCTCTCTCAAATCTTCGCGCAATGGCTTCATTCTCTTCCCTGGCACGGATATCCCTGTGAAGTGAATATTCTTCTCTGCGTTTGGCCATAGCCTTAATGTTTTCCTCATTTAATTCAGGAAAACGGTCGTTAACAGTTATTTCATTTTGCATTGTGCAAAGATACAACATAAAAGGCCCTGATTTACAAAACACTGATAATAATTTCCGGCTACACCGGGGAGTGTCCGGATTCTGCTGTTGAATCGAACAAAAATGTGAATTGTCCGTATAAGCCTTACTGATTGGATTACATAGTTTAATTTATTCATCGTCAAAACCTGAACAGTATTGATCATGAAAAAGTTGTTTTTGCTTCTGATTGTTTTGCTGATCGGCCTCGATGCTTTTTCGCAGACCTACAGGAGCCGGACGGCCACAATAAGAAAAGACGGTTTTGAGATTGACCGCACCGAGCGGTCGATCTTTATCAGCGACAGGGAGATAACCATCTCCAACTACCTGAACGGTAATACCAGTCCACTGGTACTGAATGTTTATCGTGTGGAGGAGAAAGAGGACAGGTTTGACGGCATCTGCAAGCATTACTACTGTACTGTGAAGAATGATGAGCAGTTAAGTCCCTGCCGCAAGATAGTCGTCATCATGAGGCCCTACTCCATCACTCTCGAGCTCTTCCTGACAGACAATAACAAGTATGTTCACGACCTGGAGATAAATGGCTAGGAGGGGGGGCGAGCTTGACCGGTGTGCAGGATTACGCCTCCTGGCGTCGGCGTGATCCGTAAGAGGGGGCTCCGGACAAGAAATCCTCCGCCTTCGGCGGGCATTTTTTCTTCTTCATAAGCTTTCAGAAGCGAGCTTCTTCAGCTTATTCGAATAAAAAATCCTGCTTACGCAGGATGATTTCTTGTGATCCCGACAGGATTCAAACCTGTAACCTTCTGATCCGTAGTCAGATGCTCTATTCAGTTAAGCTACGGGACCGTTTGAGGGTGCAAAGATAAAATAATTTTCATTTTTCGCGGAATAATTCTTCACGGTTTAACC
>JAVEXM010000048.1:15062-20219 GCA_034004025.1 Bacteroidales bacterium
ATAGACCATACCGGCCGGATGAGAGAAGAACTGCGGAAGGCACAGAGGGTACTCTATATCGGCGACAATGCAGGAGAGATAGTGTTTGACAAGCTTCTCATCACCGAGATGTCGCACCCCGGCCTCACCTTCTCTGTCAGAGGGGCTCCGGCAATAAATGACGCCACCATGGAAGATGCTGAATATGTCGGGATGACCGGGGTGACGAGAGTGATCTCCAGTGGATATGACGCTCCCACGACAGTGGTCTCAAGATCAGGCGACGTTTTTCGCAGATATTATGAGGATGCAGACCTGATCATCTCCAAGGGACAGGGGAACCTTGAAGGACTGATAGGAGAGCATGACCGCCGGATATACTTCCTGCTGATGGTCAAATGCGATGTCATTGCCGAATATCTTGGGGTGAAGAAGGGCAGCTACGTGGTTTACAATGACGTCATTGCAAAAACAGAAAACAGTAAATAAAGAATCATGATAAGTTTCGGTCCTGTTCCTTCGCGACGTCTTGGCAAGAGCCTTGGCGTAAACAATATCATCAGACCTAAAGTCTGTTCTTACAGCTGCATCTACTGCCAGGTGGGACAGACGAGAGAACCGAGCCTCACCCGGCAGTCGTTCTTCACCCCTGAACAGATTTTCGGTGAGGTTGAGAGTCACCTTGAGAAGCTCTTGCCGGATGACCGGCCTGATTACCTGACCTTTGTCTCCAACGGTGAGCCCACGCTCGACATAAACCTCGGAAGGTCGATTGAGATGCTCGGGAGACTGAATATCCCGATTGCAGTCATCACCAACTCGTCAATGCTGTCCGATCCGGATGTTCGCAGCGAGCTTATGAAGGCTGACTGGGTCTCGCTGAAAGTTGACGCCGCCGATGCCGGCACCTGGCAGAAGGTGAACCGCCCGGCGGAGGAACTCGAATTTGACACCCTGCTGGAAGGAGTGATGCTCTTTGCAGGACAATATCAGGGGAAGCTGCGGACGGAGACCCTGCTCTGCAAGGGGATAAATGACAGCCAGGAGAACCTCAGGGGTGTAGCAGCAATTATCACTGCCATGAAAGCCGGGAAAGCCTACATCTCCATACCCATAAGGCCTCCTGCAGAAAAAGGTGTTATGGCACCCGGGGTGGAGAGTGTGAATATTGCCTGGCAAATATTCAGGGAGGAGGGTATTGATACCGAGTTGCTGACAGGATTTGAAGGGGTAGATACCGGATTTACAGGCAACATATATGAAGACATACTCAATATAACCGCTGTCCACCCACTCAGGGAGGATTCCCTCAGGGAACTGCTCATGAAAAACGGTGCTGATTTCAGCATCGTTGAGTCACTGCTGAGCCAGAGGCTGATCAAGTGCTCTTTCTACGAGGGAAATAAATTCTATCTCCGGGATTTTCAGGTGAAGTAAAGGTCACAGGTAAGAGGGCAGAGGAGATCATACAAAATATTTAGACGTTGGATATGGGAGATCTGTACAAAGAACTGGAAAGGGATATAAGGTACCGCGAGGGACTGAATGCCTGCATCAACTGCGGCATCTGCACCTCTGTCTGTCCTGCCGCCGAGGTGAGCGATTACGACCCAAGGATGGTTGTGGACATGGTGCAGCAGAAGGATGAGAGCATACTTAGACAGCTCCTGTCTGGTGACACCATATGGAGATGCGGTGAATGCCTGTCGTGCAAGACCCGATGCCCCAGGGGCAATGTGCCGTGTTATATCATACAGTCGCTCAGGTCACTCTCGATAGAGACAGGACTCTTTGCCGAGAGCAGGGAGGGACGCAAACAGCTGGTGGTAAAACGCACAGTAGGAGATCATATTCTGAAGTACGGATACTGTGTCTACATAGACGAAGTTAAGAATGAATGGTATCCTGAGCAGGGCCCGGTATGGGAATGGCTCAGGGAGAACAGGAAAGAGACGCTTGAACGGTTCAGCACCAGCTACGGTAAAGAGCAGGCCGGCACCCTGAGGAACACAACGCAGGAGTCGCTTGACGACCTCAGAAGAATATTTGATGAAACAGGAGGAACTGCACGGTTTGACAAAATAGAAGAATTCTCGGCCAGGAAGGCTGCTGAGGCAGGCAAGGAGTTTACAGAGGAGAGAGATGAATACTTTAATATGCTGAACAATGATGAAGAGCAGGAAAAATGAGATATGGGAGGCTTACCAGAAGGAGATAGCAGATGATCATTATTATTTTGCAAGGAGTTGCATCAGGCAGAACTTTTTTCCTGCTGCCGAGGGGTTGTATCTGAAGATACTGCAGGATGAACTCGGTCTTGATGTTTTCGATGATCCGAGGCAGACATCATGTACAGGCATAGCCTATCACTCAGGAGTGCTGCCGTTTGAGACCATCATGACGGTTGTGGCCCGCCAGTTTGCCCTGATGAATGAAGCGGGCTATAAAAACTTCGTTGTCTCCTGTGTGACATCATTTGGAATATACGTTGAGGTGCTCGAGACCTGGAAACACAATCCTGACATCGAAAAGAGGGCTCATGAGGCACTATTTAATGCCACCGGAAAGAGTTTCGAGATACCTGAAAACCTGGTTCATGCGAGCGATGTGATCTACAAGTACAGGGATAAGCTCGGCGCAAAGATCAGGAAGCGGCTGGTGAATGCCTCAACAGGTGAGCCGCTGAAGGTAGTTGACCATATCGGATGCCACTATGCCAAGATCTTCCCGGAGAAGGGAATAGGAGGGGCGGAGTTTCCGTATGTGCTGGCCGGACTTATAGACTCATGGGGAGGAGACCAGGTAGATTACCCTGAGCGCAGGCACTGCTGCGGGTTCGGCTTCAGGCAGTATATCATAAAGTCAAACAGGGGCTATTCTGTCGCCAACTCCAAAAAGAAATTTGACTCGATGGAACCCTTCAAACCTGACCTGATAATTGCCAACTGCCCGGGATGCACCTATTTTCTCGACCGCTGGCAATATGTCATTGCAGAGATGAATGGCAAAACATACGGTGCTGACGGCTATGGAATCCCCGTTCTGACCTACGAGGAGCTGACAGGATTGCTTCTCGGCTATGATCCGTGGGATATAGGTTTGCAGACCCATGAGGTGGCTGTGGAACCGTTGCTTGATAAACTGGGCATCAGTTATAATCCCGAAACCAAGTATGACGGGCTTAACGGCAGGAAACTGAAAGTGCCGGAAAACCCGGCATACCTTAAGATATGCTGATCTTCCGGCACTGAAAGAATTGATCTTAAACTGATCGCTTAAAAGCTCTCCTCTCTGACTGTGTCAGATCTCTTCTGCTACTCTTTGCCCAGCTCCTTGAGCCGTTTTTCGATGTTTTTCTGCTCGTTGGAGAGGTATTCAATCTGCGATTTCAGCATCTTGATCTCCTCATCCTTTCCTATGGCAGGCATTGCAGCGGGGTATCCGGGTGCAAAACCAGGGGCGTTGAGGCCCCAGCCTCTTCCTGCCATGAAGCCGCGTCCGCGACCCATGCCCCTGCCGTAGCCTGACCAGCCTCCGCGGCCCATTCCTCTACCCTGACCTTTTGTATATCCGGGTGAATCATATCCATAGCAATAACCCATTGCTCTTCCGGTTCCGGGACCCATTCCCGAAGGTCCGGTACGATCTCCTAATGGCATAAATTCATATTTTTTAAGTTCGACATATTGATTTTTCAACAGTCAAATATAATAAATTAAATGAACATATGTTCATTTCACCGCTATTTTTTTCAGGGGAATGCCGGAGTTTTATCACTCCCGGCTTCAGAATGAAAGAATATCTCCCGTTCTTACAGGTCTGGAATCAAAGGTGGACCGGAACCTGGCAAGAGCAGTTCCCGTTGTACAGTGCGAAGGGATTACGTGCTCAACCTTTTTATTCTTTATATAATTTACTGTTTCGATTGTCTGGTGGTCTTCTTCCTTAAGATGGAATCCACCCATAATGCCGCAGATCTTATCAATCCCGGTAATTGCGGATGCATGTTCAATCGTGTTGACAATCCCGGCATGTCCGCAACCGGTAATGACAAACAGTCCTCCTGGCAGCGATATGATGATGGCACTGTCATCATCAACGAAGTCGGGAGTGCCATCCTCAAGCAGGAACGTGGTTCGCTGTGATTCAAACGGTGTAACCCTTGGTATCTCACCGGCAAAAACGATTGATTCTGTGATTTTGAACGGTTCCCGCGATGTGATCAGCTCAAATTTCCCGGCCAGTTCTTCCTTTGAGTTTTTTAAGCCGATATATGAGTGGTCGCTCTGCCTGTATCGCCTGATGAAACAGCCGGGGTGGCAGAGCAGGGTGCCTCCGCTGAGATGTTCCAGCCCGTTGCCGTGATCATAGTGCCCGTGACTGAGTACTATCATGTCAATGTCTTCCATGCTGACTCCCATTATGGCGGCATTTCTCAGGAAGAGGTTGCTCTGTCCGGTGTCAAACAGTATTCTCCTGCCGTCAGATTCAATCAGGTATGAAAGGCCATGTTCTGCGCCGGTAAGGGGACCCGGATTGTTTTCTGTCAAAACGAATACTTTCATGGTTGTTGTCATGGTGATGAATTATTTGTTGCTGCTTTGTCAGACATGTGCCGAATAGTGATTCGGGTCACAGGTCTCACGGTATTTCCAGACGATCTTCTTAAAATCTTCCCATGTATCACGTTTGAGTGAGGGGTCACGCAGCAGTGCGGCAGGGTGATAGACAGGCATGGTCTGGATTCCCTGGCATGAGATCCATTTTCCGCGGTCACGTGTGATCCTGTAATCGGAGCCTGCCATGTACTTCAGTGCCGTTGAGCCGAGCAGGATCATTATTCCGGGGTTGACGAGCTCAATCTGGTTGATCAGCCACGGCATGCATACAGCGGCCTCTGCAGGAGTGGGGACCCTGTTTTCCGGGGGCCTGCACTTTACAATATTACTTATAAAGACATGCTTTTCGCGTGTGAATCCGCAAGCCTCCAGTATCTTGTCGAGAAGCTGTCCTGATTTTCCCACGAAAGGCCTGCCCCGGAGGTCCTCGTCACGGCCCGGAGCCTCACCGATAATCATGATTGCGGCATCACGGTTCCCCTCTCCGAAAATGACATGATTACGGGTTTTTGACAGATCGCACCGCCTGCAGTTCAGAATCTTCTCCTTCAGTTGATCT
>JAVEXM010000166.1:0-4201 GCA_034004025.1 Bacteroidales bacterium
AACTTCACCTCGATGATCCCGGCAATGCACGGTCACAATTTGCAACCCGTCGCTGCCAACCCCCACAACAAAACCCTCTATCTCATCGGCGGGAACAGGGAGGTTTATGCCTATCATGACGGTTCGCTGACCATGGTTCATGAAGGTCCGGCAACAAAGGTCAGCCTCGCCGAAGGGGAACCGCTCTTCATCAATGAACCCGATACTCTCATCCACAGCGTCTACCCCTTTCACTGGGAAGGAGGCAGCCTTGCATTCAACTTTATTGACCGCGAGGGTACGGAGTGGATCGGAACCGAGACCAGCATCTACCGGCTGATGTCAGATGCATTCGTGGAATATGACAAGCAAAACGGCCTGCCCGACGAGAGCTGGGCCCTGGCAGCCGACCCCCGGGGAGGACTCTGGATCGGGTCAGTCTACGGGGAACTAAAATATTTTGATGGGGAACACTTCACGGAACGAAATGATTATCAGCATATCTTCGGAGGCGACAATGCCTTTTTCAGGGGAAGCACAACCCTGTCGAACGGCGAGGTGTGGCTCTCAACAATAAATGGGGTGATCATATGGGACGGCACCCGATTCAGAAAATCCGAACTGCTGCCTGACAGTATTCAGATATGCATCATATACGAGGATCCGGTCGACAAAAGCATACTGGTGGGGGCCGACAAGGGACTATATCACCTACAGGGAAAAAAGATGACTTTTTACCAGGAGATGTCATGGCCGGGATACGGAATAGTGGAAGGCATCGCCCGGGACAAAAACGGCAACTACTGGCTCGCCGGTCATTACGGTGTCGTCTTCTTCGACGGCAAGAACTTCGTGCCCTTTCGCGATGCCCCGGCGCCGGCAGAGATGGTCTGGGGCTTGGTATGTGACCACAAGGGAAGCATCTGGAGTGCAGGATCCGACGGGCTCTTCATCTGCAATCCCGATGAGCCTGCATTCAGCGCGGCCCTGCCGGAGACGGTTAACCTGCCGGCCAACATCATACGCGATCTCGGGGATGGTAAGCTGCTTGTAGGACGCATGGTGGACATCTGCATCATTGACCTGGAAAAATATTACAGCGGCAAGCCTGACTATTACAAGATCATAGGCCAAAATGCAGGCTTCACCGGCAACGATTGCCAGGATAACGGTATTATCATGGACGCGGAAGGCAGATGGTGGATCCTGACCTCTGACAAGCTGATCCGTTTTGATCCTGACAGGATCGTCGCCAACGATCGCCCCCCGCTGTGTCATATCACCTCTGCAGAGATCCCCGGAGAATCATCAGAATGGGTAACCCTCATGGATACTGCACTGTTTTACGATACCATCAGCCAGTTGAAAATCAGGGGCAGTCATAAAACCATCAGGATAAACTATACAGGCATCTCCACGAGGAATCCGGAGGAGATAACCTACCAGTACAGGATGACAGGCATTGACAACAATTGGTCGTCGAAGACCGGGGCCAGGCGGGTGACCTATAACGACCTGCATCAGGGCAGATATACTTTTGAGTTGCTTTCGATCAATGCTGACGGGGTTGTGGCATCGGAGCCCGACACACTCTTGATAACGGTTGTGCCCACCTTCTTTCAGTCATTCTTTGCGCGTATCCTTTTCAGCCTGCTGGGTCTGGTGCTCCTGGTGCTCCTGATATGGCGTATACGGCGCCGTGTCATAGAGAACAGGGTTGAGGTGGCGCGCCGTCAGGCTGAGAGCTACCGGCTGCAGCTCAACTCAATCATCAGGCAGTTCGATCCTCACTTCACATTCAATGCCGTTACCTCCGTCGGCTCGCTGATCATGAAAGGTGAAAAGGAGAAGGCTTACAACTACTTCATCAAGCTCTCACATCTGCTGCGCGCGGTGCTCACCGACAGTGCGGTGCTGCTCAAGCCGCTTGAGCAGGAGCTTGATTTCGTCACCCGCTACTGTGAGCTTCAGAAGCTCCGCTTCAGCAACAGGTTCGACTACAGCATCACCGTAGACCCCGGTGTAAACCTGAGCACTCCCGTACCGAAGATGATCATACAGTCTTTTGCAGAGAACGCCCTGAAGCACGGACTTGAGAACAAGAAAGGGAAGGGACTCCTGGAAATAAAGATCAACAACGTTCCCGGCGGCACTGAGGTGAGGGTGCGCGACAACGGCATTGGCAGGGCAGCGGCCTCGGCGATTCACACGCATGGTGCAGGCACCGGGCTGAAGAACATAGCCAGCATCATTGAGATGATCAACAAGGTAAACAGTGAGAAGATAACCTTCACCCTAACAGACCTGGATGATGACGACACGGCAGCGGGCACCGAGGTGAGGGTCTTCCTGCCATCAGACTACTCATTCACCCTTCCCGCAGATACCGGACCAACATTTAAATAACAGTCACAGGATATGAACAGAGAGATCATAAGAGCAATTGTCGTCGAGGACGAACAGGAGGCGCTTGACCTGCTGTCGGGGCTGCTGGAGGCCACCGGCATGGCAACTGTAGTGGCAGCAACGACAGACCCCTTTGAAGCCGTCGACCTGATCACAATCCATGAACCCGACATGCTCTTTCTCGACATCCGCATGCCGGGAATGTCAGGTTTTGATATCCTGACGGAACTCAAAAAGCTCAACAGCAGCAATCCTCATGTGGTCTTCACAACGGCTCATGACGAGTACGCAATAAAAGCTTTTGACTATGCCGCATTCGACTACCTGCTCAAGCCAATTGACCCTGACCGTCTGCGCGAGACGCTGGAACGGTTCATGAATAACGGGAAAAAGGGAGCGCTGGAACGATCGGATGCCCTGTTCGAAAATGAAAAGATACTTATATTCCGTGGAGTCTCCGGTGTTACATTTATTGATACGGATGATGTGGTCTTTATTACTGCCGACGGCAACTATTCAACTTTCCAGTTCATCACCGGGAGAGCGGAGACGGTAACCGCACTGCTGGGAGCGCTTGAGGGGCACCTGGGAAAACAGTTCTTCAGAACCGGCAGGTCGTGCATCATTAATACATCGTATCTGGCCCGTATCGATATCAGGCAACAGCAGTGCGTCTTCATGAAGGGGGAGAAGGAGTTCAGGTGTGAGATCTCGCGTGACAAGATAAAAGTGCTGATGGATCACATGAAGAATCACATACCGGGCATCTAAAAATTTAACACATTTTCACATTATCACCTGAAAGGGCCTCTTCGTACTTTAGATGCCACTCTTCATACAAAACCCCGAAAATAGCTTTGGCATTGTTATTTCTTTATTCAATCTTTATCCCTGTTAATTTCAATTAAAGGCAGAATAGGGTTTTAAATTGAAAGACAATGACAGGTGGTTCTTCCCCCCATTTCCCTGTCATGCCACACAGATCGGGGTGCTTCTGGCATCAAAAACAGGTCTGTGTGGCGCGTCTTTTATGGAGGTCCCTGAAAGCTCATCAAAGTGCCCCCGAGCATCACTGCAGACAGAGGTTCATCTGGAAAAAGTTCATCAGGAGTTATTGTTTCTCGATCTTCATCACCCAGACATAGTCTGACAGAGGATCTTTTCTCAGTCGCGAAGGAGTGTATACCGTGAAGGAGTCTTCCCCGTTCTTCCAGCTGCACCGTGTTCCCGCACCCAGCATGGTGACCTTTGCTCCCGCGGGCAATGTCAGACCGTTCATCGTCACCGATGCAGGCATCGTTTCACCTTCTTCTGCCATATAAAAGAGGTACCATGTATCATCGCCCTTGCTGTTGATGCACACCTTGCCGTCCTTGTAGGGGGCCATCGCCCTTGTGCCGTATATGGCCTCGCCGTTTGTCTTCATCCACCTGCCCATCTCTTCCAGCAGGGTGTATGCCCCGTCAGGCCATGTGCCGTCGGGTGCCGGACCTATGTTAAGCAGCAGGTTGCCTCCCTTGACCACGATGTCTACCAGCAGCTGCACCGCCGCGCGGGCAGGCATGAATTTCGGGTCGGGCACCCAGGCCCATCCCCCTCCTGCTATAATGCATGACTCCCAGGGGTATGGCAGCGCCTTCTCCGGCACACGGTTCTCGGGGGTGAGGTAGTTCTGGTTCTTGCCGTGGACAGCCCTGTCGACAACGATCATACCGGGCTGAACGGCACGCACCTTCTCCACCAGCTCATCCATGCGTATGTCCTGGCTCTGGGTGCGCACAAACCTGCTGCCCGGGGCTGTCAGGTAGCGAAGCTC
>JAVEXM010000167.1:0-4193 GCA_034004025.1 Bacteroidales bacterium
AGTTTCGGTGCTCCAGGTGCGGATCCTGGTAGATGTGATCGATCCTCTCGGTGTTGAACATCGATGCACGGCGTTTGGTGCCATGCACCGTGTATCCCTTTTTCAGGAGGTATTCGCTCAGGTAAGCGCCATCCTGCCCGGTCACGCCGGTTATAAGTGCTGTTTTTGACATATCGCTGTTTCACGTAAAATTAGGAAAATTCCTGCAGAATGAAAGGGGTTGGGGGGAGGGGGGGACCATGCGTTTTACAATGCTTTAACCGCTACGCGATATTGGCCGTAGGCCATAAAGCATTGTAATACTGCTAATTACAAGATCAAGACTTTCAGAGTTTGACCTCGAGCGATTTTTCAGTAAGGAAGGCTCGCATCTGCTCTTCGGTAACCGGATTACCAACATAATCAACCGATTCGGAGTAATCAATGTCAACGAAATAGTTGAGCTGCGACCTGAAAAGCTTTTCGGAAAACAGCTGATCGAATATTTCTGAAGCCCTCGAAGATATCTCTGTTATTGAGAAATAATTATTCAGGATGAAATAAAGATCGACATAATCCTTCCACTTTGAGCGTCTGCCGAGTGCATAGGCTTTCATAGCGGCAAGATCGATCAGCTCAGGTATCTTAATGATATTGTCGAATTTCCTCTTCGGCATAACATGGAAAGGATACTCCAGAAATGTCATTTTAACATCACCCACAGTAACATTCATCTGGCCTGCTTCCCGCCAGGTCACTTCGTAGGGCAGTCGCAAGCCTGCTATTTTATCGATATTCTTTTTATGGTTGACAGAAGAGAATTTGAAAAGGTCGAAATCAATCGACCGACGGTGACCTATATGCAATGCTACAGCTGTCCCTCCTGCAAGATAATACTCACTGCTGAACTGCCTGATCAAAGGGAGCAATTCCTTTTGTTTTTCTGAAAGGATTTCCTTATGCATATTTTTTGAACAGGAGTGAGAAGTAGTGGTAAATTTGAGGGTAATAGTTCAACTTTTGCCTTCCTTTTGCACTAAAAAATACTCTCGCAACCTCCTCCATACCCATTAGTCTGATAAGTTTTCTGACGTCATCCATCGAGCCATAATTCAGAATTGTCTCAACCAGCAAACCGGGACTGATCTCCTCTTTTCTATCCTTCGGAATAGACCAGAAAAGATTGCTCTTCTCCCTGATAAATGCCTTTATTTCCGGACTATACATACTCAATGTCTATACCCAAATATAGTCAAAATCCACCTGATATCCAACCATTTTTGCCCATTACTGCCCACTGCTCACTGATACTGCCGTCCCGATCCGCCATCCGGCGGATACGGGATTGATCCTGCGCCTTCGTCTCAGCCTCAAACTGCAAACTTTCAGCTGATCAGGTCGTTCTTTCTCTCCGTATCCTTATTCTTATCGCGTTTTCAATCTGTTTCTCCGAGACAAGTGCCAGGTACCCGCCCCCGCCGGCGCCGGCCAACTTCCATCCCAAGGCTTTGTCCCGGTAATGCTCTATCGTCTCGCTCACCGCCCGGCTCTTCATAAGCGGGAACATCGCCACCTGCGCCTCGAAGGAGGCACGATACAACTTCCCGAAACAGTTGGTATCCTTCGCCAGCAGTGCATCCCACACACCATCCGCAGCCTCTGCCAGGGCACGGGCTCCATCAGAAGTGATATTGGTATGTTTCAGTACATTAAAGGAGCCATCCCGGGGAGGCAGAGTGATAAACCACAAATGTCGCTCGATGAAATCCAGCACCTCCGGATCATTTACCGTGGTGATCTTCTCCGGCCAGTACTCGCCGGGCGCATAATCAAGCCGGTTCAAACCGGGAAATACAATCCCTATCGCATCCTGCGAGCCGCTGACGTAAGTTGTCCCGGGAGGATTCTCCAGGCAGAAGAGTGTCCGTGCCAGCAGATGGGGGTCGCCGTCAGGTATATCAGTATGCCACAACTCCACCGCCTTCTTGCGCGTGGAGCTCGACATCCCGCTGCGGTCATTGAACTCCAGGTCGGGTTCGATTGATATCGTCAGCACCGCCCCGGGCCAGAATTTCGAGACATACGGTTGGTCGAGCCATCCGCCGGCAAGATCCAGGCGGTACGGTATGCGGCACTCACTGCGCAGCTCGGTGGTAGAACGCGGCGGGAGTCCGTTCACCGGCACCCTCCGGCTCACAACCAATTCTATGCCCAGCTCCTTGCAGAGCCGTTTTTTATCCGGAGTATAGCCATCCTCGTTGACAAAGAAGATGTCGGGCCGCAGCTCCCGGATCTCCGACTCAAAGTCGAGCAGCCCCGAACCCTGGTTGATCCAGGCATCCTTCACACAGCGGAGAGACCTGATCATATATAGTCTCTCGCGTTCACCGTTAATTGTCCGCCGCCCCTTCAGCTCATTTATTGTGCGGTCTGAGCCAATCCCCACATACAGGTCGCCATACGATGCGGCTTCCTCAAAAAACGCAACGTGCCCCGAGTGCAGCATGTCAAAGCAACCGCTGACGAAAACCTTTTTTTGCATTTACAATTCTTTATGGTCTACAACCATAATATAGATTAACGTTCTGTTCTACAATTTTTTATGCTCTACGAGCATAGGTTGCAAACCTCCCCTGCACCCTGGCTGCTCGCTAAAATGACTCACAGAGTCATTTATTAACGCTCGCCCCTCTCCTGCCTTTTCAGACTGCCGTCCCGATCCGCCAGCTGGCGGATACGGGATTGATCCTGCTCCTTCGTCGCAGTCTCAAACTGCTGACTGGTACTGCCAACTGGCATTCCCGACCTTAAATCTTTATCACTTCATCAAACCACCTGGTGACCGATTCACGGTGGGTCACGAATACTATTGTTACCTGCTCTTTCAGCCTCGCCAGTACCTCCATCACTGTGACTTCGTTTTCAGCATCAAGAGACGAGGTGGCCTCGTCAAGAAGTAATACTGAAGGTTTCCGCAATAGTACCCTGGCCAGTGCCAGCCGCTGGCACTCACCCCCTGAAAATGAAGTATGATAATTTACTACAAAGGCATCCAATCCCTTCCTGAATCTCGTCACCAGGTGCACAGCATTGACCTGCCTGAGAACCGCCATTATCTCATCGTCACTGATGGCGCAGCTGCTATCCCACACAAGGTTCTCCCTCAGGGTTCCATCAATGAAGAAAGGATCCTGGGGCAGGTAACCCAGCCCCGCCTTCCATCGGGGGAGCAGATCATCATCAAGCAAAACGCCGTCAATCAGAATCCGTCCCTCAGCAGGCTTCTGCAACCCCGCCACCAGGTCAATCAGTGTCGTCTTCCCCCGGCCGCTCTGTCCCACAATACCTGTAATGGTCCGGGCCCTGATGTGAGCCCCGAATCCGCTAAACAACTGCTCCCCGTCAGGGTAAGCAAAACCTATTCCTTCCAGCTTTATTCCCACCTTCAAATCCACACCACTTCCGGACTCCCGGCTCTCCGGTCCGGAAACCGCAATTCGCAAATCGCCATTCGGGAGGTCATCATCAAGCTGCATAACCAGCTTCACCGATGCCACATTGGACAGAATCATGCTGATGTCTGTATTGATAGCTATCAGCTGCGGAAATATCCTTGAAAAAAGAAGGATGAGTATTACAAAAGATGCCATCGGGGTAGTACCGGACCTGTAGCCCAGCCATACAATGCCCGCCAGCACAATCAACCCGGCAATACGCTGTATCAGCTGCGGCAGCGACCAGTTCCTCTGCATCATGTACTCCATGTTCAGCAGTGATACATTTGCCTCATCGAAACGGCTGGAGTAGTACTCTTCAGAACTGTGGACCTTCGCAATCTTCACTGTCTGCCAGAAATCATCGATGTACTTAAGAAGCCTGTTATAGGAATCGACATACCCCTGTCCCAGGTGGAATGAACGTGCAAGAAACCGCCGTAACATGAAAAACATGAGTATCCCCACTCCTATTATAACCAGGGTGAACCTGGCTGAAATGAGCATCGCATATACGGTATAGGCACCGGTCATAATAACTGTAGTGAGAAGCCGCAGATAAAAAAAATAAT
The DNA here is from genome assembly GCA_034004025.1 of Bacteroidales bacterium. Taxonomy (GTDB): domain Bacteria; phylum Bacteroidota; class Bacteroidia; order Bacteroidales; family VadinHA17; genus SR-FBR-E99. The sequence continues at coordinate 4,046 of JAVEXM010000167.1, forward strand.
AGCTGGCAAGGTTGGGAACCTCCCTCGTAAGAACCTGAAGATGATTGGTTTTACTGCGACTGTTGAGCAACTGCCAGTCAGCCATAATAATCTTGCGGAACAGTCTTCTGCGAAGCGAGTAAATGAATGTCTGCTGGTAACGGGCATC
>JAVEXM010000049.1:0-20149 GCA_034004025.1 Bacteroidales bacterium
GATCGGGGTCCGGAACGGGACCGTTCTCGCTGAGGGTTATCAACTTTCGGCCGCCAAACTTCTCCTTTATGGCGTTGTATGTCAGCACCTGCGAGCTGAAGTCGCCGTCGGGTGCATAGATATCCGCTCCGAGGATATCCACGTACTCATCACCCGGATACCAGTCATGACTGTTGGCTGCGGCGTCGGTGGTCCAGACCCAGATCAGGTTCTTCAATCCGTGGTGGTTAACCAAACGGTCAAACATGAGTCTCCAGAGGGTTTTACAGGGTTCCGGGCCCTTTGCTCCCCACCAGAACCACCCTCCGGAAGCTTCGTGAAGTGGCCTGAACAGGACGGGAATATTTTCACTGTTCAGCTGCTTAAGGTAACCCGCAATGATATCGATGTCGCCAACCATGGCCTGGTATTCGGGTGAGGTTGTCTCGGCAATTTTTGAGACATCAAAACCGGTATCGGCGGTATAGAATGCGTCAGTAGTGCGCAACGGATCGCGCCAGTGCCAGCAGATGGCCACCAGGCCGTTGCTGTTGTACCAGTTCTTCGTCTCATTGATGAGCACCGACTTGTCAAACCAGCTGTAGTTACGGGTATGATTCATGAAGTCGAGACCGATCAGCGCAGGGTACCGGCCCGTCTGGGCCAGCAGCCAGTCGGCCTCTTCTTTTGCGTTGAGGCTCATGGCACCTGAATGTATCTTGTGAGTGAAGCTGTCCATGATGTAGCTCCAGAGTCTCCGTGTCTCCGTCTGAGGCGACGGGGTTGAGAGTTTATACGGTAGCTGCACCGTTATCTCAGGTTCGGTATCGGGCTCTATGCGAAAATAATCGACCAGAAACCATCCCCAGCTCTTGGTAAGGGAGAGGGTATTGCTTCCCTCCTTCAGCCATGCCCTTCCGAATGATACCTCGGCGAAGGCAGCAGAGGCCGGGAAGGAGAGCTCTGCACTGTTACCGTTGACGGCGAAGATATTCTTTTTGTCGCCGTATGGGCCGGCATATCCTATATAGATTTTATACCATGCCCCCTGTGTCAGTGTAAAGCTGACTGTGACCCTGTCACCGTCATCCTGAAAGATACCTGCATATCCGGCCCCCGAAAAGCCGGCCACGGATGACTGCACTGACAGGCTGCCTGTCAGGGTACCGTTTTCAGCTTCGTACTTCGTGCCCTGCGCTGCAGTAGTGGCACATGCTCCCAGAAAAAATAGTGTAACTATCAGTATCCTGTAGAAAAAACTCATATGTAATTGCCGTTGACTCCTGTTTTAAATACAAAGGGTATCTCAATTTAGCGATAAAATCTGAGATACCCTTTGTTTCAGGTAAAAGGGAATTTCAAATTAGTTCATCGGTTCAAAGCGAACATTATCAATCCCCATGTTAACTTTTACGGAAACACCACTGCTCCAGATCATTCCGAATTCACTTCCGCCGAGAGAGGCATCAGGTATAGATGCTGTGCCATCATCGGTCATGAATCCTGTCAGCGGGCAGGTCACCGTGATCCACCCGGTGGTCTTGTAGCCTTCGGCAACGCCGTTCCAGGGCTGGAAGTGATAAAAGTAACTTCCCAGCCTTATCCTGAGGTCTCCCTCATAAATCGTTTCGCGGACATTGATATCGAACCTGACAGCCCAGGTGTTAACGTCAACACCTGTAGTCACGAAATTATCACTGGCATTGCGGAAGAAGAGTCCGTCCCAATATCCGGTACCACTCATTCCGTCAATATTCCAGAATGGCGTTCCGTCTGCTGAGTTTGCAGGATCGTCAAGAATGCCACTTCCAATAGCATTACCCCACCAGGAATCTTTGTATGCACCGTTGAAGTTAAAGTAGCAGTAAGTCTGGTCCCATACAGGTTCAGTGCCGCCAAAATATATTTCGGGGAAGAATCCTTCCTCGCCTTCGTATGTCACCAACCTGATGGTTCCGGTGCCAACAGACACATCTTCAGGAACATAAACCTCAATCTTTGTGTCGGTCTTTGAGCCATAGGCAGTAGCATAAACCTCTCCCGGGAAGATAAGTTCCTTTACAAGGAGCATGTTTGTACCATTTATGGTCAATATCTTACCCGGTTCGGCGCGGGTCTCGGTATACGAGCCGAAGGTAGGCAGGTTGGCAAGAATGGTGAAGTCGATTGCCGACTGAACCTCCGTTTTGTTTTTCGCCACAATGGTTATTAAGCCTGTCTTGGCTCCCACCGGCACCGTAACTGTCAAGGAGGTCCCCGTCCTGGCACCGATTGTCCCTTTCATATCACCGGTGAAGACCACATCGGTGACGAGGTCAAGGTCGGTACCTGAGATGACGATATCGGTGTTTGCCTTGGCCGAGGTCGGGCTGAAGGAGGTGAACACCGGATCTATCATTGTCAGGTTGGGCCCGTCAATCTGCTTGTCAGCCAGGGTAAAGAAGCTCACAACGCCTGTGACGGCATCGTCAGGCACTGTTACAAGTATCTGTGTGGCGGTACCGCCGTCCCTGATGGTTCCCTGCTTGTCACCTCCGAAGATGACGTGATCAACCAGGTCGAGATTGGTACCGGTGACAGTGATGTCCTGGCCGTTCTTGAGTGTCACCGGGGTGACGCTCAGCGTCGGGATCACCATCAGCAGGTCATCGGCAGTGGCTACCTCAACACCTGAGGCAGGTATCATGATAACCTTGCCGTCTTTGGTGTCATCCGGCACATTGAGAACGATCTGGGTTGCCGTGTGGGCTGTGAAGTCAGCTGCTGCAATCACCTTGTTCCCTCCCAGGGTGACGGTCTCAACCAGGTCGAGATTGGTGCCGGCAATGGTGAGCGCGGCGCCTGGCTTGACAGGGTTCGGTGTTACCGAGGTGAAGGCCGGAAGTGTCACAGTGAGGTCGCTGGCAGAAAATACAATGATGGGCTCCTCTTCAGCGTTCGAGACGGCTATCTTGCCAGTCTGGGCCTCAGCGGGAACGATCAGCTTGATCTCCGTGCGGCTGTGGCTGGTAAAATCGTCTTCAACCACTGTGATACGGTCTGTCAGTATCACCTCTCCCACCAGGTTGAGGTAGTCGCCCGAGATGGTCAGCTCATCGCCAGCCTTGACAGTCGTGGGTGTGAAGCTGGCTATGGATATGGGCTCTGAAAAACCTATCTCCGTCTTTGTGGTGATATCACCGTCGGGGGTCTTAAGCACAACATAACCCGGCATGGCCTCCTGCGGGACAGTAAGTGTCAGCAGGGTCGGTGTCTTCTTGGTAAACGAGGTGACAGTGATATTGTTGGGCAATACCACAGCAGTCACCTTATCAAGGTTCACCCCTATGAATTTCAGTTCTGCCCCCCGGGCAATGGGCATGGGCCCGAAGCTGTAGAGGGCTGCCTTGGTGTCAACCTCTTCCTTTCCCTCGCAGGAGTTGAAGAGGAGACCGGTGCTGACCACGCATAGTGTCGCGAACAGCAGCGTCCAGTTACGGAATTTTATTTGAATCTTTTGCATCGCAAATCGTTTTTCGGTTGATTACTTCGGTACCACACGTATGTTGTCTATGCAGATGTGCGGATTACAGTCCGTACCGGCCACACCGCCGTTCCATACATAGAAGGTCAGGCCACTGATCATGTCAGCAGTGAGCTTGTTGGCGCATTCGGCCCCGTCAAATGTGTAGTTGAAATCTGACAGAGGGAACGAAACCGTAATCCAGCCGTCAGTCTGATAGGAGCCTGTCGCCTTCCACGGATTCCAAAGCCCCCGGGGATAGGTTCCGTCAGCAATGTAGCTGTTACTACCCGTTATGGAGTAAGGGGTAAATATCATCTGCAGCGCTGATGACTCCCAGGGAGCCACAACATTGACCTCGAACTTGATCTCTCCGTCCTTGAGCTCACCGGTATAAACCGGCACATCAGGACGCCCGTTGGCTGCAGGCCAGAGGTTGAAGCTGAAGCCATCCTCGTTCCAGGTTGAACCGGCACCGCCGGCCATGGCTCCGGAGAACCTGACGTAATTACCATCTATGGGTTCGGGATTGGAGCTTCCGATGACGCCTGAACGCCATCCGCCTGCTGCCGTGAGGTCATCGAAGTTCAGCAGGAGACCCCTGTCGTCGCGGAAGAAGAAGCGTGACCGGGTTGTTCCGTAAAGCGATTTGACCTGAATCTGGCCCGGACCGGTACCGGCAGGCACCGTCACACGTATCTCATTGATAGTTGAGCTCTCAATGGTTCCGGCAATGTTACCGGGGAAGAGCACCGTCAGCGGTGAGGCGGGGTCATCAACAAAGTAGTTGCCCTTGACGACAGCAGTCTCCCCTTCAGCAACATATTCACACACCAGCCTGTCAACCAGCGGGGCGGGAACATCCACTCCGAAGGAATATATGAGCTTGTTAACCTTGTCGCTGTTTATCAGGGTCATCTGGTTGGTCACCTCGGAGGGAATCACCTCAGGTACCTGAACGATGATGGATGTCTCGGTAACAAGGTTGGGATTCAGTGCTGCCCTCTGGTCATTGAACCAGATCTCATCCACATTTCCCAGGTTATTGCCTATGATCGCAATATTATCACCCATGAAGGCATGGGCAACCAGCGAATCGGACTTGGCAGGATCTGTCTTCCGGATATACATTATCTCCGGCGCCGGCTGCTCATCAGTATCTTCGCACGACTGGAAGAAGAGGCCGGTAAAGATGGTCACCAGCACCAGCATGGATGCTGAGAACCTTTTATAATTTATCTTTTTCATATCTGGCATGTCTATTTGGTGTAATAGTGTTCAGGCTCATCATCCAGCTTCGGGTCCTGAAGCACCTCGGAGGCCGGTATCGGAAGGAACATCTTGTCAGGTGTGAAGTTAGTCACATATAACGGATTACCGGGTATGGTACCCCTGTTCTGGGCTTCGATTATCTCCCTGGCCTTATCGTAGCCCTGGCGGGTGATATCGAACCAGTAGTCACCTTCAAAGGCAAACTCAACACGCCTCTCCTGCATGATGTCATCAAGGGTGAGCAGATTCTTGGTCGGCAGTTCGGCACGAAGGCGGACCCTGTTGAAAGCCTCAAGGGCTGAGACGTCGGTTGTGGACTCGCTGGTACCAAGAGTTGCTTCGGCATAGATGAGAAGGATATCGGCAAACCTCAGCATCATGAAATTGATGCCGGTATTCATGCCGATGACCTGCTCGCCTCCATACTTGGATCCGGGGCCCACGACATACTTGGCGATGGTTGACCTGGTGCCGTTGAGTGAGCCTCCCTGGTTGGTCGCCTGAACGGTGTCATACCTGAAACCGTCCTTCATGAACTCATTGTATGCAGCATCATTAACCGTGAAGGAACCGTCGCTCTGCGGCAGCTTCTGAGGCTTCCACAAGGGCATCGTCCATCCGTGCTCCATCACCGAACCAGCCCGGCGTTTGTCGTTGGGCTCATAGGCGGCGATGAGGTCAAGCGAGGGCCTGTAAAGCTCCCACATCTGAGCCTCATCAGTCTGAAGGCTGGAAGGACCGCGGTCAGGGTTCAGCTGGTTGCCGGAACCCCACGGGTTCATTGTGCACTGATGCTGTACCGCAAAGAGTGTCTCAATGTTGTTGTTGTTGGCACTCGAGTTAAACATGGCCCGGTAATCGGGGAAGAGGTCAAACAGTTTTGAGTCAATCACCTCCCCTGCCTTTAGCTTCGCATTCGCGTAATCCTTCTGATAGAGATAGAGTTTTGCCATCATACCCTTGGCCGAGTATTTGGTAACCCTGCCGGGCACATCGGTCTCGGGCAGTCCTGCCTCGGCAAGCTGCAGCTCCTCGAGCGCAAACCTGAGCACATCCTCCTGGTAGTAACGCGGTATCTGGAAATCACCTGTCAGGGCTATGGCTCCGGGGTCGGTAACGATGGGAGCATGACCGAAGATGCGGGCGATATAGAAATAGACCGTTCCCCTGAGGAAGTGGCATTCAGCAATCGCCGGATCAAGAATCGCCGGGTCACCGCCTTCAGCCTTCTTCTGTTCAAGAGTGGCCATCAGTGCGCTGGTCCAGCCGTTGACCTTGTAAAAAGCCTTCCATGAGTCGGAAAGACGCACCGAGGTGGCTGACACCGTCATCTCCTGGAAGGGGGTGTCATCACCGTTCCAGGTGTGTTCATTCCCTGACAGTATCTCACCGATACAGTCGAGGGCGCGGGCTTCATAGCCCGACCAGGCCAGCCCTGAATAGATGGTACTGGTTGCAGCCCTGACCTCATCGGCAGTGTTGTAGTAATTGCTCACCGTCAGACCCGAAAGAGAGGGACGCTCGATGAACGACTCGCTGCATGATGCAAGTGTGACTGCCAGTATCAAAATCACGTATATAAATCTGTTTTTCATGATCATTATTTATTAGTCATTAAAACTCAACACTCACACCGCCCATGATCGTGCGCGGATTGGGATAGTGACCGGCATCAACATTCATAAGCCTGATACTGTTGTTGTAGGAACCAACCTCAGGGTCGTAGCCCGTATAGTTGGTAAAGGTGTAGAGATTCTGAACCGTCACATAGAGTCTGAGATTGTTCATCTTCACCTTGCTTACGAGAGACTTCGGCAACCTGTAGCCGAGAGTTATGTTCTGGACACGCAGGTAGGAGCCGTCTTCAACATAACGGTCTGACATGGCCGTGTTATTGGTGTTGGTGTTTGAGAAACGCGGAAGCGCACCGTCTTTGTTGGTTGCGGTATAGCGGTCCATGACAGCGGTCGACTGGTTGTAGTAGACGTTGTTCATCCTCTCCAGCTGCCACTTCATGAAGTTGAATATCTCGGCACCGTAGCTCCCCTGCAGGAAGATGGAGAGATCAATATTCTTATACCGGAAGTTGTTGGTGATACCGAAGGTGAAGTCAGGTATCGGGCTGCCGATGAAGGTGAGATCCTTGGAATCGATCACCTGGTCTTTATGGACATCCTTGAACCTCACATCACCCAGCCAGGTCTCGTTCTCGGCAATTGCCGAACCGAACTGCGGGTAGGAGCTGGCAAGCTCGGCCTCGGTACGGAAGAGACCGTCTGTAACGAGGCCCCAGAATGTGCCCACTGCATAACCCGGAACCGTATGGGTGATCAGGTAGTTGTCATAATAAATCTTCCCGTCGATGGAGGATGATTCATTGATGAGCTTGTCAAGCACGTTCTTGTAGTGCGAGAAGATGATTGTTGTGTTCCATGCGAAATCGGGCCTGACAATGTTGCGGGTAAGAAGGCTGACGTCGATACCGGTGTTGGTCATCTGTCCGACGTTGCCTATTGGCGCTTTGAGGTCGTTCCATGCATCGCCGACACCCAGCAGGGCGGGGCCGGTGCTGAAGAGCAGCATGTTGGAGGTTACCTTTTTATAAAGGTCTACCGTCAGATCTATCCTTCCGTTTATGAAACCGAAGTCAACTCCTCCGTTGTAGGTGATAACCGATTCCCATCCCAGCTCGGGGTTGGCAATCCCGGCTATGAAGTTGGTGGAGGCGGTACCTACCTGTCCGAATCCTACCGGTCCGGGCCAGAAGTTCACATTGGAGGTATATGGTGGGTTGGGTGCTCCGCCCGGCAGGTTCTGGTTACCCACTGAACCGGCACCGAGCCTGATTTTCATGTAGTTCATCACGTTGGACCAGTTTGAGGCAAAATTCTCATTGGTCACGGTCCAACCGATGGATGCGCCCGGGAAGAAACCCCATTTGTTGTTGGGGCCGAAGTTGGCCGAGCCGTCTGCCCTGTAGCTCAGGGAGAGGGAGTAGCGATCGTCAAAGGTGTAGTTACCTCTCACGAAGTATGACTCCATGGCCCAGTCGCCCTTGCCGCCGGTGAGATCCCAGGTGGTCTTGTCCGTTCCGCCGGCATTCATGTCGAGGATATTGTTCTGAAGGTCAACCTTCTTGCCTCCCATGGCCTCCCAGTAGGAGTACTGTGCCTCATGGCCGCCGGTGAACGCGACTTTATGCTTGCCAAAGGTCCTGTTGAAGTTCAGGTAGTTCCTGACAGCATAATAATAGGAGTTGTTGCGGTTGTCATAGAGCTGTGCCTGAAGTGACCTCGTTCCGATATTGGCCTCGTACTGGAATGCGATGTTGTTCTGCATCCCGAGCTGGTATGAGAATTCGTTACGTAGCGACAGTCCCTCCATGAAGATGATATCGGCGTAGATATTACCGAATATCTGGCTCTGGGTCGTCTTGTTGCCCCTGCTGCTGCTTGTGGCAACGGGGTTATCGGCTGTATAGCTGTATCCGCCAACAGTGTAGTTGCCTGCCCATGTGCCGTCGAGGTTCCTCACCGGAATGAGCGGGTTCTGCAGCGTTGACCACCAGATGGTACTCTCAGCGGCATCGGCAAGGGTCACATTCTGGATACTCCTGGTTATATTGGAGCTTACCCCTGCCTTGAGCCAGCTTTTAACCTGGCTGTCGAGGTTGAAGCGTGTTGAATAGCGCTTGAAGTCGGACCCAATCAGAATACCCTGCTGGTCGAAATAACCGGCGGAGAAGTAATAGTTGGTTTTCTCATTCCCTCCTGAAATGCCAAGCTGATGGTCGGTGGTGTAACCCTGCCTGAAGATGGCATCCTGCCAGTCGGTTCCCTCTCCGAGAAGGGAGGGATCGGCAAACTCCTCCGTCGGGGTGTAGCCTGTACCCAGTTCGGCGATGACGCTGTTCTGGTATTCGGCGAACTGGCGGAGGTTCATGACATCCAGCTTCCTTGTAACATGCTGAAGTCCGTAGGAGGCATCGTAGGTTATCTTGCCCTCACCGGCCTTGCCCTTCTTCGTGGTTATAAGCAGAACGCCGTTGGCTGCCTGTGACCCGTAGATGGCCTGTGCAGAGGCATCCTTGAGAACGTCTATCGACTCGATGTCATTGGGGTTCAGCGTGGCCAGGAAGCTGTTCTGCGTCTGTCCGTCAGAGCCGCCGAGACCGTCATAGCCTGTGTTCTCAACGTTGTTGGATGTGAAGGGAACACCGTCGATGACTATCAGCGGATCATTGCTGTTGATCGACGTGATACCCCTTACCCTGACGGAGACGCCGCCGCCGGGCTGGCCGCTGTTATTCATCACATGCAGGCCTGCGACCTTGCCCTGCAGGGCCTGGTCAACACCGGCAACAACAAGGTCCTGAATATCCTCCGTCTTGACGGAGGCGATGGCAGATGTCACCTCTGACCTTCTTATTGTCCCGTATCCAATCACCACTACGGCGTCAACCTCCTCGGCTGACATATTCATAACAATTGTCATGGGTGCCCCGGTAATCGGTACCTCCTGTGTGTCCATCCCTATGAATGAGACAACCAGCGTGGTGGCATCCGCAGGCACCTGAAAGGAGAAATTTCCGTTCAGGTCAGAGGCAGTTCCTATTGTCGTCCCCTTCACCACTATCGAGGCTCCGGGCAAGGCAGCATTGGTCTCATCCAACACCCTCCCGGCGACAGTCCTCTGCTGTCCGAAAAGAGCTGATGATGACATGACAGCTGCCAGACAAATAAGAAAAGTTAGTCTAAAGAGTTTGTTTTGCATAGCTGTACAGTTTTTAGGTTTTTAAAGTTAACCCTTCTTCTCAGCGTAATACTGATACTTTTTTGTCTCTTTGTTATAGTAATTTGATTACTCCTATATCATTTCCGCAAGTATCTGACCGGGTTCGTGTACTTAATACACAAAGTTGATAAATATTTCATTCAAACATCTGCCCTGCACAGGAACCGCAAATGGAAACATCCCGGGCATCGTATCTATATATATAATAATGTATCGATTAAATATCCTGGCAGCATAAAAGTGCCGATGCCTTTTTTCATTGCACTGTTGATTCTGACATTTATTTACAATATCTTTGAAATCCTACATTGTACACTAAGTCATTTTATCACTTACCAGGTATAATAAAATGATATCCCACAAGATAGTACCCAACATCTCGGTCGACTGTGTAGTGTTCGGTTTCGACTTCGAAAAGCTGAATGTCCTGCTGGTCGAAAGAGAGCTGAAAGATGAAAAAAGCGGGAAAATTCTCATCAGCGACCATACCCTTGCAGGATATCACATCTTCGAGGATGAGGACCTTGACAGCGCAGCCAGCCGCATACTGAAAGGATTGACCGGTCTCGACAACATCTTCCTGGATCAGTTTGGCGCATACGGACAGCTCGACCGGGTGTCAGCACCCAGGGACAAGGTATGGTTTGAACATATCAACAAGGGATTTGCCGACCGTGTTATCACTGTGGGCTACCTGGCTCTCATAGACAATACCAAGGTGACCCTGAGGCTGAAAGACAGGAACGTCTCCTGGTTCCCGGTATCAATGGTCAGCGAGATGGAGCTGGCCTTTGACCACAAATTCCTCTTTTACGAGGCTCTTCAGGCCCTGCAGAGGAAGGTGAAGGTTGAGCCCATTGCCTTCGAGCTTCTCCCCGACTATTTTACACTGTCACAGCTCCAGAAACTCTACGAGGCACTGCTGGGAACATCATTCGACAAGCGCAACTTCCGTAAAAAAGTGGCACAGATGCACTATGTCATCCCGCTGAAGAAGAAGCAGCAGGGTGTGGCCCACAAACCCGCACAGTATTTTCTCTTTAGCCGGGAGGTGTACGAAAAAACAAGAAAAGGTCGTATCTCATTCATAATCTGAACTCTGTAACCAACCTGCAAAACCATGAATCTACACATCGTTGACCTTGGCATAGTCATTCTGTACCTGGTGACTACCATCTTCATAGGCAACTGGGTCTCAAAGAGAGCTTCAAAAAACATACAGTCATACTTCCTCGGCGGCAACAGCCTGCCGTGGTATTTCCTGGGTGTCTCCAACGCCTCAGGGATGTTTGACATCGCCGGCACCATGCTGCTGGTATACTGGCTTTCGGTCTACGGGCTCAAGAGCCTCTGGATACCGTGGCTGTGGCCTGTCTTCAACCAGGTATTCCTGATGGTCTACCTCTCATCCTGGCTGCGACGCTCCAACGTCATGACGGGAGCCGAGTGGATAAAGACCCGCTTTGGCGACGGCCGCGCCTCTAACCTCTCTCATATCATTGTGGTGATCTTTGCCATCGTCAGCGTCATCGGGTTTCTCTCCTACGGCTTCAAGGGCATCGGCAAGTTCGTTGCAGCCTTCCTGCCACCCATTGTCAACAACCCGGAGTACATCCTGGCACACCCCCAGATCAACGTTAACCTCTATGCCCTCATATTGATGGCCATCACCACCTTTTATGTGGTCAAGGGAGGAATGTTCAGCGTGGTCATCACCGAGGTGATACAGTACGGGATCCTGACCATCGCCTCCATCGCCGTGGGTATCATCGCCATCAACCAGATAGCCCCTGATGCCCTCAATGCTGTTATTCCCGAAGGATGGAAGAGCCTCTGGTTCGGGAGGACCACGGGACTCGACTGGCATGCCATCTCCTCCGCAGCATCACCAAAGCTTCATACGTTCAACGACTGGATAAAGACCGACGGGTATGAGCTCTTCGGTCTCTTCTTTGTCATGATGCTCTTCAAGGGCATCCTAGTATCGGCTGCAGGCCCTGCCCCCAACTACGACATGCAGCGCATCCTTGCAACCAAAAACCCCAAGGAGGCATCCAAGATGAGCTCCCTTGTCAGCGTGGTTCTCAACCCCACCCGCTACTTCATGGTAGCCGGCCTGACAATACTGGCGCTTGTGAACTTCGACAAACTCTATACAGGCTCGCTCACTGAACCTGACTTCGAGAGCATCCTGCCCGAGGTGCTGGCCACCTACGTGCCTGTCGGGCTGCTGGGGTTCCTGCTGGCAGGACTCATTGCAGCGTTCATGAGCAACTTCGCAGCCACGGTGAACGCGGCACCGGCATACCTCGTCAACGACATCTACAAAAAATATATCAACTCCCACGCCAGTGAAAAGACATACGTGAGGATGAGCTATGCCGCATCACTGCTGATTGTAGTGATCGGCATCATTGTCGGCTTCCTGGTGACATCAATAAATGACGTGGTGCTATGGATCACCGCAGCACTCTGGGGAGGGTACACCGCACCCAACTTCCTGAAATGGTACTGGTGGCGCTTTAACGGCTACGGCTACTTCTGGGGTATGCTCTCCGGAGTGGCTGCGGCACTCTTCCTGCCGATGTTCAATCTTGAAATACTGCAAAACTGGCCACTTACTGAAAACTTCAGCATGAATGCCTTCCCGGTTATCTTCCTGATATCCCTCATTGGCAGCGTGCTCGGATCACTGCTGACAAAAAAGGAGGACGACGAGACACTGAAGAAGTTCTACAGGCAGGTGAAGCCGTGGGGTTTCTGGAAGCCCGTTGAAAGAATGGTCCTGGCTGAAGAGCCTTCCTTCAGGGCAAACCGCGACTTCTGGAGAGACATGTTCAACATCGTCGTGGGTATTGTGTGGCAGATTTCGCTGATGGCCTTCCCTGTCTTCCTGGTCCTTCGTGAATGGACCCAGTTTTACGTGGCAACGGCAGTCATGATAGTAACTACCGTTATACTGAAATTTACCTGGTGGAATAAACTAAAAGACTAAGCCTGACATGAGATTCGGCCATTTTGATGACAGCAACAGGGAATATGTAATTACCAGCTACAGGACCCCCTACCCGTGGATCAACTATCTCGGAAACAGAGATTTCTTCTCCATAATCTCAAACACCGCCGGTGGTTACAGTTTCTACCGCGACGCCCGGCTCCGCAGGCTGACACGCTACAGGTACAACAACGTACCTCTGGATGACGGAGGCAAGTACTTCTATATCAATGACAACGGCAGTGTGTGGTCACCCGGCTGGAAGCCGGTAAAAGCCGATATTGACGACTACTCATGCCGCCATGGCATGGGTTACACCGCCATTGGTGCGGAGAAGGACGGCCTGCGTGCCGATCTCCTCTACTTCGTACCTCTGGATGACACCTGCGAGGTGCAGCGCGTCACCCTGCGCAACAAGAGTGGCAAAGCCAGGCGTATACGCCTCTTCTCGTTCCTCGAGTGGTGCCTCTGGAACGCGCATGACGACCAGACCAACTTTCAGCGCAACCTCTCCACCGGCGAGGTGGAGGTTGAGGAGGGAGTTATCTACCATAAGACCGAATACCGGGAACGGCGAAACCACTATGCCTTTTACTCTGTCAATGCACACGTTGCCGGGTTCGACACCGACAGGGAGAGCTTCCTGGGTATCTATAACGGGTTCGACCGTCCCGATACTGTCTTTGCAGGCAAACCGCGCAACAGCATCGCCCACGGCTGGTCGCCGGTGGCATCACACTGCCTTGAGATTGACCTTGAGCCCGGAGAGAAAAAGGAACTGGTGTTTGTGCTTGGTTATGTGGAGAATCCTGATAGTGAGAAGTTCATTGCCCCTAAGGTGATCAACAAGACGAGGGCTAAGGCTATGATCGGCAGGTATGACACCGTGGAGAAGGTTGACGCCGCCTTCAGGGAGCTGGCAGATTACTGGGAGCGTCAGCTTTCGGTGATCTCGCTTGACCACCCCGACCCGCGCCTGTCGCGCATGGTTAACATATGGAATCCATACCAGTGCATGGTAACCTACAACATGTCACGCAGTGCCTCATATTTTGAGTCGGGCATCGGTCGCGGTATGGGCTTCCGCGACTCCAACCAGGACCTCGCCGGATATGTTCATATGACACCGCAGCTGGCCAGGGAGAGGATCATAGACATAGCATCCACCCAGTTCGATGACGGAAGCGCATACCATCAGTACCAGCCGCTGACAAAGAGAGGCAACGCCGAGATAGGCGGCAACTTCAACGACGACCCCATATGGCTTATCTTCGGGGTGGCAACATACCTCAGGGAGACAGGAGACTGGTCGATACTTGACGAAACGGTGCCCTTCAACAACGACCCCGCCAACGCCGCAAGCCTCTTCGAGCACCTGAACCGGTCGTTCCGGCACGTTGTGACTCACCTGGGACCTCACCGCCTGCCGCTGATAGGGCGGGCCGACTGGAACGACTGCCTTAATCTTAACTGCTTCTCCACCAACCCCGACGAGAGTTTCCAGACCACCGAAAACCAGAAGGGAGGCAAGGCTGAGTCGCTGTTCATAGCTGCCATGTTTGTGCTCTACGGAAAAGAGTTCGTCGCCATTGCCCGGAGGAGAGGCGAAGACCGGCTCGCCGACGAAGCAGAGCAGCATATCAGTAGCATGGCTGAGGCCATTGATGCACACGGGTGGGACGGCGAATGGTTCCTCCGGGCCTATGACTTCTACGGCAACAAGGTGGGCAGCAGGGAGAACGACGAGGGGAAGATCTTCATCGAGACCCAGGGCATGTGCATCATGGCCGGAATCGGACTGGAAGACGGCAGGGCCCTGCAGGCACTCTCCTCCGTCAACCGCCACCTGGCATGCGAATACGGCATAGTGCTGAATAACCCGGCTTTCACAAAATACTACCTGCAGCTGGGTGAGATATCGAGCTATCCCGAGGGTTACAAGGAAAATGCCGGCATTTTCTGCCACAACAATCCCTGGGTTATCATCTCCGAGACCCTGACAGGCAATGGCAACATGGCCTTCGACTACTACAGCAGGATCACACCTTCTTACCTTGAGGAGATAAGTGACCTGCACAGGACGGAGCCCTATGTCTACTCACAGATGATAGCGGGCAAGGATGCCTTTCTTCCCGGTGAGGCAAAGAACAGCTGGCTGACAGGTACCGCCGCATGGTGTCTCTACGCGGTCACACAGTATATCCTGGGCATTCGCCCTGAGTACGACGGGCTTATAATTGACCCCTGCATCCCGGCCAACTGGGACGGTTTCACTGTCAGGCGTAAATTCCGGGGAGCAATTTATAATATTGAAGTGCTGAACCCGGAGCACAGGATGAAGGGGGCCTGGGAGATAACAGTCGACGGCAGAAAGCATGACTCCTCCCTGCTGCCGCTCTTCCCGGAAGGAACTGAACACAATGTCAAAGTAATAATGTAACCAAATGTAACTTACCGGAGCAAAAGCCCCGTAAAGGTTTTTATATACTACCTTACATACATTCGACCAATGAGAAAAATAATCTATATGCAAATGAGAACTTTACTGACTATCCTCACTCCGGTGCTCCTGGTGCTCCTTGCAACATCAGGCTGCGGTAACCCTTCCCTTAAGAAGGCCAGGATTGCATCACCGTCCGAGACTGATAAACTGTTGGTAAACCAGGTAGGGTACCTGCCCGACGCACCAAAGGTGGCACTCATAAGAGATGAGGCTGCCGCCTTTCAGATCATTGATGCGGTAAGCGGCAAGAAAGTCTTTGCAGCCGCTGCCGGCGAACCGCGCTACTGGGAGCTCTCGGGTGATACTGTGCGCATGGCTGACTTTACAGAACTGACCCAACCGGGAACATACAGGCTCTGTCTGGAGGGCACGGAGCTCTGTTCGGCACCCTTCAGCATCGGTGATGATGTCTACAGGGAGATCACAAAAGCCTCGGTGAAATCATTTTACTTCAACCGCTCAGGACAGGAGATCACTGAAGGATACGGGACCAATTGGGCCCGTCCCGCAGGCCATCCTGATACTGTGGTCATTGTTCACCCGTCCGCCGCCTCGGCAGAACGGCCGGCCGGAACTGTCATATCCAGTCCCGGCGGATGGTATGACGCCGGCGACTACAACAGGTACGTTGTCAACAGCAGCATCACCAACTGGACCCTTTTGCTCTTTTACCAGCTTTATCCTGACTACTGCCGCGCCCTCGATCTCAACATTCCGGAAAGCGACAATAATATCGCCGACCTGGTGGATGAGTTGCTGTACAACTTCAGGTGGTACCTCACCATGCAGGACCCGTATGACGGAGGTGTCTACCACAAGCTTACCACAAAGGCCTTCAGTGGCTTCGTCATGCCCCATGAGGCTACGGAGACCCGCTATGTGGTTCAGAAGAGCACTGCTGCCGCGCTCGATTTCGCGGCTGTGACGGCGATGGCCTGCCGCGTCTTTGCCGACGATCCGTCAGAGGAGCTTCGCACCCTGGCAGCCACCTGCATGGAAGCATCGGACAGAGCCATGAGCTGGGCAGAGGTCCATCCTACCATGACATACATGCAGCCTCCCGATATCTCGACAGGCGCCTATGGCGACAACAACCTCTATGACGAGCTCTTCTGGGCCCGGGCTGAACGCGTACTGGCACAGGAAACTGTTCCCGAAGCCGGATTTCTCAAAGGCATAAAGGCTGTCGATCCCACCTGGAACCAGTCTGCCACACTGGGACTAATCTCCCTGGCACTGTCGGAAAGTTCTGCGTTCACAGAGCTACGGGAGACATCAAAA
Source organism: Bacteroidales bacterium (assembly GCA_034004025.1). Lineage (GTDB taxonomy): Bacteria > Bacteroidota > Bacteroidia > Bacteroidales > VadinHA17 > SR-FBR-E99. The sequence goes on from JAVEXM010000049.1 coordinate 16,327, forward strand.
ACCCTAATCATAGACTATGCCAATGAGCTGGTTGAAAAGTCGGCATCCTCCCCATATCTAATCAGCCTCGACCGGTTTGCCTGGGGCAGCAACTCCGATGTGGCAAACCAGGCCCTCATCAAGATAATCGCCATGAAGCTTACTAACAACACCAAATACATGCCGTCGCTCCAGGCTGACGTCAACTGGCTGCTTGGCACCAATCCAACAGGATACTGCTTTGTGACCGGATTCGGAACACTCTCCCCGATGAATATCCATCACCGTCCCTCGGGTGCCGACGGTGTGCCTGAACCGGTGCCGGGCTTCCTGGCGGGAGGACCCAATACGGTGGTGATGAACGACTGTCAGCCACCGGTGCCGCGTTCATCGTTCCCGGCGAAGTCATACACCGACAGTGAGTGCAGCTATTCCACCAATGAGATAGCCATCAACTGGAATGCACCGCTGGTATTCCTGCTCGGGGCAATGGACAACATGATTCCATAACATAAAAGGGGAAACTAAAAGCATCCCGGGACTGATCGATACGCGGAAAAGAGTAAATTTAGGCACGCAGATCAAAATCAGTTAAGCAATGAGTACCAGGAGAGCTTTTATTAAAAAAGGAGGATTAACCGCAGGCGGACTGGCATCGGCAACCCTGCTGGGAAGCAGTATGCTTCCGGGCGGTGAGGGCAATACAGACAGGCAACAGGGGATCAAAGGTCTGAAGATCAGCAAGATGTTCGCCGATCCCCTCACCTATGAGATGGAACCGTTTCCGATCGCCCTGGGCGTGATGACAAACCTCGACAATGCCTTTGTGACAATTGTTCTTGAGAACGGCATTGAAGGTTACGGGGAAGCAGCCCCCATAATGACCATCAACGGTGAGAACCAGCAAACCATCCTTGGCACCCTGAACAGCTGCCGTGAGTTTATCGTCGGTCAGGATATAAACAGCTACAGATCTATTGCCAACACCCTGAAAAGCGCCTTCTGGGCTCAGTCGGCCGCCAGGTGCGCCATCGAGATGGCCCTGCTGGATGCTTACACCAAAACTCTGGGGATTCCCTTTTACCGCTTCCTGGGAGGGACTGAAACCAAAATAGAGACTGATTATACAATTGCGATAGTCCCTGCAGAAGAGGCAAAGAGACAGGCGATAAAACTTGCAGCCGAGGGTTTCAGGATCATAAAGACAAAAGTGGGAGTCAACCTGAAGGAGGACATTGACAGGGTACTCGCAATACAGGACGGTGCCCCTGGATGCGGATTGCTTATTGATGCCAACCAGGGTTATTCTCCCAAAACAGCACTGCGCTTCATCAATGAGGTGGTGAAACATGATATCTACCCGGTGATGTTTGAGCAGCCGGTTCTGAAGTCTGACCTTGCCGGTATGAAATATGTACGCGACAATACCGAGATCCTGGTTGGAGCTGACGAGTCGGTTTTCACCCGTGCGGATGCCATCAATATTGTACGTACGGGCTGTGCTGATGCCATTAACATCAAGTTAATGAAGTCGTGCATAATAGAGGCGCTGGATATTGCTGCCGTGGCAAGGAGTGCCAACCTTAAGCTCATGATCGGCTGCATGGTTGAGACAAACCTTGCCCTGGCATGTGCGGTTCATTTCGCTGCCGGTGTCGGAGGCTTCGACTTTATTGATCTCGATCCCTCCTTCGATGCCACACAGTGCCCGGTCAAGGGAGGGCCTGTTTACTCACCCCCGTACTGGACAATAGGCTCAGGGGCGGGGCTGGGATTTACAGGCAGGCAGTAGGGCAGTCTTCAGTCAGCCACCTTTGCCAATGCTTCGGCGGCTGGAAGCAGTCGGCAGTTGGCAGTTGTCAGGAATTAAGAATTATGAATTAAGAGCCTGTTTTTCAGGTCATTACACCGCATAACATAGAGACCTTCCCTGCCCTCCGACTCCGACGGACGAAGTCCGCTACGTAGGACGCAGTCCGAAGCCTTCAGTGGCCTCTGTAGCTAAGCGAAAGAGGCGGCGGCGGAGGGAGACTTCAGTCGGCAGTCAGCAATCACCAGCCGCATTCGCAAATCGTCAATCGCCAATCGTCAGATAGTCTCCCAGCGCCGCCACATACTCCGCAAATTTCTTGCGTCCCAGGTCGGTGATGCTGCACATCGTCTGGGGATAGCTCTCACCGAAGCTCTTGCTGACCGATATGTAACCCGCATCCTTCAGCTTTCCTATCTGCACGCTGAGATTGCCCGCCGTTGCTTCGGTCTTCTCACGCAGGTAACTGAAGCCGGCGCTGTCGACGCTGATCAGCACCGACATTATCGCCAGCCTTAACTGCGAATGCAGCAACGGATCAAGCTCCCTGAAAGGTGTCATGGCTGCCCCTTTTTCTGAGTAAATAACCGGGAATAAGATACCCGACCACCATTGCCACCGGCATCGCGAGGCCTGATACTGTCTCACCGCCAAAGTGTGCCACCAGCGCCAGCAACCAGAAGGCTCCGGCACCCCACATAAGCGGCCTGAACCTGAGTACCACCCCTGAAATAAACAACGGAATGGCAGCCATTAACAGCATATACTTAGCCACACTGCCGGTCTCAACCGGGTATACGATGAAAAATACTACTGAGGCAAAGAGAAATGCCATCCATGTCCATACGTATATACCCGTTCCGTAAGTAAAGACCTTCTCCTTCCTGCCTCTGGCAAATCCGTAAATGAGTGACACCAGCACCCCGGGAACGACAAAGAACCAGACATACCAGGAGTTTGTCCATCCGACATATTTCCAGAGAATGAACTCAGAAAGGCTGCACACAAAGATCAGCCAGCCCCAGAACAGAAGGTGAAAACTCGACTGAGTGACACTCACCCTGGTCTTGTTGATCATCTCAGTGATGACACTCAGGCTCTCTACTCCGGTCATCATTTTTTCCTCATTTTCCATGGCTTTTGTTACTTTTACATTATAGGTTGAAACAAATTCACGTGGCAAATATAAACTAGTTTATGTTATAAACCTAATTATTCTATAAATTATTTTTAAGAAAATAATTGGTTTTTACGCATTTAATTGTATTATAGCTGTTTAACAAAATAATAATAGAATTATGGGAGTGATCAGGATTGAGGATATGGAGTTTTATGCCTTTCACGGGCACTACCGCGAAGAGCAGATAGTGGGCAATCACTTCATGGTTGATGTGACAATTGAGACCGACACCGACAGGGCAGGAAAGAGTGATGAGCTCAGTGACACCCTCAATTACCAGGCGGCATATCTCGTGGTGAAGAAGGAGATGGAGACCACTTCGAACCTCCTGGAACATATTGCCACCAGGATACTTGATGCTCTTTACAGGGAGATGGCCGGCATCATTAAAGCTACTGTAAAGGTTTCGAAGCTCAACCCGGTCATGGGCGGCAGGATAGGCCGCGTCAGCGTTGAGCTGGAGAGGTAGTGCTCTTCACCGTGAAGCAGGGCGCTGGCAGGCAGGAATAAACCTCAATCGCAAAAATCTATCCTGATTGCACGGCGTGCGTTAAATACACCTATTTTTGTACACTCTATTTACATAACCGCATGAAAGACCCTGAATCAATATTAAAACCTGAATCACAGCACTTTATTGAACAAGCAATCGAGAAGGACCTGAGTGAGGGCAAAAACGGCGGTCGTGTGCACACCCGTTTTCCGCCAGAGCCGAACGGTTACCTGCATATCGGACATGCCAAGGCCATCTGCCTCGACTTCGGCATGGCGGAACAGTACGGCGGCAAGTGCAACCTCCGGTTTGATGACACCAATCCCACAAAGGAAGACGTTGAATATGTTGATTCGATAAA
>JAVEXM010000050.1:0-20085 GCA_034004025.1 Bacteroidales bacterium
TGTGAAGGAGCTATATAGAACTGCGGATTTTGGGGAGCACACAAAACCACCTATATATTACAATGGCTACTTCTATGCCCAGTTTTCAAATAACGAACGCCGTGACGGTCTTGTCTGCATGAGTGCAGATGGCAAAATCATGTGGAAAACAGGGAGAGTGCCAGTTTTTGATAAAGGAAGCATGATCCTGGTTAACGATCTGATTCTGGCTACCGATGGTCAGACTATAATACTCCCCTGAATTGAGACCACTGGTTAAGGTTAAATTTGATAACTTCAAACCAGTGCATTATGAAATCGAAAAGACAAAAACATTCAGCAGCCTTTAAGGCGAAAGTAGCAATTGAAGCATTACAGGAACGGGAGTCCCTTTCCGAGCTTTCCAAGAAGTATGGTATCCATCCGAACATGATATCACGCTGGAAGAAGGAGTTTTTAGACCGTGCGCCGGAGCTTTTTGACAAACCGGGCCAGGATAAGAAGGAAGATGCTGATCTCGAGAAATTGTATGCCAAGATCGGTCAGTTAGAGACGGAGCGGGAGTTTTTAAAAAAAACTTGAAGAAACTGGGTCTGTAACCGAGCGTCGTGGTATGGTTAACCGTGAAGAGCCGTTGAGTATCCGCTGCCAGTGCAGCCTGGTAAGTGTCAGCCGTGGTAGTTTTTATTACAAGCCCCTGGGAGAGAGCGAGGATAACCAGAAGCTTATGAGACTGATGGATGAGCATTATCTTGAACACCCTACAGAGGGAGTAAAAAGGATGCGTGACTTTTTGCTTACCCTTGGTCTACTTGCCAATCATAAAAGAGTACGCAGGTTACTGAGGTTAAATGGGCCTGATGGCAATCTATCCCAAGAAGAACCTGAGCCGGCTTGGACAGGCGAAGTACATCAGACCCTATCTTCTGCGGGATCTGAAGGTCGTTCGCCCGAACCAGGTATGGGCAATCGACATCACCTACATTCCTATGCCAAGAGGTTTTCTCTATCTGACGGCAATAATAGACGTTTACAGCCGCTATGTTGTCGGCTGGGGCATATCCAACACTCTTGACGCCAGCTGTAGCCTGAATGTCACAAAAGAGGCTATTGCCAGGCACGGGAAGCCGGAGATCATTAACTCGGATCAGGACAGTCAGTTAACCTGTCATGATTGGATCGAATATCTGGAGAAAGAAGATATTAGAATCAGCATGGATGGTAAGGGTCGCTCTATTGATAACATCTTCATTGAAAGGCTGTGGAGATCTGTCAAACAGGATTATGTTTACATTAAAGTACCCTCTGACGGGCTTGAGCTATACCAGGGACTCAGGGGATATTTTGATTACTACAACAACCGGCTATGCCATCAGGGTATTGGACGAAAGATCCCGGCAAGCCTGTACAAGTCAGTGGCGTGATATTAACAGAAATTGGAGATGTTAACAAAAGAAAAAAGTAACCCAAAAAAGAAAATGTGTTAATAACCAGAATAACTCTGTGAGTTATTTCCGGTTATGTAACACTGTATTACATCATCATAAGAAAACTTATATTTGTTAACCTGTGGTCTGAAAGAAGGGAGTACTTTACATAACCGGCTTGAGGTGGTCAATTATCTTTGGCTTGAAGTGGTCATGGGGACAGGTTTTTCAAGCTTAATCAAAAGCATATATGAATGCTTACCAACCCCGGTTTTTCAAAATATTGCTAATGGTCGATCCCCATGTAAAAACTTGCTAGGTTTCTTGCTAGGTTTTGGGGATAAATAAGGATAAATAATGGAAATATAAAGATTTTATCGTTTTACATTAGTATTGGTATTCAATGTGTTAAGGTATATTCTTTATATTTCACCATGACTCTGGATCAGGAAAGTCTAGGTTCGAGCCCTAGCGGGACAACAAAAAGCCGCCTCCTGCGGCTTTTTTTGTGATGATAGGGCGAGAAGCCTGTCCCGATAGCGAAGCGTATCGGGAAGCCCTAGCGGGACAACAACTGTCCCGCCTTTGCGGGACTTTTTATTTTCAGTTGGGCTAGGCCTTCCCTGCAGTCTGTCCCCTTCACTAAAAATGCCTGACACCATGCCCGTAAATCAAATATTGAGTCAGGCAACAGGCATTTACTACCTGTTTCGGCTGCCTGATCTGACCATCCTCCGGACCAGGAAACTGTTTCCGGTAAGTAACCGATAAATATACAGACCATCAGCTGCAGGGTCACCCCCGGCAGATTTTCCATCCCAGATTACAGAATACTCCCCGGGCGATTGATATTGATTTACAAGTACCCTGATTTCCCTCCCGGCAAGGTCATATATGCCAAGAGAAACATTCGCCGGTTTTTGAAGGATGTATCTCAGGGTTGTATTGCAGCTGAAAGGATTGGGATAATTCTGTTCAAGGGTGAATTCATCGACGGATGTTAACCTGTGGCTAAAAATGCCGCTTGCCGTTCCATAGGGATCAAACGCATAAAGGGTGCCTGACATAATAATCAAAGCCGTCCGGTAGCCAAGCGCATATGCAACATGAGTGCCCTCAGGAATTAGCTCTATCCAACTGTCTGTCAATGCATTAAATGCATAATACTTGTAATAAATCTTGCTCCCCGACCTGATTGTTACAAGGCCCAGCGAACCCTTATTTGTACACAGGTAAGGTTCCCCCGTGGCAGCCAGTGTTGTCCATGTGTCTGACTCTCCGCTGTATCCATAGAGCATCCCTGCGGCAGGCTGGGTAAATACTGCTGAGCCGGTTCCCAGACCCTGAGGATTGAAATTAAAATTCATCTCATGAACCTTTCCCTTCCCGGCATTGATCAGGACGGAATGGTTTGCCGATGCCAGTGCCACAAGATTCCCTTCAATATCCGGAATATAAGTTATGTTATCATTAAGATCAACAGCCAGGAGTGTGTCAAGTAAAGAGGAATATACAACCGTGTGGTTTTCAGGGTTGCTTTTATACAGATGAAGATTCTCGCCAAAGGTACCGGCCCGATCTACATGTTCAGGGGTTTTGAATGAATGCCACCTATTCGTGCGACCATTGTAGAACCATATCAGCATTGAGTCTGAACCAGTGCTCCATTCGCGGAATGTGGAATAATCATTGGCGGCAGTGAGATATGCTATATTACCCTGTGTCAGGTTTAACACCGATCCATTCTTATTCAGCGGATTGTAACCCCAGACCTTGCCATCGCCTGAAGCTGCAAATACTGACGTGCCGGCTGTGCCTGATACTGCAACAGGGGTCACAGTCTCATAATTGCCAGTAAGTCCTGAATAAAAGAAGCAATTCCATTCGGTCCCATTATAGAAGAAATCTACCGAATATAGTCCACCCTGCATTATTGATCCATCATATCTCTCATTATCCAAAATATTAAAGGAGGCAGAAGCGGTATGCCATTCCCCCAGGAATGTGCTGTAACTATACCAGTCAGCACTAACCGAAACAGAAGGAACAACCGTACGGACATATAATGAAAATACTGCACCTTCATCCGGGTAAGCGTCAGTCAGGTTGTCCCAATCAATATCCTGCGTGTTTTCAACGGAAACAGTAATTACATCAAACTCGTTGTCATAGGCACTGTACCCTGCCAGCCTGACATCACTGCCGCCGCTTACACTCATCTGCTTAAATCCGATGAAGCCATGAACATATCTGGGCAGGTAACCTTGACTGCCTCCGTTCCTGATTATGGCGAACGAGTTAGTATAGGCACTGTAAGCCATGTTGACAATCTCATCCTGATCAGCTGCACCGGGTAAGATGGCACAAGCAAAATCATTTTTTACCGAGAAGGTGCCCGCAGTAAATCCTGGAGGTAATTGATATTCAAGACTATACCACTTAGCTTTGTTTCCGTCAAACAGGTAAAACACTTCATCAGTCACACAAAAGGCAAGGCTGTCACTGCACCCATAGCTTCGGTATTGCGACTGTTGACTTTCCTCCTTAAGTATAGTGCCCTTATAACTTATTGTATCCCACTCCCCTGTAATCGAACTGTACCCGAAAAGCAAATCATTTGAGATTCCGAGAACCACATCGCCCTGTGCCTGAACATGTTTCCATGTCCGTACTTCTTTCATATCTGCCTTCTGCCATTCCCCTTCATTTATATCAAAAAGCAACAGATACCTGGCAGACGATTTGGTAAATATGATACTTCCGTCACCGCAGCTGTAAACATTTCCACCTGTTCCGATTCCTTCTGGCGACTGCGCAATCCATGCTCCATTCTGCGCTGACAGGGTAACCTCGCTGCAGAAAATATACAGCAACGGGAAAATCCCGTTTATTAGAAACCCATAAATCTTTTTCATGCCTCTGCGCTCCTTTCAGTTTGTTTTAGTTTACTTTTTCTGAATCAGTTAAAAAGTTAGGCATGTTGAAAGTGTTTAACAAGGGTGATTTAGTAAACCGGGCATTGGAATTAGTATTTCGCAATTTTTAATGAAAAAAGACGATCTTGTTCTCTACTGTTTTAACCCGCAGTTCAGGGCCTCGACACAGGGAGCATACAAGCTGCTCTTCAACGCTCTGTTCCTGCCGGAACTTTAGAAATCATCACTAAACTTTTATACTTTACGTAATTATTTTTAATTTTGGTGTATGATGCAACGGCATCATCATGTCTGTAGTACTATAATATATTTATCATGAAGAGGAATCTGCTGATAGCATTTATCCTTGCCGGAGTGGTCACCGGCGTATCTGGGCAGGACAGGATCATAACCCTGGCCAATGACACCATAGCGTGTAAGATTAACAAGGTAACCCGCAGTGACATTCATTTCGACGTCATGACCGGGGGAGTGACGACATCCGGCAGGATGCCCCTGGCCAATGTACTCAGCTATTCGGTGAGTCCTGCCACAACGGTGAATACTGCCACACCAGGAGAAAACAGATACATACCTGCTGAAACAGAGTCGTTTAAGCGGCTGCGACTGGGACTAAACGGAGGAGCCGGGTACATACTCAGCAGTGCGGATAAAGCCGAAGAGAGCATGGTGGCATGGGGTATACCACAGGACAAGGCCGAAGCATACTACAATAATCTTAAACTTGGCATTTACGTAAGCGGTGACATTACGTTTATGGTGACACCGAGGATCGGCGCAGGACTGCGCTATAAATTCTTTTACACGGATGCAGACGTCGAAGGCTTATTTGATCCTCATGACGGATTGTACCTGATTTATGGCACTTACAGTGAAAACATCTATGTAAGTTTTGCAGGTCTCTCCCTGTTTTACACTGAACCGCTGGGCAGAAGTCAGAAATTCAGTATCTACGCTTCATATGCGGCTGGTATGACCTTCTACAGGAACGAAGCCGAAACCTTCCAGGGAAATGTCCTGATCAACGGCAAAGCTTTAGGGATAGATGGTTCACTGGGTGTTAAATACCTCATCAGCCCCTTCATCGCTGTGGGAGCAGAACTGTCAGCCTTCAATTCCCTGCTGAAGAAGGTTGAAATGACGGACGGAACAAATACCCAGACCCTTGAGCTTGAAAAAGAAAACTTCGAAAATCTCTCAAGGGTCGAACTTTCTTTGGGAATAAGATTTTACCTGTGGAACAGATGAAAAGAGCAGCTATAATCCTTGGCATCGGGACTCTGCTGTTTGCTGCCATGTCGTGCAGTAACAAATTCCTGGAAGATAATGAGGTCGACCTGTACAGCCTCTCGGATACACTGTTTGTCACCAGCTTCGATCAGGATGTGCAGGTGTCACTTCAGACTCCCCTTGATAAAGACTATGATTTTACAATCTATATGCTACCCAGGTGGCTCTCCTTCAAATCAATGCACGGAAAAATAGAGGACGGGCATTTTACACTGGATTTCACCGTTCTGCATGAAGAGGTGCCTGCCAGCCAGGCGGTCTTTTACAGCATCTTATACCTTGATGTGGAGGGGCTGGGCATGATCTCCCTGACCCTAGCCTATACAAGCTACAACAACGCTGAAATGCAATACTCCCCGACAACCCTGACGTTCGCATCGGCTTCTTCGCAGCAACTGACAGTAACAAATACCGGCCAGGGCCTCCTGGTCTGGGAGGTTACCTCCAAACCCGAATGGCTCACAATGTCTCTCACCAAAGACACGCTGTATCCCTGGGAGTACAGGGCAATCGATGTCGGAATAGTAAAGGAGATGCTGACTACCGGAGAGTTAAAAACGGGGACCATCATGATTCTCAGCAACGCCCGATTCTCTCATTTCACAATACCGGTCAGCGTCACCCTTCCCTATATCCCTCCTTCTGATCCGGGTCAGATCACCAGCATCCTGACCGATGCTGAATATCACCACGGCACCGGGATAATGGCCCTGTGCACCAAATCACCCGATCAGATACTCCTGTTCAATACCGTTACCGGAGAGACAGACACAATACCACTGGACAAGACACCCGCATGCATCAGCTTCACGGAGGACGGGCATGAAGCACTGTTGGGTTATTCTGTTGCCAGCGTTGCACATATTGATATCGACAACAGTCAGATTTTGGCAGAATATGACATAGACTGCATTCCCTATGATATTGTGCCCGGAGAAAATGGCTGGTGTTATATCACACCGGCCTCAGACCAGTGGGTGATGCTGCGGAATCTTAATCTTAACACCAGGGAGGTGATCACCAGCACAACGGCGACCTCGATCTATGAAGATTGTGTTATCAGGAAGGTTCCCGGGAAACCATATATGGCAGGTTCCCAGCTCGGCCTCAGCCCCTCCGGTCTCCTGGTTTTTGACCTGACCGACGGGCAGGCCAAAGACGGAGTGACGTGGTACCATGAATCAATAGGCCACTTGTGGCTCTCAAAAGACGGCACCAAAGTCTACTCATCTTACAAAAATGTCTATACCCTTCCGCAATACGACGGTCAGTATCATCATGAAGCTCCATCGGTCTTCGGTAATATCGGTTCGGACATGCCATACATCCATGCCCTTGATGAGTGTCCCGCCATCAGCACTGTTTTTCTGAGCTCGACAATTTACTATTCACTGGCCGGGGCCACATCACTGATAGAGCAATTCAGCATAACCGGTCTGAACAGGACAGGGACGTTCAATGTATCGCCCGTCTGGATTAATGTCAACGGATCGGACTACCTTTATGAAACCACTCCACGTTTTATCTTTGTCAATAAGGAGGGAACTGCGATGTACGTGATCAAGACCCTGAAACAGGAGTATGACAGCGATTGCTGGTTCCTGGAAACCATTGATCTGTAAGATTAACGTGAAGCAGAGGGGGGAGAATCCGGACACCTATGCTGCCGGCTTGTTCTTCTGGGTGTGGAAATAGGTAAGGCCGTTCAGTTCTGTCATGCTGACAAGCTCCAGCCCGACCTCCTTGAGCAGGCTGGCTACGGCTCTCTTGGTGAGGTACCTGTTGGTCTTCGCATCAATGAAGTTGTACATGCGGTTTACGAAGGGGATCCTCGACTCAATGCCGTTCTCGTACACCTCAGCCTTCTCCTGCTCCAGCTTTTGCAGGTATCCCTCCTTGTCTGAATAGCCGTTCTGCGATCTGTTGTCAACAAAACATCCTATGAAGTTGCTGCTGGCAGGAAGCAGGCCGGTGATCTGTTTCAGAAAATCACGCACCTCTCTGATGTGGTTAAGCTGCTTGAGGGTAATGACTGTCTTTATCCCCTTCATATCATCGGCATCATAAAAATAGTGCCTTGAGGCGGGTATGACCAGAACTCCCGATTCCTTGATAAGGCCCATACGGTCAAGGTACTCTATCAGATGCTGACGAAACTCAACGTCCAGCTCGTCAAAAAGGTGCATCAGGCCACTGTCCTGGAGGGACAGTCGCCCGGGGCTTACCTTCCTGATAGCCTTGTCGTTAAAAACGTCCGGATTTGTTCCGATAGTTCCTTTATCCATAGAGTACTTAAATACGGTAAGAAGTGCAATTTTTATGCCATTCTCCAATCCGGCTCCTCGTTACCGGCATTTACAAGGTCGAATTTAAACCCTATTATTTATAACACCTAATCAATTTTGATGTTCATCAGTCCCCCGTTGACCAACGTACCAAAATTGAAGATATTCCGATTTCCGGTGCTGACACACCGGGTAAGTTCAGTTTTCAATGCGAAATTCACCATAGCCAACCGCAGGTGATTCGCTTACGTCGGCACTGTCCACATATCCGATGCCGGGGCCCTTCCTGCACCAGGCAGCAAAGAAAGCCAGCTGCTCCCTGTCGCCCTCTGCTTCGATATATACACTGCCGTCAGGCATGTTTTTCACATAACCGGTAATACCCCTCCTCCATGCCTCCCTGGCAGCACTCCATCGGAAGCCCACTCCCTGCACCATCCCGGTGATATGAATCCTGTAAAGCAGTCTCTCTTCCATTGTCAGAAAAATCCGTCAGGTTTGACAGGCTGAAAGCACTGTTTCAGTTTTCCATACAATTTAAGCTAAATTTACGGAATGTTAAGTAAAAACCATCTATACTTTCTCCGCGGGATGAAGAAGAGGAATAAAATAATTCTGACTGCCACCGGCGTCATTGTTTTGTTTCCGGTGGTTTTCATTCTCTCGGTCCATGCAGGACTGTTCGGACGGCTGCCGGGGAAGAAGCAACTGCTCAACTACAAGAATACAACGGCTTCTGTTGTGCTGTCGGCCGAAGGAGAGATGATAGGCAAGTTTTACTCCGAAAACAGGACGGCCATAGAGTATGATAAGATCCCTGCTCACGTAAGGGAGGCGCTGGTGGCGACGGAGGATGTGCGGTTTCATGAGCACTCCGGCATTGACACCAGGAGCCTCTTCAGGGTCATCTTCAAGACCATCCTTTTCCGCGACCGCAGTGCGGGTGGCGGCAGCACCATCACACAGCAGCTGGCCAAGAACATGTACGGCAGGAAGGATTACGCACTCTTCCCGCTATTCCTGAACAAGACCAGGGAGGCACTGCTGGCCCGGCGCATTGAGAAGGTATTCAGCAAGGAGGAGATACTGACCCTTTACCTCAATACCGTCTCCTTCGGGGAGAACCTCTACGGCATCGAGGCAGCCTCGCAGAGGTACTTCAGCAAGAGCACCCCCGGGCTGAAAAGAGAGGAAGCTGCGGTGCTCATCGGTATGCTCAAGGCCAACACGCTTTACAATCCCCGGCTCCACCCCGACAATGCCCTTAAGCGCAGGAATGTGGTGCTGCGACAGATGGAGAGGTACGCTTACCTTGATAAACGCCTGGCAGACTCCCTCTGTGCACTGCCGCTGGAGCTTGATTACAACAAGATGGATCTTGCAGGTCCGGCCGACTATTTTATGGTCAGGGTCAGGAATGAGGCAGGTCGAATTCTGAGTGATCTTACTCCCTTCCGTGGCAGAGAGTGGGATATTGAAAGAGAGGGCCTGGTCATAACCACGACTCTCAGTCTCCCACTCCAGCAGGCAGCCAATGAGGCCTTTGCCGCACATATGCCCCGGATGCAGAAGAGGCTCGACGAGCAGTACGGTACATCGTCGGGCAGGAGAGCCCTGCGGGATATCCCTGACAGCCTCCGGAAAATGATGACCACCCTCCAGGCAGGGCTGCTCGCTCTCGATCCGTCAACGGGTGCCGTCAGGGCATGGGTCGGAGGCATCGATCACCGTTCGCAGCCCTATGACCAGATACTGGCGCGGCGGCAGCTGGCCTCAGTCTTCAAGCCTGTAATCTTCGCCGCCGCCCTCGAAGACGGGATGGAACCGTGCCGCTATCTCGAAAATGACTCGGTCATCCTCTCCGACTTCAAGGACTGGAGCCCTGAAAACTACAACCACTCTTTCGGCGGCAAATACTCCCTCGCCGGTGCCCTGGCACAGTCGATGAACATACCTACCTTCAGCCTCTTCATGCTCATAGGGTTTGACAAGGTGGAGGATCAATGGAAGAGGATGGGCTTTACCTTCCCGCTGGTCAACACACCCTCACTGGCCATGGGGACAGCTGAGGCAAGCGTGCTGGAGGTTGCCCTCGGATATGCATCTTTTGCCAACGGAGGGATGACAGTGAAACCCCACTTCATAAAATCCATTACCGATTCCAACGGCAAACTTCTGTGGCAAAATGATTTCCGTCAGCCCAACGATAGAGCCCTGTCGGAGAGGTCAAGCCTGCTCATGGGAGCCATGCTTCAGAAAGCCATCAGGGAGGGTACCGGCGCCTCCGTTCACAGCGTCTACGGTGTCAGAATTCCGCTGGCAGGCAAGACCGGAACCTCACAGAACTATGCAGACGCATGGTTTGCAGCATTCAATCCCGGACTGGTAATAGTGAGCCGGGTAGGTGCTTCCACGCCCGCGGTACACTTCAACAGTGGCAGGTATGGCTCCGGCAGCTCCCTGGCACTGCCGCTGGTGGCTTTGACACTTAAGAAGGCAGAGCAGAACCAGGAGCTTATGAAAGAGATCAATGTGCCATTTCCCCCACTGCCCCCAGAACTTGAAGCAGCACTTCTCTGCCCCGACTTCAGGGAGAAGACTTTCTTTGACAGGCTGATAGATCTCTTTGACGATGACGAGATCCTCTACGAAGAGGCCGGAAAACGCAGGCGCTCAATCCTTGAGAGGATCTTCCGGAGATGAATCACAGGAAACCATTCCCCATCCGGCGTTCCGGCCGGCACCTACTCCGTCACGGCAGCCAAAGAGGGTTATGACACACTGAGCTACCAGGGAATTGTTATCAGGCCCGGTAACAAAACCGTACAAAACTTCAGACTGACCAACAGGTAACCGGTTGATCCGGGCACCGACGGCATAGCAAAGGCCGCTCCGCATACGGGGCGGCTTTTGTTTTTGATAAGATTTTTTACTAAATTTGAAGGTTAACCTGTTTTTTAGGCAAGGGAATACCGATGCCGATCGTATCATAATTAATATATAGTAGGAAAATGAGACGAAACAAAATCCTGTCATTAATAGTACTGCTGGCTGCAGCAATGCTGTTTGTAGTATCCTGCGCAGTAAATCCCGTTACGGGAAAGAAGCAGATCATGCTTATGTCGGAAGCCCAGGAAGTAGCCCTGGGCATCTCTTATGACCCCCAGGTGCTGGCCACATTCGGGGTCTATGAAGATCCCAACCTTCAGGCATTTGTTCAGGCGAGAGGAACGGAGATGGGTAAGATATCCCACAGACCCAACCTTGAGTACCATGTAAAGGTGGTTGACTCGCCAGTGGTAAATGCCTTCGCGGTGCCCGGAGGTTACATATACCTCACCCGCGGCATCCTGGCACAGTTTAACAATGAAGCTGAGCTCATGGGAGTGCTTGGGCACGAGATGGGACACGTTGCCGCCCGCCATTCCGTCAGCCAGCAAACCAAGCAGCAACTCGGGACACTGCTCCTGATAGGCGGTATGATCGCCTCTGAGAAGTTTGCCAACTATGCCCAGTACGCAATGCAGGGAATGGAACTGCTCTTCCTGAGCTTCAGTCGTGACGATGAACGTCAGGCTGATGCCCTTGGCTGTGAGTACTCTTCAAAGATGGGTTTTGACGGCACAAAAATGGCTGATTTTTTCAATGTGCTGAATAAGATGAATATGGCTCAATCACAGGGCGGTGTTCCCACCTTCCTGTCCACGCACCCTGACCCGGGCGACCGCTACAACGCGGTATTGCAGCTCAGCAGAGCCTGGCAGGACAGCCTGAAACTACCGTCATACAAGGTCAATTCAGATTCATACCTGCAACTGATTGACGGTATTATTTACGGCGAGGACCCCAAGCAGGGCTACACCGATGACAACACTTTCTATCATCCCGAGCTGAAATTCAAGTTCTCATATCCCCTCGGATGGGAGCTTACCAACGCACCCACCCAGGTCACCATACAGCCTCAGGACGGCCGGGCACTTATACTGTTCACCCTGGCAAACCAGAGGACGCTCCAGTCAGCTGTCGACAGCACACTGGCAGCCTACGGCCTTCAGCTTCAGCGGGCGGAAAGGAGAACCGTCAACGGCCTCCCCGCAATAATAACCCTCTCCGCACAGCAGGCAAAGGACCAGTCGACAGGTGCAGTAAGCACAAACGCGGTCCTCTCATACTTCATTGAGTACGGATCGATGATCTACGTCTTCCACGGTGTATCCACCGAGGCTGATTTCAACAATTTTGTCAGTACGATGGAGTCTTCAATGAAGACATTCGCCAAACTAACCGACCCCTACCGCATCAATGTAAAACCCCAGAGGATAGCCGTCAAGCGGGTCCAGCGCACGGGCACCCTTGCCAGTGCGTTCAGCTACTACGGCATGAAGCAGGATAAGTGGGAGGAGCTTGCACTGCTGAATAACATGGAGCTCAATGACCAGGTGGCGGCAGGAAACATGATTAAGATTATAACTCAGTAAACAACCACAGATTGACTACACAGACATTTCGCAGACCGGGAACATATAGCTCCTGGATGGGTAAGAACGGACTGTATGTCCGGTACTCTGCCATCGCCCTCATCGCCTTTATCCTGCTGGTGACCTCACTCTTCACCATCGGTCCCGAGGAGGTGGGCGTCATCACACGGTTCGGCAAATATGTCCGGCAGGTGGAGCCGGGGCTGAACATGAAGGTACCCGTAATTGAACGGCTCTATAAGGTGGCTGTCGAGAGACAGCAGAAGCAGGAATTCGGATTCCGGACCGTAGAGGCAGGCATAAAATCCGAATATACCAAGGTTGGTACTGTTGATGAATCCCTGATGCTCACTGGTGATCTTAACCTGGCTGATGTTGAGTGGATTGTTCAGTACCGTATAGTGGATCCCTACATGTATCTCTTCAAGGTCCGTGAACCGGTCACCACCCTGCGTGACATCTCCGAGGCATCAATGCGTGAGATAGTGGGAGACCGTACTGTCAACGAGGTGCTTACCGTCGGAAGGGCCGAGATAGCCTCCAGCGTCCACCAGAAGATGCAGGAGCTGTGCAGCGAATATTCACTGGGCATCAGGATAGAGCAGGTGGTGCTGCAGGACGTCAACCCTCCCGACCCTGTCAAGGATGCCTTCAACGATGTCAACCAGGCACAGCAGGAGAGAGAGACACTGATAAACCAGGCCAGGTCTGAATACAACAAGGTAATACCAAAGGCAAAAGGCCAGGCGGAAGAGACCATACAGCGCGCCGAGGGTTATGCCACCGAACGGGTAAACAATGCCCTGGGTGAATCAGCAAGGTTCAATGCGTTATACCTTGAGTATATAAAGGCCCCGGAAGTAACAAAGAGAAGGATATACCTTGAGACCATGGCAGAGGTCATACCGAAGCTAGGGCACAAGATCATTACCGACGAGAGTGGCAACAACGTGCTGCCTCTCCTGCAGATGCAACTCACCTCAAATAACTGACCCATGCCCGCAAAGAACACAAAACTCATAGTATATCTGGCCCTTGTCGCAGTAGCCCTCTTTCTCATCCTGGAGTGCATCTACAGGGTCCGGGAGACGGAACAGGTTGTTATAACCCAGTTCGGGAAGCCTGTCGGAGAGCCGAAGACAACCCCCGGGCTGAAACTGAAGATGCCCTTCATCCAGAAGGTTAACTACTTCGAAAAGCGTTATATGGAGTGGGACGGTGATCCGAACCAGCTCCCCACCAAGGATAAGAAATTTATCTTCGTCGATGCCTATGCCAGATGGCAGATCACTGATCCTCTTCAGTTCTTCAAGCGTCTGACCGATGAGAGAGGTGCACAGTCAAGACTGGCTGACATCCTCGACGGGGAGACCCGTGATTATATCGCCGGGCACAACCTCGAGGAGATCGTTCGTTCAACAAACAGAACTCCTATCTCCTCCGGACTGATAGGCGAGGAGACAGGAGACACTCTTTCTGACATCGAGACCGGAAGGCTCAAAATTGAGGCGATGATCCTTAAGTCCTCCAACGAAAAAGTGAGTGACCTGGGAATAGTCATACTGGATGTGCGGATCAAACGGCTCAACTATGTCGAGGAGGTCCGGACGCAGATCTATGAGAGGATGAAGAGTGAACGGTACCGTATCGCCGAAAGGTTCAGATCGGAAGGGCAGGGTGAAGCCTCCAAGATCAACGGAGAAAAGGAACGTGACCTGAAGGCCATACAGTCCGAGGCATTCCGCCAGGCTGAGGAGATACGCGGCCGTGCCGACGCGAAGGCAGCGGCTATCTATGCCGCCGCCTACGACCAGACCTCCTCCGCGAGAAACCTCTATGCTTTCGTGAAGTCGATGGAGGCCTTCCGTATGACCTTTGACACTACCACAACGATAATACTCTCAACGGACGGAGAACTCTATAAATACCTGAAGGACTTCCGGTAGCGGGCCGACCGGCCCCGGCAGCCATAGGCACTCTCCTCCCGGCGCCTGAGGAACCCCGATAGCGGATCAGACCGGCATCAGCCGAAATCAAAGCTGTCATCCCTGCACCATGTGTACGGTAAACGGCTGTTTGTCAACAGCTGGTACCTGTATATCAAAATGAACATTGTATGCGACTCCTCCTGCTATAAATTAGCCATGAGTTTGACAGGTTAATCTGACTTTAAAAACTCTGAAGGAAGAGACAGAATGAAATAAATGTTTTATAGCCGAATGAAAACCTATTATCAGATAACAGCGGAAGAAATAGGAATAGTCCTGCTCCGGAAAAGAAAGATCGCCAAAGCACTTCGCAGGTGGTTGCGTGAAAATGGTTTGTCCTACGAGTACAATTTTTACATCCAATGATCTTTCAGACACAGGTTCTTTTGGCACTATCCGGAGTAAGAGAGCCGGCCCTGGGGGCCGGCTCTTCGTTTGCTCCCTGAAAGACAGAAAAGGCCGCAGTTATCCACCGCAGCCTCTTTTCTGACCATATTTTACAGTGCCCTGATTCAGCCCCTGTCGGGGAAAAACCTGCGCCACCAGTAATATTTCCTTATCCTTGCCATAATCAAATCGTTTGCAAATATGCAAACAATTTTTCTAGCATGTTATTGTGTGAGGGACTATTTTTTCAGAAGATCACGTATCTCCTTAAGAAGCTCGATATCCTCAGGTGGAGGCGGGGGTGCTGCAGGAGCTTCTTCCTCCTTCTTCTTGAGATTGTTCATGGCCTTGATCACAAAGAAGATACAAAGTGCGACAATCACAAAGTCGATGATGGTCTGTATGAAGACCCCGTAATTGATTGCCACTTCCGAAACAGCAGGCTGAACCATGGCTTCTCCTTCAGTAATTGCCTCCTGCCCCTTCTGCAGGATCGCCTTGAGACTGCTGAAATCAACCTTCCCGAGAAGAAGACCCAGAGGCGGCATGAGCACGTCATTCACAAGTGAGGTGATGATCTTGCCGAAGGCCCCGCCGATGATAATACCAACGGCCATGTCAAGCATGTTGCCCTTGACGGCAAATTCCTTGAATTCTTTCACAATTCCCATAGTCAAGTTTTTAATGATTTTTTAGATCAGGTTAACACTGAGCCAAATATACAAAAGGTATTGAATATCCGCCAGTCAGACCGGCTAAATTATGAACGGGGAAATTAGCAAATAACGATTTTTTATACTATCTTACAGGTTCATTGGATTGTAGGAACCAATTCCAAAATATTAATTATCAACCAAAAACAGCAAATTATGGCAGTACTGAAAGTTATCGAGATTCTTGCCTCTTCCCCTGTAAGCTGGGAAGAAGCAACAGCTTCCGCAGTTAAGGTGGCAGCCAAAACGGTGAAGGAAATACGCTCCGTCTATGTTAAGGAGCAGAGTGCGGTGGTAGTGAAAAACAAAATCACCGAATTTCGTGTTAATGTGAAAATAACCTTTGAAGTAGTTTAATCAACCAGACAATTATGGGACTAATTTCATTCATTAAAAATGCAGGCGCCAAGATCTTCAAATCTGAAGAGAGGCGTGAAGAGGACAAGGCAAATCTAATTACCGAGCATATCAAAAAGTTCGGGTTTGACGTAAGCAAGGTCAATGTGGCCGTTGACGACGAAAAGGTGATTCTTACCGGTTCGGTTGACACACAGTCCAACAAGAACAAAATCATTGTCACCGCAGGTAACGTTGACGGCATCTCTGCCGTTGAGGATCATCTCCTGGTCATAAATCCGGAGCCGGTCGCACCACCTGAGCCTGAAAAACAGTTCTACACAGTGAAGAAGGGCGACTATCTCTCGAAGATCGCCAAGGAAGTTTATGGCGATGCCCGGAAATACCCGATCATCTTTGAGGCCAACAAACCTATGCTCAAGGATCCTGATCTCATCTATCCCGGACAGGTGCTGGTAATTCCTCCCCTGCAGTAAAGATACAGCTTACCGTCTAACCCGGGCGGAAAGCCTCATTAATGCCCGGACTCTTCTGTACGAAAAACAGAAAGTGTCCGGGCATATCTGTTTCTCCATACCGGGAAATTGTATTTTATATTATATTTTTGGGTATCGACAAATTAATCATAATAATTTAACTGATACCTGATGAAATACTCCCGGTTTCTTTCTCTAATTGCGGCTTTCGCCCTGCTGATCCTTGCCGGCGGATGCAAGAACACCGTACCCGCCGATGCCTCCCTGCCACGCAGCACTCCTGAGGCCGAGGGCGTCTCCTCTGCTGCGCTGATAACCTTCCTCGACTCGGTGGCAACTGACAGCCATGAGTTTCACAGCATCATGATCGTGCGCCACGGCAAGGTGGTGGCCGAAGGATGGTGGGATCCCTACAAGCCTGAACTGAGGCACACCCTCTACTCCACCAGCAAGAGCTTCACCTCCACTGCCGTCGGCTTTGCAGTCAGTGAGAAACTGCTGACGGTCGATGACAGGGTGGTGTCATTCTTCCCTGACAAGCTGCCTGACACCGTCTCGCCCTACCTGGCAGAGATGAGCGTCAGTGACCTGCTGACAATGTCGGTCGGACATTCGGCTGATCCTACCGGGGCTGTCACCAACTCTTACCAGGATTGGGTGAAAGGCTTCCTGGCAACACCTGTAATTACAGAGCCGGGGACAGAGTTCCTCTATAACTCCCTGGCAACATTCATGCTCTCGGCTATAGTACAGAAAGTGACAGGGGAAAAAATTGCCGATTACCTCCGGCCGAGACTCTTCGAACAGCTGGGCATAGAGGGGTATGACTGGGAAGAGAGCCCGGAGGGAATCAATTCCGGGGGATGGGGTCTGAGGTTGAAAACAGAGGATATGGCTAAGTTCGGACTCCTCTACCTGCAGAAAGGAATGTGGAACGGTAAGCAGATAATCCCGGCTGAATGGGTGGAAGAGGCCACGACCTTCAAGATCGACCAGGCGCCGGACGCACCACCGGAGGTAAAGGAGGAGAGCGACTGGATGCAGGGGTACTGCTACCAGTTCTGGCGCAGCAAAGAAAATGCCTTCAGGGCTGACGGAGCCTTCGGACAGTATATTATCATCATGCCGGAAAAGGATGCCGTGGTTGCTATCACATGTGAGTCGCCAGACATGCAGGATGAAATCAACCTTGTATGGGATCATATCCTGCCTGCCATGCACGACGACCCGCTGCCGGAGGATAGGGAGATGCTGGGCCAGCTGGAAACCCGTCTCTCAACCCTTGCCCTCCCCGTGCCTGCTGACAAGCCTGACTCACCACTGGCGCAACAGATATCCGGGAAGAGGTTCCTGCCATGGAATGAACCGGAAAGCCAGGGCTCCTTCTCTGCAGTCTTCTCCGGTGACACCTGCCTTATGGCATTAAACATGAAAGGAGAAGAACACCTCATACCCTTCGGCAGAGGAAGATGGCTGGTCTTAGAGACCGATATGGATGGTCCAAATCTTATCAGAAGGCCGGGAGGCCCGGTAAGGCATCCGATCGCGGCAGCTTACGAATGGAGCGACGACAGTACACTTGACATGATTATCAGATACATCGAGAGCCCGCATCATATAGGAATTAAGTGCAGCTTTGAAGGCGACACCCTGATTCTGAATGCCAGACTTAGTCCGCCCCCTGTGTATGACATGCCTCCACTGAAAGCAGTAATGGAAAAATAGAACTCTCCCGGTCAGGCACCGGGAGCTATCCCCGCCAGTTCCCTGATAACCACCGAGGCACAGGCAATGCCGAATGCAGCGGGCATATATGACATTGTCCCCACGCTGGAGGCTTTGTTGCTCTCCTCAGAACCGCGGATAATCAGCTCCTTGTCAACCACCTCCGGACTGTAGACGGCAAGGAACCCCGCATGTACCCCCAGCTTGTGAAGCTTCTTGCGGAGCATCCGGGCGAGGTTGCAGAAGTTCGTCTCTGAGATGTCAGCCACCCTGATGGCGGTGGGATCATACTTACCCCCGGCACCCATGGAGCTTACCAGCCGCAGGTCCAGCCTGAGCGAATGATATACAAGGAAGACCTTCGGTGACAGGGTGTCTATGGCATCAACCACATAATCATACCTCTCCTCCTCAAGTATATCTGTCATCCGCTGATCACGTATGAACTCCGGGATTATTTTCAGGCGGAGCTCAGGATTGATATCCGTCAGCCTCTCTCCCATCACCTCCGCCTTTTTCCGTCCTGTAGTTGATGTCAGCGCCGGCAGCTGCCTGTTCCTGTTTGCAGCGGTTATGACATCACCGTCGATTATGGTCATGGCGCCCACACCGGCCCTGCATATCATCTCCGCAGCCCAGGAGCCTACCCCTCCCAGTCCTGCAATGAGCACGTGCGATCGTTTCAGCTTCTCCAGTGCCTCAGGGCCAAGAAGCATCTCCGTACGTGATAGCCATCCCTCGGTCACAGGCTGTAGTTTAAGAGCGAGTTGAAATTTCCGAGAATAAGCCTTTCTGCCGCCTCATCAGCATACCCTGCAACCTCCCCGAATTTGCGGTATACTTCTGCAATCTGCTCTCCGGAATCGTCGGTCTCAAGCAGTATCCTCTCATGACTTACGGCCTTCAGGACATCAGGCTTCAATCCCCCGGTTCCCAGCGAGAACCAGAACCCCTCACCTGCCAGCGATGCCGCCAGTATGCCGTTGCCCCGGAAGCCATGAATGACCCATGGCCTGACCGGATTTAACTCCTTCCGTGCCCTTCTCAGCTCATCCCATCCCTTCACGCAGTGTATCACTATGGGCTTATCCATCTCCGCGGCCAGCTCCGCCTGGAAGATAAAAGCCCTCTGCTGAACCTCCCGCGGCCCACCCTTCAGGCGGTCAAAACCTGCCTCTCCTATCACTGCCACATGCGGATGGGATACGGTTAGCAGAAGCTCTGCCTGCAGATAAGCCAGGTTTTCACCTGTAAGCTGCCAGGGATGAATGCCTGCGGAAAAGAGAGTGCCGTGAGGGAAGTCAGGAGGCACCTCATCACCGGCCATCAGGTTCATGACGGTGATGGTATCATCACCTCCGGTGGCATTGTGAGTGTGAAAGTCGATGAATCTTATGCCCCTGCCGGCATTCATGAGAGTGCCGGTGCCAGTCTGCGGATGCCGTTGTCAAGACGGCGGATGGTCTCATCCCTGCCTGTCATCTCGACGATATCAAACAGGTGCGGGCCCCTCGATGCCCCCACCATGAGAAGCCTGAACAGGTTGAGAATGGTCCCGGTATTATAGGGACTTCCGGCGATCCACTCCTTGACTCTCTGTTCAATGGTCTCCGAAGTAAATGGTTCCACACCTGCAACAACTTCACGCAGTTCCCTCATCTGCAGGGGCGAATCGGCATTCCATCTCTTCCTTACAACATCCGGGTCATAGCTCTCCGGAGCAACGAAGAAGAAGTCTGCCTCGTTCCACAGCTCCTTGACAAATCCCACACGCTCCTTTACCAGTGAGACAATCCTGACCAGCATGTCATGGCCCGGATTAAAACCCTTTTCCTTCACTACAGGCATGAAGAGCTCCGCCAGTTCCTCGTCGCTCTTCATCTGAAAATATTTGGTATTAAACCAGGTAGCCTTATCAGGATCAAAGCGCGAGCCCGACTTGCCCACTCTCTCTATAGTAAAGGCAGCTGTCATCTCCTCCATTGAGAATATCTCCTGTTCGGTTCCGGGGTTCCATCCCAGCAGTGCCAGCATATTCACGAAT
>JAVEXM010000168.1:0-4165 GCA_034004025.1 Bacteroidales bacterium
CGGAGATATGGCCGATGGCTGACGAGCTTAAGGTTGTAATTATCGATGGCACTGATTTTGAGAGAGCAGAAGAATACAGCACCAGGGTGAGTCCGCAGTGCAAGCTCATGTTACAGCCCGAATGGAGCCGTTACAGGGAGATGATAGCTGCCATCACCGATTATGTCAAGAAAAACAGCAGATGGATGGTCTCAATACAGGCACATAAATTCATGCATATTCCCTGAATGAACAGAAGAACTTTCATACTGGCGCTGCTGATGGTGTTTCTCACCCAGTGCAGTGTCAGCGGCCAGGGTTTTCACACCCGCTCAAACAGGGCTCTCCGTTTGTATGACACCGGCAAGAGGGATTATGACCTGCTCTACTTTGACCGTGCAGAACAGAACCTGAAGCTGGCAGCAGAGGAAGATGACGGCTTCTATGAGGCACACCTGCTTCTGGGACAGCTCTACAGCGACACAGGCCAGTGGGAGAAGTCAGTAAGACACTATCGCAGAGCTATAGAACTCGACTCCCTTTATTTTCCTCCTGCTCTTTACAGCCTGGGAAGGGCGGAGATGCGTATCGGGCGGTACAGGGAAGCAAAGGCTCACCTTGAGGCATACCTTAACCAGCCGAAGAACACCTCCAAACTACGCATCGATGCTGAAAAACTGGTTGCCGACTGTCTCTTTGCGCTCTCCTTTCCGGGTTCGCTCTTCCAGATTGAGCCGGTGAGCGTAGGCGATTCGGTCAATACTGCACTTGATGAGTACTGGCCCAGCCTGACAGGTGACGGACAGGAGCTGATCTTCACGAGAGAGGTCAGAAGGGCCTCAGGTTACGGCAGGGACAGGCAGGAGGATTTTTACATCAGCAGGTGGAACAGCGATGGACACTGGGGAATGGCAAGGAACGCCGGCGCCCCTCTCAATACAGCAGGAAACGAGGGCGCCCAGTCAATCTCCGCCGACGGGAGATCAATGGTTTTTACAGCATGTGACCGAAGGGACGGCTACGGCAGGTGCGACATCTACCATTCGGTGTATGACGGCACCAGATGGTCGCCGGGGGTTAACCTCGGGACACCGGTCAATACAACATACTGGGAGTCGCAGCCCTCAATAAGCGCCAACGGCCGGATGCTTTTCTTCGTCAGTAACAGGCCCGGAGGAATGGGAGGGATGGATATATGGTACTCTCTCCGCAGCAGTGACGGCACATGGCAGAAGCCGGTCAATCCCGGCAAGACAATCAACACCGCGGGCGATGAATTTTCGCCTTTCATCTACTTCAACGGCAGGACGCTCTACTTCTCATCCAACGGGAGAGAGTCGTTCGGAGGTCATGACATCTATACTACAACCCTGAATCAGGATTCCACCTGGACTGAACCTGTCAATCTCGGACCGGCAGTGAACTCGCCTGCCGATGAGACCGGACTTGTGATAGAGTCCTCAGGCAAAAGGGCATTCTTCTCGTCGGTGCGCGACCCGAGGATGGGAAAGGATATCTTCTACATCGATCTTCCGGAATTGATACAGCCCGAACCGGTATCCTATTTCAGGGGAACGGTCGTAGACAAGGCTGACGGACGGCCGATTACCGCAAGGTATGAACTTACCGACCTCACCGGAGGAATAGGTGTTATATCCTCTGTGACCGACAGCAGGGGAGGGTTCCTGGTATGTCTTCCCGGCGGTTCCAGTTATGGCCTTAATGTTACAGCTGACGGCTATATGATCTTCTCTGAGAATTTTGATTTTGAAGAGGGTTATTCTTCTGCAGAACCGTACCGTAAGATTATCAGGCTCAATAAAGTGCGTGAGGGGGAGCTGATGAGGATGTTCAATGTCTTTTATGACACGGATTCATGGGAGCTGCTTGAAGCATCAATGCCCGAACTGGAGATGCTCCTCGGGTTCCTGACCGTGAACCACACTGTGGTTGTCGAGATAGGCGGCCACACTGATTCCGACGGTACGGATGAACATAATCAGCTGCTCTCGGAGAGGCGGGCAGGTTCTGTAAGACAGTTCCTGATCAAAAGAGGCATTGAGCCTGAGCGGATCTTCTGGCACGGTTACGGAGAGAGCGCTCCCATAGCTGACAATATTACTCCCGCCGGCAAGAGACAGAACAGAAGGACCGAGATAAAGATCCTTTCAGAAGGTACAAACAAATAAGGAGGGTGACATTGCATATCACCCTCCTACCTTCCTTCTTCAAGCAGACAGTCTTGTGCCTCAGAAAATCAGATTGCAATCCTCTTTTCTGAAGAAGTACCGGTTATCAGTTTTAATTCGGAACACTCCCTGACGGGAAGTGATACAAACACCGAGGTGCCGCCGGCATCATTGGTCTCAACCCTGATTTTGCCCCCCAGTGTTAAAATAAGATTTCTGGCCAGGATTAAATTCATAGCGGAATAGGTATCCTGACTTTCGGAATATTGGATCTCAGGATTGTCGGAAAGCAGCATGTGACTGCTGATGGGGAAACCCTGGCCAGAATCTTTAACGTGGAATGTGATTATCTCGTCAGTATATGTGCAGCCGATTTTTATGAACCCTGAAGAGGTGTTGTCGAGCGCATTCCTGAAGAGATTATTCATTATACGGATGGTCCTTGAGGTATCCATCCTGATCATAAGCTTGTCAGGCAGATTATCCTCCTGAATGAGTACAATATGGTTTTTCTCTCTCTTCCTCATCAAAACCCTGAAATCTGAGGCGAGTGATTCGAACAACCTCACGGCATCTGTCTCCCTGGCATCTTCTTTTGAGGACCCGGACTCAAGGACGGCAGTGTCAAAGAAATTTTCAAACAGTCCGATCAGCTGTTCACATGACGTTATTATCTGTTCAGAGAACTCCCGCTTTTCTCCTTCGGTGAAACTTGAATTGTTAAGCAGGTAGGAGAATGCTACAATAGAGTTCATCTGTGTTCTCACTTCGTGTGAAACGCCGGCAAGCAGTTGTGGCTTGTAAATCATCTGTTTCATCTTTTCTTCCTCTTTCGTCCCGTTCACCACTCTGTTACTGTAAACATTATTTCGAAGCAATTCGAACATATCCGCGTCAATAAGATTAATCCACTGTTATCTGATTTTTCTTGCCAGCCTTGCTGCCTGGCGGCTGTACCTGCTTTTGGAGCCGGCTATTGCATTCAGCTGGTTTACGGCCTTCTCACTGTTACCGGTCATCATGTAGCAGAGGCTTAGGTACCATGCGGCGTCTTCCAGGTAGAGGTTGTCATTGTGCTCAATCACCCTGGTGAATGATCCGCTGGCGACAGGGTAGTTGCTCACCTCCATGTTGGCCATACCGTGCATGAAGACCGACTCCATGTTACCCTGTTCGGTTGCGATGATCTGCTCCAGATAGCTTATAGCCTTATCGTACTCTTTTGCTGAGTATGATGCTATGGCATTCTCCATGAGGAGGTCACCAGCGCTGGCAGCAGACCTCGATGCTCCGGGAGATTCATACCTTTCATAGTATGATGCATAGAGTTTCCCGGTTGACGGATCCGGTCTCAGTATCAGGTAAAGCGCCGAAGATACAAGTACCGTCAGGATGACTGCAGCAGCATATCTGGCACTCTTTGCCGCAACTCTGCGAATGCCTCCTGCAGAGCGCTTCTTCATCTCAATGACATTGAGTTTTGCCCTCAAATCGAGGATCTCCCTGTCAGCCAGTATTTCATCAGTCCTGCGCCTTATCTCAACCTCCCTCGCCAGGTGAGGGTCCTTCTTCATCTCCCTGTCAAGCCATATCTTCTCGGCATTGCATGCATTACCGCTCAGGAAGTTCTCAATCGTGTTGTTGACATTGATTGTCTTCATCTCTTATTATTATTATTTCACACTCATAAAAAACCATACTTCAGATAGTCATTTACAACATGCCACGCCTTCCCCTCCGGGGCATTACCGACAACATTCACAAATGTTGTCTCAGAGTACCAGGCAGCCTGCCAGAGGCAGGAGTGCCTCACAGTAAATAAATTCTTTGGCCGGACCAGCCGGCTCCATTATGCAATATCAGATCTCAATAACGATAGGAGGCCTGGTGGGATTGCCGTCAGCAATTCCCTGGCGTCCGTTTCCTCCGCGAACATTAATCATCTCTTCATTTGAAAGAACAAAATCAGTCAGGTTTTCAATCTTCAGGGTTTTCAT
>JAVEXM010000169.1:0-4161 GCA_034004025.1 Bacteroidales bacterium
CCGGAGGCTGAGGCGCTGGAGAAGCTGCTGGAGCTCATCGAGAGCGATCAGGCAAGCCGGTAACCGGCAGACTTCCCGCCGGTAAGCTCAGGCAACCCGGTAATCCAACTACTCCTTATCAGCTGATTCTGCCAGCCTGTAATCGAGCTGTCTCTTCTGCAGGTCGGCTTTGGCCACCTCCACGCTGATCTTGTCGCCAAGCATATAGACCTTGCCGGAGTGCCTGCCCTTAATGCTGTAGTTCTCTTCGTCGTATTCAAAATAGTCGTCCTGCAGCTCCCTGATGGCTATCATCCCCTCGCACTGGTTCTCGATGATCTCTACGTAGATGCCCCATTCGGTGACGCCGGAGATGACACCCTCGAACACCTTCCCGATCTTGTCGCTCATGAACTCCACCTGCTTGTACTTGATAGATGCCCTCTCGGCATCGGTGGCCAGTCGCTCCATTTTCGACGAATAGTCGCACATCTTCGAATACTTTTCAGGGTCACGCGGCGCCTGCTTCTCAAGATATTTGGACAGCAGCCGGTGCACCATCATGTCGGGATAACGGCGGATGGGAGAGGTGAAGTGGGTATAGTGACTGAAGGCGAGACCATAGTGGCCTATATTTTCTGTGGAGTAGACAGCCTTGGCCATGGATCGCAGGGCAAGGGTCTCGATGATGTTCTGCTCCTTCTTGCCTGAGACATCATCCATCAGCTTGTTCATGGCGGCGGGGAGGCCCTTCACATTCTCGGTGTCAAGCTGATATCCGAACCTCTTGATGAAATAGCCAAATGAGCTCAGTTTTTCAGGATTGGGCTTGTCGTGGATACGGTAGACAAAGGTCTTTCCCTTGAGTTTCTTGCCTACATACTCCGCCACTCTTTTATTGGCCAGCAGCATGAACTCCTCGATAAGCTGGTTGGCAGTGCCGAACTCGCGGAAGAGGATGCCGAGGGGAACGCCCTTTTCGCTCAGGTTGAACTTGACCTCCAGCCTCTCGAAGGCAAATGAACCGGAGGCAAAGCGCCTGCTGCGAAGCATCTGTGCCAGGTTGTGCAGTGTCAGCAGCTGCTCCTTCATCTCGCCGTCGCCGGTGTCGATAACCAATTGTGCATCAGCATATGAGAAGCGCATGTCAGAGCGTATCACCGTACGCCCGAACCACTCACTGATGACAGTTGCCTTGCTGTCGAGCACGAAGACGGCCGAGTATGTCAGCTTATCCTCGTGTGGGTTGAGTGAACATATGTGGTTCGATATTCTCTCGGGCAGCATCGGGATGGTGCGGTCTACAAGGTAGACCGAGGTAGCTCTTTCCTGTGCCACCTTCTCCAGTGCCGAACCCGGCCTGACGTAGTGGGTTACATCGGCAATGTGCACCCCCACCTCCATATTGCCGTCAGGCAGCTTCCTGAGTGAAAGGGCATCGTCAAAGTCCTTGGCATCCTCCGGGTCGATTGTGAATGTAGGCACATCGCGGAAATCGCGCCGAGCGGCAATCTCCTCAGAGGTGATCTCTGCCTGTATCTTCTCTGCAGCAGCCTCAATCTCAGGCTCGAACCTGTTGGGGAGGCCGAACTCGGCAAGGATGGCGTGCATCTCGGTGTCGTTCTCGCCGGGATTGCCGAGGACCTCAATTATCTCACCCATGGGGTTGCGTGACCGCTGGTCCCAGTCCACCATCCGTGCCACGGCCTTCTGCCCCTGTTTTGCCCCGTTGAGTTTGGCGAGGGGGATGAAGAGGTCGAAGGGCATGTTCTTGTTGTCGGGGATGAGGAAAGCGAACTGTTTTGTAAGTTCTATTGTACCAACGAAGGTAGCGCGCGAGCGGCTGACGATCTCCGTCACCTCTCCCTCGGGCCTTTTGCCCTTGTGACGGGCATAGAGCAACACCTTCACCTGGTCGCCGTGCAGTGCAGTATTGAGGTTGCGGGCTGCAATGAACACATCATCCTCCATCTCGTCGGATACAACGAAGCCGTAGCCAAACTTGGTGAGGTCAACGGTGCCGGTGATATAACCGCCGACAGCCTTGAGTATATATTTGCCGTGATTTCTCTCCTCCGACAACCCCTCTTTTTTCATCCTGAGGAGAGCATCGGAGAGTGCTCTTTTCTCTTCTTTCTCAGTGAACTGCAGCCGTGCGGCGATCTGCTTGTAATTAAGGGGCTGCTTTGGATTCTTTGCCATAACCGCGGTGATCATCTCTATCAGTTTCTTCTGATCGATGCCGGGTTTCTTTTCCTGTTTTTTTCTTGCCATTTAAAGATTGATTTTACTTTTCCAAAGATAGGTTGAAATAAGCTATCTTTCCTCTGATTATCGGGGCAACTGCCCTGTTATGCAATTGCCTGACCAAAATCAGACGTTTTTATGTAAGTTTGAGTTGATAATATGATCTATGATATCACTCTCGTCAATACCGTCGCATTCGCCCGCAGTGGTTTATCGCAGGATCAACGACGAATTTCTGTTGATTCCCCTTACAGACAACATTGCCGACATGGATTCGCTTTACAGGCTGACCGAGACCGGAGCTTTCATCTGGGAGCTGATTGACGGAGAGTTGTCCGTCGGTGATATAACGTCAAAGATAGTCGAAGAGTTCGATGTGGAAAAGGATATTGCCGAAAAGGATGCCCTGATTTTTTTAGGGGAGGTACAGGAATTCCTTCATTTCAGGGAGCGGTGACTGTTGATCTTTTGATAGCCGGAAGGAGGATCCGCATGCAGTCCGGGGATGGAGTCACCCTGGAGCCTGATGAGCGGTTCAGCGCCTTTGCGGTGCCCTCTGATGTCCGGCCTTCCTTGTTTATTGACACTGCTCCGGGCATCTTTTCCGATGCTGACCCGGGAGGTCTTAATGCTGTCATTCCCTTCATACCTGCTGAGACTGAGCCTGATCTGGCTGTGTATGTTGAAGCCGGACCGGGTGAGATTCCGTCGGAGGCGGTAAAGGTCTTTGATGCGCAGCTCATGGAGGAGGTTCCCGGGGGAGTGAGGAGCTCGGGTGAGCCCTTCTGGGAGGTATTCAGGGATGATGAGGCCGTCCGCGTGAGGGTGTTTCTTAAAGATCCGGAGAGAAGCCCCGTCCTGGTGATGCCTCACGGCAAAATGCTGTGGAGAATCTTTGCAGGCATCCTTCCCGACAGTCCGGATTCAGGCTTGCGGTCGGATCAGGTATCACAGGAGTCTCCTGACAGCAGATCAGCGGCAAGGTTGTATAACAGCCCTGTCCCCAGCAAGAATGCCTCTGATATTTCAGATGAACATACCAGCGCCGGCATTTCCGATATTACGGTGGATCCCCTGCCCTGGCCTCTTGACGGACTGTTGCTTTATTTCCTCTTCTCAAGGGCGGGTGACATCATGATCCATGGTTCAGGGGTGATATGCAACGAGAGGGGCTGGCTCTTCACCGGGCGCTCCGGCAGCGGCAAGACCACGCTGGCAAGGATCTTCGACAGTGCGGGCGACAGGGTCATCCATGACGACAGGCTGGTGCTGCGTCACGAGGGCGGAAGGTGGGTTATGCACAGCACCCCGGTCTACCGCAATGATGAACCCCGCGTGGCATCTCTTGACCATCTGTGGGTCATCAGGCACGGTGCGGCCAACGTGTCGGAGCCCGTTGCCGGGGCAGAGGCGGTGGCAATGATACTGGCAAACTGCATACAGCAGAACTGGGACCCTGAGGCGGCAGCACGACTGGCGGCGGCGGCTGATGACCTGGCGGCCTCGGTGCCGGTGAGCAGGCTCTCATTTCTTCCTGACGGCACTGTTCGCGATTACCTGCTTCTGCGGGCTACGGAAGATAAGACAGTTGCTGCGGGGACCGTTCTCTCTCTGCTTGATGAGGGGCGTTCCGTCACCATTACCGTCGGCGGCTACAGCATGTGGCCGGCGATTAAGCCCGGCGACAGGGTGAGGATTTCACCCCCGGAAAAAGAGAGCACCCCGGCCAGGGGAACGGTGGTGGCCCTGAGGCGCGACGGCGGCTTCGTCGTGCATCGCGTCACTGACGTCAGGAGAGGAGGACAGTCTGATGGCATGGGTACAGCCGGATATGAGGATCAGGCCAGGAGAGAGAGTACCACTGATGGCGTCAGCAGAGACGAGCCAGTGGATCACATCGGGAGAGGCGGCACTGGCAACCTCATCGGCAGAGGC
>JAVEXM010000170.1:0-4128 GCA_034004025.1 Bacteroidales bacterium
TAATCTAATGAAAAACTATCAGCTTGCCTGGAGAAATCTGTGGCGGAACAAAAGGAGGACCCTTATCACTGCAGCGTCGGTATTCTTTGCAGTCTTCTTTGCACTGGTGATGAGGTCGTTTCAGCTGGGCACATACGAGAAGATGTACAGGGATGTCATCGAGTCGTACTCCGGCTACCTGCAGCTTCAGCACAGCGACTACCTTGATGAATCAAATCTCGACAACGGGTTTGTGCTTGAGCAGTCGCTGACTGAGATCATAGAGGCTGACCCCAATGTGACAGGGGTTATCCCGAAGCTGGAGTCGTTCGCACTGGCCGCTGCCGGAAGCCGCACGCAGGGTGTGATGGTCATAGGGATGGATCCGGATAATGAGCAGAAGACGCTGAACATAAAAAACCGGCTCATTAAGTATCGTCTTACTCCGGGTGCAGCCGAAGCTCTCAGGGGAGAGAACCTGCCGGCCCGCACCGCAAAACTGGTCGATGTCTTTTCCGGCGAGGCCTGGACCGACGAAAAGAGCCTTGTATCTGACCTCGGCATAGGCGATGATGATTCGGCAGCAGTGATGCCTCTCTTCAGGAAGCATGCATCACTTGAGAACAGCTATCTCACCTCAGCCGATTCGGGCAGCGCAGTGATAGGATACGGGCTGTCGCGATACCTCAGTGCTGACGTGGGAGACACCCTGGTGGTGATGGGACAGGGCTACCATGGCGTTTCTGCCGCAGGTCTCTTCGTGATAAAGGGGATAGTGAGCATGCCCAATCCTGAGATTGACAATGCATTCGTTTACATCACCCTGGCAGATGCGCAGTATCTCTATGCAGCGACCGACATGGTCACATCGGCTATCATAAGTATCAGCGATACAGATGACAGAGAGCTGCTGCAGACGCAACAGAGACTGGCCGCCTCCTGCAATGACGGACTGGTCATACGCAACTGGAAGGAGATGAATGCCCTCCTGCTGAACCAGATGGAGGCTGACAACAAGAGCGGGGCGATCATGATAGGCATCCTTTACCTGGTGATAGCCTTTGGCGTCTTCGGCACCGTGCTGATGATGATGGCCGAGCGGAGAAGGGAGTTTGGGATGCTGGTCTCCATAGGCATGCAGAAACGCAAGCTGGCCGGCATAGTGGGCATGGAGATGCTCTTCATCGGGTTGCTGGGGGTGTTGGCAGGCATTGCAGCTTCACTGCCGATAGTCTACTATGGCTATGCAAGACCCCTGCGCTTCACGGGCGAGATGGCAAAGATGTACGAGGAGTACGGCTTTGAACCGGTGATGCCCATGCTTCCACCGGACACCTACTACCTGTGGCAGGCGGTGATTGTGCTGCTGATACTGCTCATAGCCATCGCATTCAGTGTGCGGAGGATATTCAAACTGAACATAATAAATGCTCTCAGAGCCTAACAGAATAACAAGATGATAACATCCATTGCATGGAAGAATGTATGGCGGAACAGGACCAGGAGCCTGACCGTGATTGCTGCCGTGACTGTGGGCGTCTTTGCAGGCGTCTTTGCCATGGCTGCAATCAACAGCTCTATTGTTCAGCGTATTGATGCCGCCGTCAACGAGGAGCTGTCGCATATCCAGGTAAACAGTCCCGGCTTCAGGGGCAGCAGTGACATAGCCAATGTGATACCCGAGCCTGAAAAGGTTATATCGGAGCTCGAAGAGACACCCGGCGTAACCCATATCACCAAACGGATCATTGTGCGGGGCATAGCCTCAACCTCCGCAGGCAGCGCGGGCGTGGAGATCACAGGCATAGACGTTGAGAAGGAGCAGCAGATGTTCACCCTGAAGGAGCGCCTGATACCCGGTACGGGAAGCTATTTCGGCACGGATACCAGGCTCAACAGCGCCTTCATCGGAGAGAAACTGGCGAAGGAGCTCTACATAATCAGGTACATCCTCACGGAGGAATCTTTTGCAACCCTTGAAGCTAAGGGTGTTCCTGCTGCCGTGGTTGATAAACTGAGATCCCTCGAAAACCAGAGGTTCACCACGGAAAAGAAACTGTCGGAGGTTTTTTCCGGATTACTTACGGAGAAGGAGGTGAAGCTCTACGGGATGAAGATTAAGGAGGCAGCCTGGTCATACCGTGAGGGATCAAAGGTGATCCTTACCTTCCTTGATGCCGACGGCACACAGACAGGCGCTGCTTTCCGCATCACCGGCATCTTCCGGACTAACAACGACTTTTTCGAGGCAATGTCTGTCTTTGTGCCGCGTGATGAGCTGCTCAGGCTCACCGGCATGGAAGAGGGACAGTACCACCGCATCATTGCACGGCTGGAGGATAACGACCAGACTGACAAAGCCAGCGCTGCCGTCAGGGAAGCGCTTCCCGGGCTGGAGGTGATGAACTGGAAGCAGATACAGACTGACCTGGCCATGATTGCCGATTACATTAACCAGATCTACGGCATCTTTATGCTGATAATAATGGCAGCCCTGGCCTTCGGCATAGTCAACACCATGCTCATGGCGGTGCTTGAGCGCACCCGTGAGCTGGGCATGCTCTCTGCCATAGGGATGAACCGCCGCCGTGTCTTCAGCATGATCATGCTTGAATCAATATTCCTGTCCATCGTCGGGGGCTTTGCCGGAATGGCCGTAAGCGCCGTCGTGATAGCCATCACCAATCATACCGGCATCAACCTGGTAAAGTACTCGGAGGGTCTTGAGGCCTTCGGATACTCAGCCCATCTCTATCCCACAATAGGGGCAGATTTCTTTATCATGCTGACGGTAATGATTGTGATCACCGGTATCGTTTCAGCCATCTATCCGGCCAGGAAAGCTTTGCAGCTTAACCCGGTTGAAGCATTAAGAGGAGAATAACCAGAAAAAAAGCAATACCATGAAAGTAGTTGAAATCAATGATGTCTTCAAGACCTATCATGATACAGAGGTTGAGGTGAAGGCCGTCAACGGCGTGACGCTCAGTTTTGAAAAGGGCGATTTTGCAGTGATTGTGGGACCGTCGGGCTCTGGCAAGACCACCCTTCTGAACCTCATTGGGGGGCTTGACCAGCCCACCTCGGGTGAAATCATAGTTGCGGGTCACAGGCTCTCAGAGCTGAAGCCTTCTGCGCTGATAGATTTCCGGATGGAGCATGTGGGATTCGTCTTCCAGTCGTACAACCTTATACCCGTACTTACGGCCTCAGAGAATGTGGAGTTCATCATGAACCTCCAGAAATGGCCGAAGGAGAAGCGGATGGCACGCACCGGTGAGCTGCTTGAGGCTGTCGGCCTCTCTGACCGTCATAAGAGCCGTCCTGCGCAGCTCTCAGGCGGACAGCAGCAACGTGTTGCCGTGGCCCGCGCCCTGGCGCCGAGGCCGCAGTTCATACTTGCTGACGAACCAACGGCCAACCTTGATACCAAATCAGCCGAGACCCTTCTTGACATTATGGAGAAACTCAATCGCGAGGAGGAGATGACCTTTATTTTCTCTACACATGACGTGCGTGTAATGAAAAGGGCGCGCAGGGTCATCACCCTCGAAGACGGCAAGGTGGTCTCTGACGAAAGGACAAACCATAATTGATGAAGCGGGTATTTCTGTTGACAGCCGCACTGCTGGCCTGCATTTTTTCTCTGAAAGGCCAGGAGACCGAAAGCAACCTCACTGCCGGCGGCTATGCCTCATGGCTGCATACTGCCATGTTCGAAAAGCCGTCAGAGAGCTGGATCAACAGCAGCATGCTTCATAACAGGCTTAACTTCAAAGCCTGGGCAGGAAGTAAGTTCACCTTTGCTTTAGAGATTAGGAACAGGTTCGTAACTGGCGACATGATTGCCCTGGATCCGGGTTACGTGTCCGGCCTGGCGGCTGACAACGGATGGCTCGATCTTTCATGGAATATCTCAAGCGGCAACTCCTATGTTCTGAATTCAATGATAGACAGGGCATACGTTGACTTCACAGCAGGCAGGCTCCAGGTCACCGCCGGCCGCCAGCGAATCAACTGGAGCCAGTCGCTGGTATGGAATCCCAATGACATCTTCAACACCTATTCATTTTTTGATTTCGACTATGTTGAGCGGCCGGGCAGTGACGCCCTCAGGCTGGTATATTCCACCGGCCCCTCATCGGCTGC
>JAVEXM010000171.1:0-4055 GCA_034004025.1 Bacteroidales bacterium
CGGGGTCTCGAGCATGGCTTTGCCGTAGCCGGTCATTGATCGTATCATAGTGGTTGGGTTAAGCTTCTGACAAACTTACATAAAAACGGCTGATTTTTACAGACAAATAGTAATGAAGGTCGCAACCCCCATATTTACAGTGCAATGACAGGTGACCAGTCTTAAGCCAGCAGTTCAAGCTCAACGGTGAAGTGCCTCATGATAGGCGCCTCCCACTTTATTGCCAATCCCCTGGTTATCCGGTCTCGTCTCTCAAACACGTTGCCGACGGCTGCAGCCACGTAATCCATGTGGTTGTCGGTATAAACCCTCCTCGGTACGGCCAGCCGCACCAGCTCGAGTTCAGGGTGTCTGTTCTCACGCGTCACCGGATCGCGGTCAGCCATCAGTGTACCTATCTCAGCGGAGCGGATGCCTCCCTCCAGGTAAAGCTCGATCGCCAGCCTCTGTGCGGGGAACTCACCGGCAGGGACCCGGGAGAGGAACCTGCCGGCATCGATGAAGATGGCATGGCCGCCGAAAGGCTGTTGCACGGGAACTCCCGCTGCTGCTATCTTTTCTCCCAGCCTGGCCACCTGCCTGATGCGCGACTCAAGGTATTCACAGTCAGTGCCTTCGTAGAGTCCTGTTGCCAGTGCGTTCATATCACGGCCGGCCATGCCTCCGTAGGTGATGAAGCCCTCAAACATGATGTTGTAGGTCGAGGCA
The DNA here is from genome assembly GCA_034004025.1 of Bacteroidales bacterium. Lineage (GTDB taxonomy): Bacteria > Bacteroidota > Bacteroidia > Bacteroidales > VadinHA17 > SR-FBR-E99. The sequence goes on from JAVEXM010000171.1 coordinate 709, forward strand.
CGACGGAACAGTTCCCTGTCCCGGAAACCGATGAAGCCACCAATGTTGACTATTGCATCCTTCTTGGAGCTCATCGTCATGCCGTCAGCGCAGGAGAACATCTCACGGGCTATATCCCTGACGCTTTTTTCTGAGTATCCCTCTTCACGGGTCTTGATGAAGTAAGCATTCTCGGCAAAACGGGCTGAGTCCATTATAACCGTGGCACCGTACCTGTCGGCCAGTTCCCTGACACCCCGGAGGTTGGCCATGCTCACCGGCTGTCCGCCGGCAGTGTTGTTGGTGACGGTCATCACTATGCATCCCAGCTTCTCCCGGGGCGTCTCCTTCAGCACCTTTTCCAGCCGCCCGAGATCGACATTGCCCTTGAAGGGTTCGTCGGCGGTGATGTTCCTGGCTATCTCCACGGTGCAGTCGACGGCAGTAGCCCTGCGGAACTCGATATGCCCCTTTGTGGTGTCAAAATGGGCGTTACCGGGGATGATATCGCCCTCTTTTACAAGCACCGAGAAAAGTACATTCTCCGCTGCCCGTCCCTGGTGTGTCGGAAGGAAGTACTCAAACCCTGTTATGTCACGGATAGCCTCTTTGAGCCTGTAATACGACGATGCGCCTGCGTAACTCTCGTCGCCGGTCATGATGGCACCCCACTGCCGGTCACTCATGGCCCCGGTGCCGGAATCGGTGAGGAGATCAATAAATACCTGTTCGGAGCGCAGGTTGAAGAGATTGTAGGAGGCCTCTTTTATCCACTCACGGCGCTCACTGACGGTGCTTCGCCTGAGGGGCTCCACCATCTTTATCTTATGTGGTTCACAATATGGAAGATCCATGATGATATGCGATTTGCGATTTACGATTTTGATTGGCGATTTGTGATTTAACTGCCGACTGCCGACTGCTGACTGAAGACTGCCGACTGCTGACTGAAGACTGCCGACTGCTGACTGAAGACTGCCGACTGCCTACTGCCTGCATGATGCGAGGCAGTAAATTAAGATTATTTAACAGAAGCAGGGCAGAGTGGGGCAGGAAACAGGCGCATACGTGCAACCCCGGGGCCTCAGAATGCGTCCCTCTTTTTGATATTGCGGAAGATCTGTTTCCTGTTTACGATCGCCTGAAAAAGGAAAATCATCTAAATAGGCTATTTTTGCAAATATAGTTTTTTTGCCTTCGGGGTCCAATCAGGAAATGTTAAAAGAATTAATGATGAAACCGGGATTACTTAAGTTCCTTATGATATTCTGTTTTCTGTCGGGCAGCATATTGGTTGCCGGCCAGGTGATAGACGTGCCTGACGCAGAACTCATCGTGCCAACTGACACGTCGACATTGGTTCAGCCTCTGCCGAAGCAGAGGATTAAGGGAGAACCTGCTCCTGATAGTGCAGTCCGGGGGCCGATAGTGCTCGACCGCGACAATGCTCTCAGGTTCCTCCGGAGAGTCGGAGCCTCGAACTATATCTGGAAAAAGAGCAACGACCCCCTGCGGGAGGCCATACGCAATCTTGTCCATTTTGCTTCCACACCCCGTGAGGACTCAACAATAAATTACCTGTCGGAATACAGCTACGATAAGATCAGGATACCGCTTGACAGCTACTTCGTCTATGACTCATTGCGTATCATTCTGCCTGTCATGAAGCAGGATTCTGTTCCAGCCGACAGTGCCGCCGTGACTGAAACAGAGAGAGAGATGTTCATAGAGGCAGGGGAAAAAATGAATAAGGTAAAGCTCTCCGCCGATGCCGTCCCGATGATGAAGAATGACACCCTTCTGCTTAACGACACGGTTTTTGTGCTGGTAAAGGATCTTGTCCCTGCAAAGATACCTCAGAGGACCAATGACACGATCATACTGGTGATCACCGATACGCTTCCCGAGGTGACACTGTACCGCGACGATTTTCCATTCAGACACATCAAAAATCCCTATGTGAGTGACTCCATAATAGCGGCTGTCAACTCGCTGATCGGGTACCTTCAGGAGCGTGATTCAACCCTCGTCAGATTTGTTAGCGATAAGGGCCGGGGAACCGATATGTGGCTCAACAGCAGGGCAGATAACCTCGTAAGGTTCTGGCTTCCGGACGGGGAGAACGACTCAGTATCTGTCTGGATTGGCAGTCCCGACCGTAATACAGTATCACTCAAGGCAGAAGAGGGGGTGATGTTCAAAAAACAAAACTGGCACGACAGGTATGTTGACACACGTGTCAATGTGATCTCGGCAGAGGAGGAGAACCTCAGGAGGGTGGCACTGAGCAGGATCAAGCCCGACTACTGGAGGTTCAAGGCCGATCTTTCATATCTCCTTTCGCAGGGCGTCATCTCAAACTGGGCCAAGGGGGGAGAGAACAACGTTTCATCGGTGCTCGATGTTGAATCAGCCCTAAACTACAACAATAAGGAGACAAAGGTGAATTCGTCCACCACCGCCAGGTTTGCACTTGGCCTGCAGGCTTCAGGGAAAAATGCAGACATAAAGAAGAATCTGGATATTCTGGAGGTCAACTCGAAGATCAACCACAAGGCTTTCGGGAAATTTGACCTCTCCGGCCTTTTCCAGTTCAAGACCCAGTTCCTGCCAGGGTACAACTATCCGAATGACTCGGTGAAGGTCTCAAAGTTCCTCAACCCGGCCACCGTCATCTTCGGCTACGGACTTGAGTACAAGCCTGACAAGAATACCTCCATAAGCTTTTCGCCCATATCCTACAAGGGCACCTTCGTTCCTGACACCTCCATCAACCAGACCAAATTCGGTATTCCTGCGGATAAGAGATCGAAGAGTGAGCTGGGAGCATACCTGACCGTCAAAAGCAAGCTGGTGCTTTTTGACAAGGTAGATATGACCAACAGGATACAGCTCTTCAGTAATTTCATTTCAAAGCCGCAGAATGTTGATGTCGAATGGGAGATGATAGCCACCACAAGTCTCAACTGGTTTACTGACCTCAGGCTCAATGTGCACCTGATATATGACGACAACACCCTGCTGCCTGTGTTTGAAGACGGAGAGCCGGTGCTGGGCACCGACGGCAAGCAGAAGAAGGCTCCCATGGTTCAGTTCAAGGAGCTGCTGGGGGTCTCATTCATATTTAAATTCTAGAGGAGGAAGCTGTCCGGGACCAATGGCCCGGCGCGACTGCTCACCTTTCTGAAGAAGCGGTCCGGCACTTCTGAGTATCCTATCTGCATCAGCAGTTCAGCCAAAGCGTCCTGCAGGCCCAGGTGATTCACCAGGCCCTCCTTCAGCCACTAACTGTCCTGCTCCTTTCTACACCAGCAGGTCAGCCACCAATGCCAATCCGTAGATGATACCTGCCATACCGTTCATTGTAC
>JAVEXM010000051.1:0-7754 GCA_034004025.1 Bacteroidales bacterium
TCATGGGCATTCTTGCCGACAGCATGCTTGCAGCCGGCGGCAAGATAACGGGTGTAATCCCGGGGTTCATGATGGATGAAGGATGGGGACATGCCGGTGTCAGTGACATGATCGTGACTGCTGACATGTCAGAGAGGAAGAAGGCGATCTTTGCCATGTCGGATGCTGCCGTGGCCCTGCCCGGCGGCGTTGGCACGCTGGAGGAGCTGACGGAGGTGATCACCCTGAAACAGTTGGGGCAGTTCAACAAACCTATTATCATTGTTAACATCAACGGCTTCTATGACCATCTCATTGAGTTCTTCGAGCATATGTTCAGGGGCAACTTCATAAGGCTGGAGCACAAGGACATATGGCAGATAGTCACATCGGCTGAAGAGGTGGTGCCGGCCATTCTGAACTACACCGGCTGGCATGCTGATCCGAAGGTGATCGCCAGAATTTAGTCCTGACCTGCAACTTCCGGCCAGTGACTGAGAAGTAGTCCGGGGCTTATCGCGGAAAAATGTTCTTACGGTATCCTCGTTCCTATGAACAGGATATCGTCTATCTGTGATGAATCTCCCATCCAGTCCCTGATGGTCTTCTCAAGCAGCCTCTTCTGCTCGTCCACGGGGAGCATGTATATCTCTGTCAGCAACGACCGTATGTTTACCGTCTTGAACTTCTTCTCCCCCGGGCCCCCGAACTGGTCGGCAAAACCGTCGGTGAAGATATAGAGCATGTCGCCCTTCGTGACATCCAGCCTGTGGTTGGTAAAGACCTTCCTGGCCTGTCCGTCAATCATGCCTATCGGGAACCGGTCAGCCCTTATGACAGTCACCCTCCCGTCCCTTACATGATACAGGGGCTGGTATGCACCGGCATATTCAATATAATGGTCAAGGATGTCATAGGAGATCACCGAGATGTCCATGCCGTCACGCACTGCCTTCTCGCTCCTCTGAAGCAGTGCATGGACCACCTCCGTGTTGAGGCGGTCAAGTATCTCTGACGGCCTTGTTATACCGCTCTCCCTGACGATCTTGTTGAGGGAGTTATGGCCTATTATTGACATGAAGGCTCCGGGGACGCCGTGCCCGGTGCAGTCCACGGCAGCAATATACTGCTTGAAACCGCTGTCATACATCCAATAAAAGTCGCCGCTGACGATATCCCTGGGCATGAAAAGCACGAAGGTGTCATTGAAGAAGTTCTCCGGCGGCAGCATGGCAGCCTGAATCCGCTCGGCATACCTGATACTGGCGGTAGTATCCCTGTTCCTCTCCTCGAGCTCAATGCTTTTTGTCACCACCTCTGCTGTCCGCTCGTCGACCTTCTGCTCCAGCAACTCCTTCTCATTGCGGAGAGTACGTTCTCTCCAGCTTATGAATATGTATATTGCGCTCAGAAGGGCAGTGATACAGAGTATTATGAACCATGCGGTCTGGTAGACAGGGCCCTTGATGGAGAAGGACAGCTCTACCGGCTCCTCGTTCCAGTAGCCGTAGTTGTTGGATGCCCTCACCCTGAAGACATACCTCCCTGGACTGAGGGAGGAATACATGGCCCTCGTCTGGTCGGTGGTCACCCACTCTTCGTCGGCGCCCTCAAGCATGAACTGGTACCTGACGGTCTCGGGGTTCACCAGGCAGATGCTGAGGAAGTCGAAGATGATCCTGTTCTGAGTATGCAGGAGGCGGATGCCGTCATGCATCGGGAAGGTCTCATAATTAACCAGCGTCCTCCAGATGTGTGTCGCCGGCTCGGTCACCACGGGAGGCATCAGCGAAGGGTTCAGCCTGATGGCTCCGTTGGCGGTGCCGAACCATAGATCACCCCTGTTGTCGGCAAAGGAGGCGCCGGGCCTGGTCTCTATCCCCGTGAAGCCGCTCTTCTCCGTGAAAGAGGATATACGTCCGGTGGTGCAGTCGTACCTGTTCAGCCCCAGGTTGGTACCTATGTAAAGGTTGCCGTCAGTGTCAGGCTGCAGCAGGTTAACTGAGTTCATCAGCAGTCCGTCAGCTTCTGTCAGCTTCTTCCATACCCTATCGTTCCTGAGCCCGTATAACCCGTCGATGGTCCCCACCCAGAGGGTACCGTCAGTAGTCTCATTGATGGCCGTGGGCCTGACATCGGCGCCAAAATCAACGGCAGTGAAGAGCCCGCTGCCGGGAATGTGTTTCGTCAGGCCGTTGCGCTCTTCGGTGCCTATCCACATCACCCCCCGGCTGTCACAGAAGAGCGAGGTGATATTATTGCCCGTCAGCCCGTTGATCTGGGTGTAGGTAGTGACCTGCTTCTTCTTTTCATCCCACGAAATCAGAGCACGGTCAGTACCCAGCCATATGTTGTTACTGTCGTCAGCAGCCAGCGCCGCTATCCTCAGAGACCGCAGGCTGGCGTTGAGGTCGAGGTCATACCTGTAGGTCTTCTCCCGGAGATCATACCTGAAGACCTCATCGCCTGAGGTGACGATCCATACATTGCCATATCCGTCAGGACTTATGATGTTGATGTGCGCCTCGTCAAGAGAGGAGGGGAAGCCGCTGAGCATCACGCGTTCCTCTCCCTTTATACCGGGATTGTAGAGTGAGAGCCCCTTGCTCGTACCGAACCAGTACCGGCCGGTGGTATCCTGGGCCAGGGTGAAGACATCATTCGAGGGAAGGAACTCAGGTGCAGGGAACGACGTAAAGTGATCTCCCTTATAGATGAAGAAACCCGCATCCCTGTCAGCTATCAGCATATTTCTCTCCTTGTCCTCGGTCATGGACAGTATATGCCGCGCCATGAGTCCGTTGGTACTGTTGAAGACCCTGGTGCCTTCAGGAGTGAAGACCGTGATCCCGCCCCTGCTCTCCCAGTCTTCCATTGACGAAACCCACACGTTGCCCCTGTAATCCTCCGTGATGTAGGTCACGAAGTTACCCCAGAGGCCGTTGCGCGTATCATAGAAGCCCATCTCGCCTGTCTCGCTGTCAAGCCGGTAGAGCCCCCCGTTGAAGGTGCCGAACCATAGGTTGCTGCGCGAGTCTTCAAAGATGGTGGTGGTCAGAAAATACCTGGTCAATCCTTCCGGGTGGAAGGGGATAAACCTGTCGCTGGCATGATCGTACTTTTTGATGCCGATGTCAGTTATGCAGTAGAGGCTTCCGCGGCTGTCACTGAAGAGGCCAAAGGCATCGTTGCTCAGTCCCTGCCTCCCCATATACTGCTGTCCTGTCATCACCGCATCACTCCGCTCCGGGATGTCAAGACGCAGGGCCCCTCCCAGTGATGTGGCCACCCAGAGGGAACCCTCATATTCAATTATAGCGGTGATGTCTCCTGTGAGGCTCGTCACCGGGCTCAGCGGGTCGATTATACGCGCAGAGTCGACCCCGATGAAGAGGGAGGGAGAGAAGCTCACCCGTCTGAAGATATTGTCCTCGAGAACCGACATGCCTCCACCGATATGGCCAAGCCATAGCCGTCCCCGGCTGTCCTCGAAGATACTCTTCACCCCTCCCGGGGCAAGGCTGTCAGAGGTGGAGAAGTTCTCGAACCTCAGTCCGTCAAACCGCGTCACACCGCTGCCTGTGCCAAGCCAGATGAAGTCATTGGCATCCTGTATGACAGTGTAGACCTTGGAAGCGCTCAGCCCCTCCTTGGAGCTGTAATGTTCGAAGTAGTAGTGCTGCCCCGATACGCTGACAGGCAACAGTAAGGATATAAGAAGCAGGCACGCCGAGAGGAGAGAGAAATAGTTCCCGTAATTGCCGCTTCTCAGGTACATCCTGCTATTTCTTTATGAAGAAGAATGTCCCGTCCTCGTCTTTCAATCCGGTAATTTTTCCAAATTTGGGCCTCTGCTGATTGTTCTGGGTAACAGCCTTTGTAACCTGCATGACTATCTCCTCAATGGAGATGCATGTGTTGGGGTTACCCCTGAGGGTGTTCACGAAGGTACGGGTGAACTGGCTGTCGTCAACCGCCAGCTCATATCCTGCCGATGAAAATATCTGGCTCGACTTGAACTGCGTGGCCCTCCAGTCGGAACAGTTGCGGGGCTTAACCTCAGATCTCATGGCCTGGTAAAAACTGGGACCCGATTCACAGGCATCGGTGATTACAAGCACATGGGTCAGGTAGTTCATGTAGGTCTCCATGGAAGCCCTGAGGGTGTTGAGGCTGTAATAGGTGAACTCCTCATCACGGCGGGCGTCAACAGGTATCCAGTATCCCACATCATTGATGAACTTGCCGTGCCCGGCGAACCATATCACCAGCGACTTGATCTTCCTGGCCCTGACCTCATCACGCAGATCGATGGAAAAGAACTTCTCCATCTGCTGCTTGGTCTGATTCCTGAGCCTGCGCACGGGAAGCACCTGGTAGTCGCCCTCCAGCACTGAGGTGACAAGGCTTGCATCCTTGGGCGGTCCCTGCAACTCGGCGAAGTTTTTGTAGTCGCTGTTCTCAATGAAAACCACCAGAGTGTTACCCATAGGGTTCGACTCGGAGATTATTGTACCGTTGCGGTTGAGGGTAAAATCCCTGATAGTCCTGTTGCCGTACTTGTCCTCCACCAGGATGGTGACCTTGTCGTTGTTTCTGATATCAACCCCCTTGGCAATGAACTCAGGATTGAGGTTGTCATGAGAGAACTGGGCGCTGATATTTTCAATCATGACCGACTTGATCATGTTCTGGTCGAGGATCTTCCCTTCTATGTCGATGCGAGTGGCAATGCTGTCTATCACCAGCATGTTGTCTCCAACCAGGTAGGGAGCGAGGATCTCTATCTCCGGGGGGTCTACCTCCGTTCGTCTGACACGGTAGGTCAATGCGCTTTCGTTGTCATAGATGTCGCGCGCAATAATCCTGACCATCTCATCTTCAGATATTTCAATCTCCGCAGAGAAGGGTATGGTGCCCTTACCTTCGAAGGCAACCGGCTGGCTGTTGATTGAAAACTCTGCCAGCAGGCTCTTGTCACTGATCTTACCGGTGATGAGCACAGTCTCCCTGTCGAGACCGACCTCTATCTCACGTCCTGATATGATGGTGGGCGACTCTATCATGATCTCGGGACTGCTGGTCTCGCGGTTGATGGCATAGAGCCTCTCATTGGCCTCCTTCAGCATCTTCTTTTCAGAGGAGTTGCTTTCATTCATGGTGATGACGCGCGAGTAATCGTCGCCGGCCTTCTCGAAGTCGTTCATCTCCTCGTATGACCTGGCCCGCAGCAGGTATGTCTCCGTCATGGACGGGTCAATGACCAGCGCCTTGGTGAAATCGTTCACCGCGGCAAGATGCTGGTTAAACTTCTGGTAGCAGGTGCCCCTGCTGACATAATGTGCGGCTGTTGCCGGGTCGAGGAGTATTGCAGTGGAGACATCATTGATGGCTGCCGGATAGTCGAGCTTGGCTTCATAGGCCATCGCCCTCGTCAGGTATGCATCAACATTCCTGTCATCCTGCTTCATAACCATGTTGCACTGTCCCAGCGCACTGTTCACGTCGCCCTGTCGGATGAGCACCCTGGCCAGCTCGAGGCGTGCCTCCGTGAACGATTTATCCTTTGTCACAGCCTTCTCAAGCTGACGCCTGGCTGTGTTGTCATCATTCTTTTTCTGATAGATGATCCCCTGGTAATAGTAGTTGAGGGCATCGTCCCTCATCTGCAGGGCGGTGTCGGAAGCTCCGAGAGCCTGATCCCACAGTCCCATCCCTATCAGTGATACAACCTTCTCCGTATAGAGCTTGCCGTTGCGGTACTCAACACTGATGGCCTTCTGCAACAGGGCCACAGCTTCAGAATAAAATTTGTCCCTCTCATCCGGGGTCGCCTTCTCTTCCGCCCCGAGCCTGTTGCACATGCGTGCGAGGTTATACAGTATTCCGGTATCGCCGGACTTGAAATTGCCGGCTCTCTTGTAGTCGTCATATGCCAGGCCGTAATCGCCTGTCAGCTCGTACGCCATCGCTCTTTTGACATATCCGTCGGCAGAGGCGGGCGCCTCATCGATGGCCCGCGAAAACTGGTCAATGGCATCCTCGAACATACCGTTACGCACAAACTCGTCTCCGGCCTTGACGTATTTACGCGCTGTCTGTCCACTCAGATCAATAACGGCAACTAAAAGAACCATTACAAGAATTGAGAATCCTCGTTTCATGATATTAGATCCTTTTTAAGATTGGGTCTCAAAAATACGAATAATTATTTATTAACAAAGTAATAGCATTTACTAACAGTAGAGTTATACGAAGTTCCCGTCAAAATGATACGTTATTTCCAGTTTACTTTTCTCAAAATGGAATGATTTTTCAGCTACCATCCCGGGAAAGGGGTCCGGCACCCCGTTGCCGAAACTCATCATGCCGGTGAAACGCCTTGCTTCATCCCACGCCCCTGCCTCGATAAAGCTTTTTATCATGAAGGCACCGCCCTCTATGAAGAGCGACTGCACTCCCATGGAATGAAGTGTGCGGAGTATGTCATGAACGAAGTCACTCTTCTCTGTCAGCCTGATTATCTGTATGCCTGGAAGGCTGACGTTCTCATTGCAGGTGAAGAGCAGTGTCTCCGTTGACCCGTCGAAGACTTTTGAGTGCGGGTCCATGTTGCCGCTGCGGCTGACTATCACCCTCAGGGGGTTCTTCCCCTTCCAGAAGCGCACGTCGAGCGACGGGTTGTCGGCGCGCACCGTGGCTCCCCCGGCGAGGATGGCATCTTCTGCCGCGCGCCAGCGGTGCACCAGTATCCGTTCCGTCATGCCGGTGATCCAGTGAGGCTCCACCGGGTCATCGGTGCTGCGTACCAGGTCGATGAATCCGTCGGCGCTGCGGGCCCACTTGAGGATCACCCAGGGACGCTGCCTCTCATGCCAGGTAAAAAACCTCCTGTTGATCATGCGGCACTCCCTCTCTGCCACTCCCGTAACCACCTCCACGCCTGCCTCTCTTAGCCGTGCTATGCCCCTGCCGGCCACCTTGATGCTGGTGTCTACGGTACCCACCACCACCTTCCGGATTCCGCTGCTGATTATGAGATCGGCACACGGGGGTGTACGTCCGTGGTGTGAACAGGGTTCCAGGCTGACATACATGACAGAGTGTGGCAGCAACGTCTTATCACCCACAGCATTCAGGGCATGGGCTTCTGCATGCGGGGTGCCTGCCTTAAGATGATATCCCTCGCCGATGATCACGCCGTCATGCACAATCACAGCCCCGACCATGGGATTGGGAGCTGTGGCTCCCTCCGCCCGGCGTGCCAGGTCAAGACAGCGGCGCATGAAGGTCAGGTCATCGGTATGTCCCATGAGAGCAAATTCCTATCTTTGGTTCATGGCCGAAAAGTTACAAACAATAAGCGACATTCAGCGGCATCTTTCACTATTGCTTGGTCGCCTGTGGCCCCCGGATGAGGCCGCGGCCCTGGCCTCCTCCATCATACTGGAATACACCGGAATGAGCAGGGGTGCACAGATGGCCTTCGGCGACCGCACGGCAGAGAAAGAGCAACTGGAGAAGATACTCGCTGCCGCCGGCAGGGCCGCCGCCGGCGAACCGCTGCAGTATATCTTCGGCTATACCCTCTTCTGCGGACAGAGGATAGAGGTGGAGAGCGGCGTGCTGATTCCCAGGCCGGAGACAGAGGAGATGACTGCCATGATAATTGCCGAAAACAGCGGCTTCGCCGGAACCGTAACCGACCTCTGTACCGGGTCGGGGTGCATTGCCATAGCACTGTCGGCTGCCTTCCCGGAGGCAACGGTGATGGC
>JAVEXM010000051.1:7854-16327 GCA_034004025.1 Bacteroidales bacterium
AAAGAAAAATTCATCGACGAGCAGAGGTACAGCAGGGCTTTTGTCCTTGATCACTTCAGGCACAGCCACTGGGGGAGGGTGAAGATAACCATGGGACTGCGGAACAAAAAGGTATCTCCGGAGGCAATTGCATCAGGACTGGAAGCCATTGATGATGAGGAGTATATGGATCTGCTCCGTAAGACAATAGAGGATCAGCGCAGGAAGATCAGGGCAAAGAACCGGTATGACCTCAAGGGGAAGCTGCTGAGGCATGCCCTGGGCAGGGGATTTGAGAGTGATCTTGTCTACAGGGTGATAAACTCCCTGTTCGACGAATAATGGTTTAACGGGGGATAACCGGAACTGACACACCCACTGTCCGACACCTGACTGTCAGATGATTCAGCAACATCAGTGTAAATTCCGGCGAATCTGACCGAAGGTCAGAAGTGGGATATCCACAGTGCTCTCAGGAACGGGTAGAATGCAACCAGTGCCATGGCTGATGATACGACTGCGTCGGTGACTGTTACCTGCCTCAGCACCGAGACCTGTTCAGGACCGGCAGCCTGTACCGAACCCCTGCCGGCCAGCAGCGTCCATACCCCCAGCCCGGCACGCATGACCAGCTGAAGAGCAAAGAAGACAAAGACCCTCAGCGAGGTGCTGTTCCACTCCAGCGCCTCGGCGATCCTCCCTCTGACTATAAGTGAGAATGCATGCGAGAGTCCGCATGACGGACACGGCTCCCCCGTAAGCTTCTCATGGATGCAGGGGACGGGATACTGACCGGTATCAGGGGAATAAAAAGCGGAGTAACCCATGATTAACAGGATCACTCCGGCAAATATCGCGTTTACGGCAAAGTAAGCTCTCCGGGAAGATGACAGCTTCACTTTTGCTCTTCTTCCTTTTCCGGTTCCTTTTCCGCTTCGGTTTTCACGGTATCAGTAGTGCCCTCAAGCTCCTCAAGCCTGTCCTTAAGCTCATCCTTCTTTGCAGAAGCCTTGACCTCCACAGTCTCGTCACCATTATTGATGCGGATAGTTATCTCATTGTCGCCAAACTCCTTCTCGATATCGTCAGTGACATCCCTGATCACCTTCTCGATGTCGTTGGACCATTTTCCTGAGTTGTTGGCGATCTTGCCAATAACAAAGCTCTGCGAGACGGAGATCATGAGGGCTATTACCGCCACAACCAGTCCTCCGACCAGCATCCCCTGGTTGCTGTTCGACCGTGAGAGGCCGACAATGGCCAGAACGATGGCTATCACTGCGGGGATGATTGCGATAAGTCCAAGGCAGGGCACTACTGCCAGCAGAAATGCTATGATGGCTGTCACCAGGGCGCCTACACCCACTCCCGACTGTTTGTTTGTTATTTCTTCTTCCATTGGTTCAAGTTTTATACGTTTCTCATTTTGCTTTGAGGATATCTCTGCTATCCTGTTCTAAAGACGATACCGGAATCTCAATGATGCGTCCCCTCTCTGAATTATTTTCAAAAAAGATGAAGGTAGGAACTCTATCTATGTCCAGGCTTGCATACTCATCCAGGGGAGCCACCTTGTTTATGTCGACGCCGATAAACCGCATCTTCTCTGTCGGGAAGCCCCACAGCTCAGCCAGCTTCATGAACCGCGGCACCTCTCTGCGGCTGTCAGAGCACCATGTGCCAAGCACCACCGTGACCGTAATGTTGCTGATGTCAATCTGCTTCAGCTGTTCCAGATATTCAGGGTCCGGGTTATAGCTGGCATAACCCTCCAGGTACCACGATGCGTGGGGAGGCTCTGACAGTCTCTCAGGGCTGATGTCTCCCAGCAGCCAGGTAGTGGCGTCGCGGAAGTCCCACACATGTGTTGCGGCTTCACTCTCCGACTCCTCTTTGCCGGCAAGGGCGGCATTGCCGAACGGTGCTGTCTCCGGGACTGCTTCGTCCGGTGCAGGCTGCTCCTTTGACGCGGCTGTTGCAGTCTCTCCTGCCCCGGCTGCGGTTTTCCGGGAGGTGCCGCATCCGGCCAGTGCGGCCAGAACGGTAATTGTGATGATGATACTGATAATTCTCATACTGTCTGTAACAGCAAAGATAATATCTCTTTTGCTGTTTTCGACACTGAGGTTCCGGGACCGAAGATGGCAGCCACGCCGGCATCATACAGGAACTGGTAATCCTGCGGTGGTATCACACCCCCGGCTATGACCAGTATGTCCTCGCGCCCCAGCTTCTTAAGTTCGGCTATCACCTGCGGTATCAGGGTCTTGTGGCCGGCAGCAAGGCTTGAGACACCCAGCAGGTGCACATCATTCTCCACTGCCTGGCGGGCGGCTTCGGCAGGGGTCTGGAACAGAGGCCCGATGTCGACGTCGAAGCCGATGTCAGCATAGCCTGTCGATATCACCTTGGCACCGCGGTCATGGCCGTCCTGCCCCATCTTCGCTATCATTATCCTGGGCTGTCTGCCGGCCCTGGATGCGAATTCGGCCGCCATGGCCTTTGCCTCTTCAAAGTCAGAGTCCGACTTGTACTCCGACGAATATACTCCTGAAATTGTCCTTATCACTGCTTTGTACCTTCCTGCTATTTTTTCACATGCGTAAGATATCTCTCCGAGGGTGGCTCTCTTTGATGCCGCCTCCACTGCGAGTTCGAGGAGGTTACCCTCTCCCGTCTCTGCTGCCCTGGTGATGGCTTCAAGGGCTGCGCGGCACTCCTCTTCATTGCGGGACGCCTTTAACTGCTGCAGCCTCTTTATCTGGGAATCACGGACGGCGCTGTTGTCAACCTCCAGTATCTCCAGCGGGTCCTCTTTCTCAAGCCTGTACTTGTTAAGCCCGACGATGGTCTGAGCCCTGGAGTCAATCCTGGCCTGTGCCCTTGCAGCAGCCTCTTCAATCCTCATCTTGGGTATTCCTGATTCGATGGCTCTGGCCATCCCTCCGAGGCTCTCCACCTCCTCGATCAGCTCCCATGCCTTGTGTGCTATCTCGTCGGTGAGTGTCTCCAGGTAGTATGATCCGGCCCACGGGTCGACGGCCCTGCATATGCTGGTCTCCTCCTGGAGGTATATCTGCGTGTTGCGGGCTATCCTGGCAGAGAAGTCGGTAGGCAGCGCTATCGCCTCATCAAGGGCGTTGGTGTGGAGGCTCTGCGTGTGACCCAGGGCGGCAGCCATGGCTTCGATGCATGTACGTCCCACATTGTTGAAGGGATCCTGTTCGGTGAGGCTCCATCCTGAAGTCTGGGTGTGAGTACGAAGGGCAAGCGATTTCGGGTTCTTCGGGTTGAACCCGCTGACGATCTTTGCCCAGAGCATACGTGCAGCCCTCATCTTGGCTATCTCCATGAAGAAATTCAATCCGCTGGCCCAGAAGAACGAGAGGCGCGGTGCGAAATCGTCAACACTCATCCCGGCATTGACACCTGTACGGAGGTACTCGAGCCCGTCGGCGAGGGTATACGCCAGCTCTATGTCAGCAGTGGCACCGGCCTCCTGCATATGATACCCCGAGATGGATATGCTGTTGAACTTCGGCATCTTCTCCGAGGTGTACCTGAAGATGTCAGCTATGATGCGCATCGAGAAGGCCGGCGGGTAGATGTAGGTGTTACGCACCATAAACTCCTTCAGGATGTCATTCTGTATTGTTCCCTGCAGCTCCTCAAGCTTTGCCCCCTGCTCGAGGCCGGCGACGATGTAAAACGCCAGCACCGGAAGAACGGCACCGTTCATCGTCATCGAGACCGACATCTTGTTCAGGGGAATCTGATCGAAGAGTATATTCATGTCAAGCACCGAGTCCACCGCCACACCGGCCTTGCCCACGTCACCGACGACACGCTCATGATCCGAATCGTATCCGCGGTGTGTTGCCAGGTCAAAAGCCACGGAGAGACCCTTCTGCCCTGCTGCCAGGTTCCTGCGGTAGAAGGCATTCGACTCCTCCGCGGTGGAGAAGCCGGCATACTGCCTGATGGTCCATGGCTTCATGGCATACATGGCTGAGTAGGGGCCTCCCAGGTATGGCGGTATTCCTGCCGCAAAGTTCAGGTGCTCCATCTCACTCAGGTCAGCACGTGTGTATACGCTCTTCACGCGTATGCGTTCGGGAGTATCCCAGAGAGGCGTGATGCCGTTCTCCCTCTCCCATTCGGTGATATTGCGTGAGGGAACTGTGACCCTGTCAATATCGTGCTCTGTATATTTTGGTCTGTTGCTCATCTCCTCTCACTTTATTCCCAGTAATCCGTTGAACATCTGCAGTGTCTCCAGCACATTTGAGCGGACGCTGATGAAATGCTCCACCCCCAGTGCCCTGAGGTCGTCCATGCATGGCGGGTTACCTGCTACCACTACCAGGGCCTTGCCTGCAACCATCTTATAGATCTCCGGAACCAGGGTGGCATACTCCTCATCGGAGCTGCAGATGACTATTATGTCTGCCTCTGCCTTCCGTGCGGCAGCGACACCCTCCTCCGACGATCCGAATCCGTTGTTGTCTCTCACCTCGTATCCTGCGCATGCGAAGAAGTTGGATGAGAACTGTGCCCTGGCCATCCTCATGGCGCGGTCGCCAATGGTGAGCATGAAGGCCAGCGGCCTGCGTCCGGCCTTTCCTGTAGCCAGCCTCAGCTTTTCAAACTCCTGTGCCCCGCGTATGGGCATTATGCGTGTCACCTCGTCATCCTGTGTGGCTCCGGCTGTCGGGAAGAGCTTCTCCGTTTCGTGCTGCGGAGCCTGCTGCTCGGTGAAGTTCGGGTACTGGTTCGTGCCCAGCAGAATAGCTCTCCGGCGTGCTACGTCACCCTCGCGTGAGGCTGAGGTAGCGTTTATCCTCTCCTGTATCAGTCCTTTCCGCGCTGCTGCCAGGAATCCGCCCTCGTTCTCAATCTCAAGGAAGAGACGCCATGCTTCATGAGCAATGGCCGAGGTGAGCTCCTCGAGGTAGTATGACCCGGCGCCGGGGTCTGCCACCTTGTCGAGATGCGACTCCTCCATCAGCAGCAGCTGCTGGTTGCGGGCTATCCTCTCCGAAAACTCCCCGGCAGTGCGGAAGACAGTGTCAAAAGGCTCCACGGTTATCGTATCTGCTCCTCCGAGGACAGCAGACATGGCCTCCGTCTGAGTGCGGAGCATATTGACATATGCGTCATACAGGGTTTTGTTCCACCTCCCTGTCACGGAGTGTATATGCATCAGAGAAGCCTCTGCGGAAGCAGGCTTATAGCCTTTGACAATAACCGCCCAGAGTAGTCGTGCTGCACGAAGCTTGGCTATCTCAGGGAAGAAGTCGGGACCGATGCCGAAGGTGAATCTGAAGGCTCCTGCGGCCATATCGGGGTCGATGCCCCTGGATGTCAGGGCAGCCATATATTCATTACCCAGCGACAGGGTGTAGGCAAGCTCTGCCACCGGTCCTGCCCCCGCGTTGCTGAAGAGGGTGCCTGATGGCTCCACGCACTTCAGTCCGGGCAACGCTGCCCTCTCCCTGACCAGGTCAGCGAGGTAATCAAGCCCCTCCTCAACGGTGACGCACAGCCTGCCATTGGCCAGCAGCCTGCCGAGGGGGTCGGCTGAGACGACTATCTTCACCTTGCCGGGGTCGCTGCCCATGTTGGTTAGTACCGTTTTGAGGGCGGCGATGAGCTCCCTGGCCATGCCGGCGGTGATAAAATTGAGCTCGACACTCTCCGCGTGAATGTCCTTCAGGAGGGTGGTGATGTTATCAACGCTGACCGACTGCGGATCTTCAATTATGAAGCCGGGAGCGGAGACCCCTTTCATCAGTATGTCGAGTGCCTTGCGGTTTGCCTCTGCATAGTCAGTGACGGAGATATCCTGCCGCACCAGCCAGCTGTTGCCTGAGAGTCTTGCTCCTCTTAGCCAGGGAAAGTCTCCCGGCAGAAGGTTGGTGAGCGGGAGGCTGTCAAGATCCTCCTGTCTGTAGAAGGGCATGACCTCGATGCCGTCACGCATCTTCCATACCAGTTTCTTCCTGAAGTCGCCACCCTTGAGATCGGCAGTGATCTTTGCCATCCACTCCTCTGTGGTGACAGGCGGAAAATCCCCGAATAACCTTTCTTTCTTATCCATTGATATTCTTGTTCCTGATGGCGTAAATAAACGGATTATTAGCTTTTTAAATCATGCCTTTTGTCATGAGGCATCACTGGCTGCCTCCGAACTCCATGAGGTACGACTTGATGAATCCATCGAGTCCGCCGTCGAGTACTGCCTGTGCGTTGCCGGTCTCATAGCCGGTGCGCAGGTCCTTCACCAGCTTGAAGGGATGCAGTGTATAAGATCTTATCTGTGATCCCCACTCTATCTTTTTCTTTGAGCCTTCGATCTTAGCAGTCTCCTCCTGTCTCTTTCTCAGCTCCATCTCATAGAGATGAGACCTCAGGAGGCGCAGTGCATTTTCCCTGTTCTGTCCCTGGGAGCGCGACTCCTGGTTCTCTATCACCAGTCCTGTGGGTGCATGTCGCAGTCGCACCGCCGTCTCCACCTTGTTTACGTTCTGGCCGCCGGCGCCTGATGAGCGGAAGGTCTCCCATGTGATGTCTGCAGGGTTGATCTCGATAATAATTTCATCATCAACCAGCGGTGCCACATATACCGATGCAAATGTCGTCTGACGCTTGCCCTGTGCGTTGAAAGGAGAGATGCGCACCAGGCGGTGCACGCCGTTCTCGCTCTTGAGGTATCCGTAGGCGTTGTCGCCCTCGAACTCGAGCGTGACGGTCTTGATGCCTGCCTCGTCACCCTCCTGGTAGTATGCTTCGGTGACCTTATAGCCGTTCTTCTCACCCCACATGAGGTACATGCGCATGAGCATCTGTGCCCAGTCGTTGCTCTCCGTGCCTCCGGCACCGGCGTTGATCTTGAGCATAGCCCCAAGGCGGTCCTCCTCATTGCGGAGCATGTTACGCACCTCCAGCTTCTCTATGGCAGCCAGTGCTGTTTCATACTGCTGTCCAATCTCCTTCTCAGTGACTTCCCCTTCCTTGTAGAAGTCGTAGAGGACCATGAGATCCTCCACGGCGGTGTCGACGTTATCAAAGGCGGTTGTCCAGCTCTTCACCGCGGATATCTCCCTCATCAGTTCCTCGGCTTTTTTGGGATCATTCCAGAAGCCCGGGGCCTGGGTGATCTCCTCTTTCTCTTTTATCTCTGCTATCTTTCCATCGATGTCAAAGATACCTCCTTAACGCATCCCGGCGTTCAGTGAGCTCTTTTAGCTGGTCATTGGTTATCATGGCTCTTTCTGTCTGGCGCAAAGATAGTAAAATTAGGCAGTAGAGAGTAGGCAGTGGGCAGTAGTGTCCGCAGTCCTCAGTTTGAGGCTCCGCCGCAGGGGGAGCCTCAATCCCGCACACGAAGTGTCGGGACGGCAGTCTTCAGTCAGCAGTTTGAGGCTCCGACGAAGCAGGAGGAGGCTCAATCCCGACCACGGACCTGTCCCGATGAAATCGGGAGTGCGTCGGGACGGCAGTCAGCAGTCAGCAATTGAGGCTCCGACGCAAGTCAGAAGACCCGGAAGCCGGAGAAGTAACCTTCCTCGAGAACAAGTCCATATGAGGTATTGGCACGGACCAACACAGTAATTACATGTGAGGGTGTAAGTCTCAAGGTGATGCTGCCTAATGACCAGCCGGAGGCAGCAGAATTGATAATCACCTCCTCACGATCATCCACAATTTTCAAGATCACCTGGTGGCCGGGCGCTAGTTTCATGGCAACATTAAAAGTATAGATTCCCTCTGAAGAAGGTCTGAATTCCCCGGTTGTAGTATTGTAACTACCATCTATGTTAAAATTTGATCCAGTACTGGCATCATTAAATACTATATAATCTTCCTCGCCGGCAGAGATTATAATTGGTGGACCTCCCACTAGACTTGCTCTGAAGGCAACCATCGGTTCAAGTGAAACGCCCTCGCCTCCGGTGATAGTCAGGGTCCTGGTTGCAGGATTGTACCCCAGGTCCTGCAATTCATTCGACGGGTCGGTGTCAACGGTGACCGACTCATTGACCCCGGAAATGGATAACTGGTTGCCGTTCAGTGTCAGCTCCTGCAGGAGGGTCTTCCCCGCATAGAGTGCATAGGGGACTGACATGAATGAGATGGTGCCCATCCTCTTCCATCCGTTGCCCAGGTCGACGTCGACCTGGAGTGAATGGTTTCCTGTGGACCAGTCGATCTCTGAAAAAGTGCCTGTGAGCGCCTCCCCTTTTCCAATAATGAGAGAGAAGACACCGTACTGTGATGTGGTTGTATTGTGCAACTCCTCATAGACTGTTGTTCCACCGGCAAGGATGGTGAACTTCACATCAATGGATTGGTTTTTGATCTCTCCTCCTGCATCGCGGGCCACAGCCTGGTAATGGATCCCCGGCGGAACCGTTCCTGTTTCCTGTCCCATCATGCTGCCCGCTCCTCCTGCAAAAAAGAGTGCAGCCAGCATCAAATAAGATATACCTCT
>JAVEXM010000051.1:16427-19348 GCA_034004025.1 Bacteroidales bacterium
ACAACCCCTTCATATCACGCACGCATGTACAATTCCTGCCAAAAATAACACTTTTTAAACAGATTCGGTGCCGGCGATGATCAGTTTCAGGCTTTTGAGCGGCTCAATCATTCTGAAAGCCAGTGCAAAGGCCATCCCCGCAACGATCTGCACACCGGCTGCTGCCATCCATGGCATAGCGGCAAGCACGGCCAGTCGTCCTGCCGCAAAGGTGAGCAGCAGCATCAGCACAAAAAGAACAACCTGTTTAACGGTCTGCCTGCCCTGAAGGTTTCTCTCCACCGCCATGAAGGATGCCAGTGCCACCATCGACTGTGTGCAGAGTGCAGCCCAGGCCGCACCGGGAGCCTGGTAGCGGGGGATGAGTATCAGGTTAAGGACGATGTTGATCACCATCCCTGAAAGGGTGATGATACCGAGTCTCTTCATGCGGCCCGCGGCGGTAAGCATGGTGGTGTAAATGTATATCAGACCCACAGGTATAAGTGTCATCATCAGCAGGGAGAAGGCAGTCACGGCTCCCGTTGCCGGGGTGGCATAGAGGAGATCGAGCATCTCCCCGGACCAGGATGCCAGCGTCACTGCCACCACACCCACGGGCACAAGGAGCATGCGGCCGGCCATGGATGCCAGGGGTTTGATGTTGCTTCCCGCGGCAAGCTCCTTTGACATTATGGGCAGCAGCAGACCTCCGAACATCACGGGGATCATGGCAAAGGCATCAAAGAGCCTGAAGGCCTGTGCATAGACGCCCGCCTGCAGCGCCCCGTCGGGCAGGAGCCTCTCTATCAGCACCGAGTCGATGCGCCAGCATACCGTCATGGCAAAGACAACCATCGCATAGGGGAGCCCGGTCACGATGATACTCTTCAGCACCCCGGCGTCGGGCCTGACACCTGAGACCCCTCCCCTGCGTATCACGGTCACCAGCGCCATGCACATGACCGTGAAATAGGCGGCCGACTGCGCCCAGACGAACCACTCAATCCTGAAGGGGCCGTCAGTCACTCCGCCCCAAAGCAGTACCGAGCATATGATGATCATCACCAGCCTGTCGGCCACCGACAGCAGGCTGTCGAGGAACAGGAACTGCATGCCGCTGATGTTCGAGCGCAGCCAGAGGATCATCGAGGCCATCACCTGGTTGATCATCAGCACCACAAGCAGTGTGATCTGCCTGCCGGAATAACCGACAGCAAAAGCCACGGTCAGGGTCACGGCAAAATATGCCACCGTGAGCAGCAGCCGCAGCAGAAGCACGTTGCCGAAATAGAGCTTCACGCGGGTGGGATCAGCAGATACCGCCCTGTTGTTGAAGCCCGAGAGCCCCATGTCGAGCAGCAGCGTGAAGAGCACCGAGAAGCCAAAGAGAGAGAAGTAACTGCCGTATGCTGCCTCACCGACGGTATTCTGAACAGTACGGTCGATGCCCAGCACCCAGAATGCCTTGACAAGGATACTCACTGTCAGCAGGAAGACAATATTTAACAGGAATTTTCGCTTCAATCTGCTCTTTTGTTCGCGTCAGAGAAATGGATGACAATTTATAAATTAATTGCCACATTTGTAGTTCGGAAATAGCAACGGAATGATCATTGCCATCAATGCACGCACGCTGAAGCCGGTTCCGCACGACGGTATCGGGTGGTTTACCCTCGAGGTGGTCCGTGGCATGGTGAGGGAGCACCCGGAGCACCGCTTTGTGCTTATCGGCGACAGGAGGCATGAGGTGCTGCCTGTTGAGGGTGACAATGTGGAATGGATCACCATCCCGCTGCGCACTGTTCACCCACTGCTCTGGCAGCTGTGGCATGAGCTGTTTTTGCCGGGTGTGCTCAGGAGAAGCGGTGCTGATATTTTCATAGCCCCTGACGGTATGATGCCGCTGCGGACGGATATACCGTGCATTCCGGTTATTCATGACCTCAACTTTGAGCACCGTCCCGGTGACCTGCCGCGACATGAGAGCAAATACTACAGGCGTCACTTCCCCCGCTTTGCCCGCCGGGCGGTGCGGGTGGCCACCGTCTCACGCTTCTCGGCTGATGACATAGCGGCCACCTACGGTATAAGCAGCGACAAGATCGATGTAGTAACCAACGGTGTGGCTGATATCTTTTCTCCGCCGGCGCCGGAGGAGGCTGAGGCAACCCGCAGCGAATTCACAGGCGGCAGGCCCTACTTTCTCTTTGTGAGTAACTTCTCCCCGCGAAAGAATGTTGAGGCGGTGATCAGGGCCTATAATATCTTCAGGAGCCGCTGCGGCGGGGATCATGTGCTTCTGCTTGCCGGCAGGAGGCTTTACCTGACGCGTGAGCTCGACAGGGCGCTGGCCTCGTCGCCCTCCGGCAGCGATATCCTCTTCACAGGTTCTGTGGGGCGCGAGGTGCTGCGCCGGCTCTATGGCGCTGCTGAGGCGCTCGTGTTCGTGCCGTGGCTTGAGGGTTTTGGCATCCCGGTGGTGGAGGCGCAGCGGTGCGGTACTCCCTGCATCCTCTCCGATACCACGTCGCTGCCGGAGGTCAGCGGCGGCGCGGCGCTCTGCGTCAGCCCCGCTGACGCAGAGGCCATAGCGGCAGCTATGGCACGCCTCATCACAGATGAGGCGCTGCGCCGCCGCCTGACGCAGGAAGGGATAGCCAACTCCATGAGATACACATGGCAGAACGCCGCCACGGAGATGTGGAACTGCATCACCCGCACACTCAATACAGAACCCTGATGCTGAAACCACACTTCGGCGACGGCATCAGGGAGGCAGGATGTGACGAAGCAGGACGAGGTTGCCTGGCAGGCCCGGTATACGCGGCAGCAGTGATACTGCCGAAAAGATACCGCAACAGGGAACTTAACGACTCCAAGAAACTGACAGCACGGCAGCGCGAGAGACTGCGCGATGAGATCACCAGCAGGGCCGTCGC
>JAVEXM010000052.1:0-2299 GCA_034004025.1 Bacteroidales bacterium
TCTTCATACAGGCATCAAATGGAGCGGGTGGCACCCCGTGATAGAGGCTGACATAGCCTTTGGCGGCGACCGGATAATCAGGAAAGACACCGCCATGCGTCCTGAGCCTGTCAATCTGCGGGGCGATCTGATTATCAATGCCAGCATCTATGATCAGCTCTGGTTTGCCTACGGAAAGTTCAGACAGCTTCTGATGCCTGCACTTTATGTCAGTTACCGCAACGCCTATACCTACATCAGTGAGCAGCACGGGTACGACAGGGGATTTGCATTGGTCACCGGCAGGCTCTACTTTTCAAACACCTTCCGTGTTGCATATCGCGACATCAATCCCAGGTGGGGGCAGGTGGCAGATATCAGGCTGACGTCGGCGCCTTTCGACAGGGAGCTCTACGGCACCAGGAAATATGCCAGGGGAACACTCTACCTCCCTGGCCTCTCCAGGAACCACAGCCTGGTGCTCAGGGCCGGTTACGAAGATCAGGCGCCCTTCGGCAGGATGCTATACAACAATGCCCTTCCCTATCCGAGGGGATATAATGAACCGATTGTCTCTGAAAAGCTGTTCTCCTTCTCTGCTGACTACACCATGCCTATCCTCTATCCTGATCTTGCTGCCGGCAGCCTTCTGTACCTGAAGAGGATCAGGGGTTCAGCTTTTTTTGACGGCTCTACCGGCTGGGGCATCTATAATTACAACACGAAGATGCTTGATGAGGGCTCAACTGATTTTGGCTCTTTCGGGGCGGAGCTTCTTGCCGACTTTTACGTGCTGCGGTTTCCCTTCGAGATCAGCGCAGGTGCCTCTGCTGGCTATATACCCGCGCAGGAACGCTTTTTCATCAACGGCACCGTCTCAGTGAATATCTACGGCACCGTCCTGGGCAGAGAGCGCTGAGGCTTTTTCCTTTATCAACTCCCAGGCATCCGTAATATGTTTCTCCGTCACGACGGTCTGGGCCGTCACCATGCGAAGCACATATCTTCCGTCAAGGGTCGTATGTGTGAGGTATATCCTGCCGCTGTCATTGAGTGCATGATTTATCTTCTCATTGAGCCTGTCGGCCTCCTCCGGGCCCATGCCGGCAGGTTCATACCGGAAACAGACAGTATTCAGCGGTACCGGGGCCACCAGCCTGAAGTTCTCCTCTGCCTCTATGAGGCCGGCGAGCATCTTCGCCAGGCGGATGTGCTCCCTGATCATCGACTGCAGCTTCTCAACTCCGTAGGTGCGTATCACGGCCCACAGCTTCAGCGCCCGGAAGCGTCTTCCCAGCGGTATTCCCCAGTCGCGGTAGTCGTTCACCGCTCCCCGCGTACGTGTCTTCAGGTATTCCGGGAGTATCTCGAAGGTGCGTATCAGTGCCGCGGCATCGCGTACAAAGTATGCCGAGCAGTCGAAGTTGGTGAACATCCACTTGTGCGGGTTGAAGACGAAGGAGTCGGCATACTCCATGCCGTCAGCCATCCACCTCATCTCCGGAAGAATCAGTGCGGTGCCTCCCAGGGCAGCGTCGACGTGAAGCCATATACCCTTCTCACGGCATATCTCTCCCACGGCGCGGAGCGGATCGATGGCCGTGGAACCTGTCGTTCCCATGGCTGCCACAACGCAGCACGGTATGTATCCTTCCCTGAGATCTTTCTCTATCGCCTCCCTGAGGGCGGCGCTGTCCATGGAGTAGTCGCTCCTTACGGGTATCCTGACAAGATTGCCGCGTCCGAATCCTGCCACTCCGGCTCCCTTCTCCACCGACGAATGTGCCTGTGTGGAGGCGTAGACGCGCAGTCGTCCTGATGAAGACATGCCCTCAATGTTGGAACTGTAGCCTGTGGCCCTCTCGCGCGCCGTGATCAGCGCCGCCAGCGTGGCAGATGAGGCACTGTCGTGTATCACTCCCTCGAAGGATTCAGGCAGTCCTGTCATCAGGCGAAGCCACTCCATAATCCTCTCTTCCAGCTCCGTTGCTGCAGGGGATGTCTCCCAGATCATGCACTGTGCGCCAAGGGCGGCGGTGAGCATCTCTGCCAGCACGGAGGGCGGACTGCTGTTTGCGGGGAAGTAGGCAAAGAAATTGGGGCTCTGCCAGTGCGTTATGCCCGGCATGATAATCTCGTCAAAATCCTTCAGGAAGAGATCAAACGACTCACTGCCGGGTGGTGGTATTTCGGGGAGAGAGGCTTTGACACTGCCGGGCGTCACTCCCGATTTTACGGGATACTGTTCTACCGTCTCGTAGTAACGGGCTATCCATTCAACAATCTGATGGCCGTACCTGCGGAACTCATCACTGTCCAT
>JAVEXM010000052.1:2399-19225 GCA_034004025.1 Bacteroidales bacterium
GTATAATGCTCCTCGCCCACAACCTCCGGTGTAAGGATCCTGGAGGTCGAGTCAAGAGGGTCGACGGCAGGATATATACCCAGCTCCGATATCTTACGGCTTAGCACCGTGGTTGCATCAAGGTGGGCAAAGGTGGTTGCCGGTGCGGGGTCGGTAAGGTCATCTGCCGGCACGTATACAGCCTGCACGGAGGTGATGGACCCGTGGCGTGTGGAGGTGATCCTCTCCTGCATGACGCCCATCTCCGTGGCCAGCGTGGGCTGGTACCCCACGGCCGAGGGCATGCGCCCCAGCAGGGCTGACACCTCCGAGCCTGCCTGGGTAAACCGGAAGACGTTATCCATAAAGAAGAGTATGTCTCGGCCTGTGCCGTCACCCTCGCCGTCACGGAAATACTCCGCCACGGAGAGTCCTGACAGGGCCACGCGTGCACGCGCTCCGGGAGGCTCGTTCATCTGGCCGAACACCAGTGCCAGCTTTGAGTCCAGCAGTGCCTCACGGTCAACCAGGTCAAGGTTCCATCCGCCTTTCTCCATGTCCTCCATGAAGGCCTTGCCGTAGTTAATGACATTGGCTTCAAGCATTTCGCGCAGCAGGTCGTTACCCTCCCTGGTGCGCTCGCCCACGCCGGCGAAGACCGATAGACCTGAATAGGCTTTCGCAATGTTGTTTATCAGCTCAAGGATAACAACGGTCTTGCCTACGCCGGCACCGCCGAAGAGGCCGATCTTTCCTCCCTTGGAATAGGGCTCTATCAGGTCAATGACCTTGATGCCGGTGTAGAGCACCTCCTTTTCAGTCGACAGGTCTTCATATTTCGGTGGCTTGCGGTGTATGGGATAACCTCCCTTCTTATCGAGGTCGCCGATACCGTCAATAGGCATGCCGGTGACATTCATCAGGCGTCCCCTGATCTGATCCCCGATGGGCATGACTATCGGCTGTCCCGTGGACACCACCTCCGTACCCCGCTGCAGGCCGTCAGTAGAATCCATGGCTATGGCCCTGACGGTTTTCTCCCCAATATGCTGCTGACATTCGACTACGAGCACCGACCCGTCGGGACGCGTTATCTCCAGTGCATCAAGGATATTGGGCATCTCTGTACCGACTGTCTCAAAGGTTACGTCAACCACAGGCCCGATGACCTGACTTACCACTCCTGTTACTTTTGCCATCTCTCTGACTTAAAATATATTCTACTTAACTGTTTTCCTGTTTGCATTACGGCTTAACCTAACACTCTCACTTGACCCTGCCGATGAGGTTCACCGCCAGCTGTTTAAGTTCATTCTTGCGTTCGTCCTTCACTGACACCTGGTCAAGTGCCCTGAAGGCCCTGTTGAAATAGTCATAGGCCAGGTTCTCTGCCTCCAGCCTTATCTCCAGCTCATCATAGATAGTCATGACGGCTGTTATCTTCTCTTCCGCGTTTCCGTCGTTGGTTTCGATCAGCTTTCTCAGCTGGCGCAGCTTCTCTCCTCCTGCCGTCTCAAGCGCCCGCACGAGCAGGTATGTCTTTTTGTTTGAGACGATATCATTACCTGTCTTCTTGCCGAATTTCTTTGTATCACCGTAGGTGTCGAGGACGTCATCCTGAATCTGGAAAGCCATTCCCAGTGACCGTCCGAACTCATAGAGCAGATCCTGGTCTTTCTCGGAAGCTTCGCCTATAATGGCGCCCGTCTTCAGCGATGCTGCCACCAGCACTGCCGTTTTGAGCTCTATCATACGCAGGTACTCCCCGGTGGTGACGACTCCCTTCTTCTCATAATCCATGTCGAGCTGCTGTCCGATGCACACCTCAATGGCAGTACGGTTAAAGAGCTTCAGTGTCTTCGGCAGCACCTTCTCCGGTGCCTGGCCTATGCACTCGGTAGCCAGGAAGGCCATCACGTCACCTGACAGTATAGCCTGGTCGGCACCCCATTTTGCATGAACGGTGGGTGAGCCTCTCCGGATATCGGCCCTGTCCATGATGTCGTCATGTACCAGGGTGAAATTATGAAACACCTCCAGCCCTGCTGCCGGCATCACGGCATCATCAATCTTGTCACTGAAGAGGTTGCATGCCATGAGGCACATCACCGGCCTGAGCCTCTTGCCGCCTATGGAGAGTATATAACGCACCGGCACAAAGAGCCTGTCGGCTTCGGATGAAGATCCCAGGCCTGTAATAGCCTTGTCTGTCAGTTCTCTCAGGTAGTCGCCGGTGAACATTTCTCTCTCCTTTATCCGTTAAGTGCCTCCGCCCCGCTGACCACCTCAAGCAGCTGGTTGGTGATGGCGGCCTGGCGTGCCTTGTTATATTGCAGTGTAAGATCCCGGATAAGCTCCGTGGCGTTGTCAGTAGCCTGGTGCATGGCGGTCATGCGTGCACCGTGCTCTGCAGCGAACGAGTCGAGCAGTGCCTTGTAAAACTGTATCCGCAGACTCTTTGGAATCAGCTCCCTGACAATGCTTACCTGGTCAGGCTCGTAGATGTAGTCAGCCGATGCATTATCATCCGTGCCCTTCTCCGCAACGGTGACCGGAAGGAACTGCTCCCCGGTGAGCCGCTGTACGGCTGCATTCTTAAACTGGTTATAGACTATCTCTATAGAATCATACTCCTTCGAAAGGTAAAGGCCGATAAGCCTGTCAGCCAGCCTGGCGGCGTTCTCAAATGTCAAGGCTGACCACAGTTCGCTGTGCTCTTCAAGAATGTTGCACTTCAGTCTTTTGAGAAGGTCATTTCCCTTTTTACCTACGGTGACAAACCAGAGGTCTCCCCTCCCGGTCTGTTCCGGGTATTTCTCCGTCATGATGCGTCTTGCCTCCCTGACGACGTTGGCATTGAAGGCACCGCAGAGCCCCTTGTTGGAGGTCACAACCACTATCAGCACCTTACCTGAGGTTTGCTTCCTGACAGCATAGATGTTCTCTGTCTCGGCATTACGCAGGGCACTGTTCAGTCCTGTGAGTATCTCATCAAGCTTTGCGGCGAAGGGTCTCAGTTGCACAATTGCATCCTGCGACTTACGCAGCTTGGCGGCCGCAACCATCTTCATCGCTGAAGTGATCTGGCGCGTCGATTTGACCGAGCTGAGTCTGACCCTTATTGCCTTTAGGTTAGCCATCGTTCCCTTACTGTTTCATTTAACGCTGTGAATATCGCAGGGCGACATCCGCGGCGGCTTTTTCAAGCACCACTGTTACCTCATCAGTTATAATACCTTTGGCGATGGTCTCAAGCACATCGCTGTGATGGTCGCGCATGAAGGCCAGAAAATCGTTTTCAAAGAGCCTTACCTTATGAACCGGAATATCCTTAAGCAGCCCCCTGGTTCCGCAATAGATGATCGCCACCTGCTCCTCCACCTTCATGGGAGCAAACTGGTTCTGCTTCAGTATCTCGACGTTCCTGGCTCCCTTGTTGAGTACTGCCAGGGTGGCAGGATCAAGGTCGGAGCCGAACTTGGAAAAGGCCTCAAGCTCACGGTACTGTGCCTGGTCGACCTTCAGGGTGCCTGCAATCTTCTTCATCGATTTTATCTGGGCGTTACCCCCTACCCTTGAGACGGAGATACCCACGTTGATGGCGGGCCTGATACCGGCGTTGAAGAGGCTGGTCTCAAGAAATATTTGCCCGTCAGTGATGGAGATCACGTTGGTGGGAATATATGCTGACACGTCTCCTGCCTGTGTCTCGATGATGGGCAGTGCTGTCAGTGACCCTCCCCCCTTAATCATGTGTTTTATTGAATCGGGGACGTCATTCATGCGCTGTGCCACCTCGTCGGATTCGATGATCTTTGCCGCTCTCTCCAGGAGCCTTGAGTGGAGGTAGAAGACATCGCCCGGGTATGCTTCGCGGCCGGGCGGACGGCGGAGGAGGAGTGACACCTCGCGGTATGAGACTGCCTGTTTCGACAGGTCATCATAGATGATCAGGGCATCGCGACCCGTGTCACGGTAGAACTCGCCGATGGCGGCGCCGGCAAAGGGGGCATAGAACTGTGCGGCGGCGGAGTCGGCGGCGGTGGCACACACGATCACCGTGTAATCCATGGCGCCGTAGCTCTCAAGAGTGGCTGCTATGTTTGCCACCGTTGATCCCTTCTGCCCTATAGCCACATAGATGCAGTAGACGGGCTTCCCCTTCTCAAATTCGCTCTTCTGGTTGATGATGGTGTCAATGGCAATGGCTGTCTTGCCCGTCTGACGGTCGCCGATGATGAGCTCGCGCTGTCCTCTTCCGATGGGTACCATGGCATCGATGGCCTTGAGTCCTGTCTGCACCGGCTGCTTCACCGGCTGCCTGAAGATAACACCCGGAGCCTTCCTCTCGAAAGGCATCTCGTACAGCTCTCCGGTGATCGGGCCCCGGCCGTCAATGGGAGTGCCGGTGGTGGTGATAACCCTGCCCAGCAGTCCTTCACCAACCATTATTGATGATATCCTTCCCGTACGGCGGGCAATGTCGCCCTCCTTGATCTTCTCGGAGGCACCAAGGATCACGGCACCGACGTTGTCTTCCTCGAGGTTGAGGACAATGCCCTTGATGCCCGACTCCACGAATTCGATGAGCTCGTTGGAGCCGACATTCCTGAGACCGTAGATGCGTGCGATGCCGTCGCCGACCTGCAGTACGGTCCCTACTTCCTCAACATCAATGGCCGTCTTTACTCCTTCAAGCTGCTGCCTCAGGATCTGTGATACCTCTGAAGGTTTGATATTAGTCATCTCTCTTTATCTTATAATCTATTCTTCGGCATACCCTGCCAGTGAAAATTCCTTTCTGAATCTGTTAAGCCTGTTTCTTACGGTCGCGTCGATATATGAATCATCAACCCTGAGAACGAATCCTCCGATGACCGATTCGTCAATCTTTTCAATGAATTCGATCTCACCGGCTTTCTTCTCTTCCATCAGCAGGGCCAACTCCTTTCTGAGACCTTCGCTGACAGGCACTGCCGTGGTCAGGGTGACTTCGCGTATGCCCCTGTGGCGGCGTGTCAGGTCTATGACATTCCTTGCTGCTGCCCCCAGGAATTCTCCCCGGCCCTGGTCAAACATCAGTCTGATGAACCTGACGGTAAACGGATCTGCATCATCACCCGCAAGGGCAATCATGATCTCCTTTCTCTTCTGCAGCGGTATGACCGGATTGCCGATCACGTCCTTCACCTCCTCCATTGAGGAGATCCGGCTGATGACCTTCATATCGCGGTAGACTCTCTCCAGCGCATTATTCTCAAGTGCGAGGCTGTAGAGGGCGGTGGCATACCTTACTGCTATCTTGCTTGCGTTCATGAGGTTCAGTTACGGTTCGCCTCTATCTCCTTAATATATCTCTCTATCAGCTTCTGCTGCTCGGCGTCGCTCCTGAGTGTCTCGCCGACAACCTTTGAGGCCACCTCTATTGCCAGCCGGGCCACCTCACGTTTTACCTCTGCTATGGCGCTGACCTTTTCGCGTTCGATGAGCTCCCTGGCTCTCCGGACCATGGCATCCGACTCCGACTGGCTCTTCTCCTTGGCCTCGGACATCATGCGTTCGTAGGCCACACGTGCGTCACGGAGTATCTTGTCTCTCTCCTCACGGGCCTTGCGCAGGATGATCTCATTGTCAGCCTGCAGGACCTTCATCTCCTCGCGTGCCTTTTCGGCAGAATCAAGCGCATTGTGGATCATGTCCTCACGCGCACTGACAGCCTTCATGATCGGACCCCATGCAAATTTCCAGAGAAGGAACAGCAGAATGAGAAAGATCAGTGTTGTCCAGAATACTGTCCCGATGGCGGGACTGGCAAGACTGCTTTGTAGTAACATATTGTGTCTTTTTTGTTGATTCGGGCAAAAACCTGCAACCAACCGTTGCAGGCTATGTTTCCCTGCTTACTTGATCATTGCCACAACCACGGCGAAGAGGGCAACCCCCTCGATGAGTGCGGCAGAGATGATCATGGCAAGCTGGATCTTCGAGTAGGCTTCGGGCTGACGTGCTATGGCGTCCATGGCCGAGCCGCCGATGCGGCCGATGCCGATGCCGGCGCCTATCACCGCGAGTCCTGCTCCTACTGCTGCTAATGACATTACTGCTTGTGCTTCTTCCATAATTTTAAATTTAAAACGACAAAATGATATAATGATCTTAATGATGTTCCGGTTCAGCTGTCGCCATGCCGATAAAGAGTGCTGACAGCAGGGTGAATACGTATGCCTGCAGGAAGGCCACCAGCAACTCTATGCAGTCCATG
The DNA here is from genome assembly GCA_034004025.1 of Bacteroidales bacterium. Lineage (GTDB taxonomy): Bacteria > Bacteroidota > Bacteroidia > Bacteroidales > VadinHA17 > SR-FBR-E99. The sequence continues at coordinate 8,641 of JAVEXM010000052.1, forward strand.
AACAGGACAAAGAAGATGGAGACCGGGGCTACAAACACCGACTCAAATATAAAGATTAGTGCCACCAGGCTGAGGACAATGATATGGCCTGCAGTGATGTTGGCAAAGAGTCGGACCATCAGGGCAAAGGGTTTTGAGAAGAGCCCGATGATCTCAATGGGTATCATGATCGGCAGAAGCCAGAGCGGGACACCCGGTGCGGCAAAGACATGCCTCCAGTGCGACCTGTTGCCGCTGAACTGTGTGATCAGGAAGGTAAAAAATGCGAGCACGAAGGTCACGTTGACGTTTCCGGTTACGTTTGCTCCGAACGGAAAGAACGGTACCAGCCCAAGAAGGTTGTTTATTAGTATAAAGAAGAAGACCGTCAGAAGATAGGGCATGAACCGTGAATATTTGTTCTCCCCGATATTGGGTATGGCAATGTCATCCCTGATAAAGAGAATGACAGGCTCCAGGAAACCCTGGAAGCCCTTCGGGGCACTGATGCCGCTTCTTCTATACGACCTTGCCAGGCCGAGCATAAGCAGGAGCAGTATGACCGATGCCACCATCATACCGAAGACAGCCTTCGTGATTGAAAGATCAAGCGGCGGCTTTGAGCCGTCATGATGACCATCACTGTTTACTCTGATAATTTTCCCGGCATACTTGCCTTCGTGAGCAATTGCATAACCCCTGTGGCTGTGACCGTGGGCCAGCTTTTCCGATGAGAAGATGTGAAATCCTGAGTTCTTATCGTAGATTATTACCGGGAGATAGATGGCAACGTGACTGCCGTCTTTTTTTGTCAGAATATGCCATTCATGTGAATCAGCCACATGATCCATGATGAACGTATTGGCATCAAATTTTCCGCCATTTTCATGTGACTCCGTCTCATCCTTCCCGGTGTCCGATGATGCTGACTCAGCTGTTCCTACAGTCAAGCCAAGCAATAGAACTACTAAATATAAAAGTCTGGTTTTCAACCTAATCAACATTAAACTGACCTCTTCTTCAGGACACTGAGAAATGTAAGAATTACAAAAACAGTGAATGCCAAATATAGGATAAAAAACAATATTACTGAACCGTTATCCCTGTTTTTAAGCACAAGGAAAAACAACAGGGCCAGCACCAGGGAGAGGAGCAGCTTGATTCCCAGTGCAATTAGTGTAGCAAAGACACTTGTCTCGGGATTTTTTCCTGCGCCGCGAAAAAAAACGATCACGGAAGCGAGGGCTGAAAGGGCAAATCCGACGGTCAGCAGCAGTTCACCCCTGCCCGGAAGGAGTGACGGCCGGGCGGCAGTGACGGAGAGTATAAGTACGACAAAGATGGCTGTCAGAAGCAGGAGCGAAAATAGATTTTTAACTGGAACCGGCGAAGTCATTCTGGTTGTCTCTTTAGGCACTCTGGTTAACACGGATTGGCAAAGGCATGCTATTTGTTTCTGACGGCTTCTCTTATTACCAGCCAGATGGCAGCTGCCACTCCGAGCAGTGATAGGATCACGGTGAACAGGGGTTCAGTACCGATGGCTTTGTCAAGTTTGACTCCGCCCAGGGATGTTAATATAATTATTACCGCCATCTCGATGGCGATGGCGCTGTACCTGGAGTAGGCCTGAAGGCCTCCCTCCCCTTTATTTTTCTCCCTCTTTTGGTTTGGCCGTTGTTCCTCCATTTTCACCGTCTTTCATGGAGCAGTTTCCTGTAAAGAGGGCTCCCGGCTCAATGGAGAGCTTGTCTGTCACGATAGTGCCGTTGATCTTTGACGAAGCCTTGAGTATCAGCAACTGTGTGACAGTTAACTTGCCTTCAACAAGGCCCGACACTTCGGAGTTCTTGCACTCTACCTCGCCCTTGACACGACCGGTAGGGCCAACCACCACCTTGCCCTTTGTAACCATGTTTCCGTTCAGCACTCCGTCGATGCGTACATCCCCTGTAGACTTGACGTCGCCGGTTATCTCCGTACCCTGGCTGATCAGGTTAACTGCCGTTCCGTTGTCTGTCTCTATTATTTTTGCCATAATGAAACTTGTGTTTAATCTCTTTCCCCTGAGTTATTTTAACCCACAAATATAAAAAGTATTGTGGCCTGTGAAAAAAAAGAGGGCTGAATCAGCTCTCCCTTTGAGATTCTTATTCTGCCGGTGCTGAATCATACGCCCATTTGAGCCATATGCTACCCCATGTAAATCCACCGCCGAAGGCTGCCAGCACCAGGTTGTCGCCCTTTTTGAGTCTCTTCTCAAACTCCCAGAGAACAAGCGGTATTGTGGCGGCGGTAGTGTTGCCGTAATTCTGTATGTTGATCATCACTTTCTCCGGCGGCAGTCCCATCCTGCGGCCTGTGGCATCTATGATGCGCAGGTTTGCCTGGTGCGGCACCAGCCAGGCTATGTCTTCCGGACGGAGGTTGTTCCTGTTCATCACCTCCACGGCGATATCTGCCATGTTCGAGACGGCAAACTTGAAGACAGCCTGTCCCTCCTGGTATACGTAGTGTTCGCGTCCGCCCACCGTCTCATGCGATGCGGGTCTCAGTGACCCTCCGGCCTTCATGTGAAGGTATTTCCTTCCTGACCCGTCGCTCCTGAAGACATGGTCCATAACCCCGTATTCCTCCAGTGTGGGCTCGAGGAGTACTGCACCGCCGGCGTCGCCGAAGAGGGTGCAGGTGGTACGGTCAGTATAGTCTGTTATGGATGACATCTTGTCGGCACCGACCACTATTACCTTTTTGTATCTTCCCGATTCAACGTATGATGCTGCCGTCTGCAGTGCAAAGAGGAACCCTGAGCAGGCGGCCCCGACATCAAAGCTGAAGGCGTTTTTAATTCCCGCCTTGTCACTTATAATGTTGGCGGTTGCGGGAAACATCATGTCAGGTGTTATGGTTGCGCAGACGAGCAGATCCACCTCGTCGGGCGAGGTGCCGGTCTTCTCAAGGAGTCCTTTGACTGCAGGAGCACCCAGGTCGGATGTGCCGAGGCCTTCACCCTTAAGTATTCGTCTCTCCCTGATGCCCACGCGTTGCATGATCCACTCGTCGCTGGTCTCCACCATTGTCGAGAGTTCATGGTTTGTAAGCCGGTATTCCGGCACCCATGCATTTATTCCGGTGACTGCAGCTCTGATCTTTGTCATGCTCCCAGCGCCTCCTTGATCTTTCCTGCAAGGTCGGCATGAACAACATCACGTGTCTGAAGAAGCATGTTCATGATGGCCTTGCGGTTTGAGATACCGTGGCCTACCACGACATTCTCGTTGATGCCAAGCACGGGCGTGCCCCCGACAACCTCGAAGTTCATTCTGTCAAAAAAGGCATCGTTGATTCCTTTTGATTTCAGCACCACATAGAATTTCTCCGCCATTTTCAGTACCACGTTGCCTACGAAGCCGTCACACACAATGACGTCAGTCATCTCGTCGGTGAAGAGGTCGTGCCCCTCTATATTGCCCCTGAAAATTATCTCGCTGCTTTCACGCAGCAGCTCGAAGGCACTCTTCACTGCTGCCGAGCCCTTTGTCTCTTCTGTGCCTATATTGAGAAGCCCGACGGAGGGGTTATCTATGCCAAGGACATACTTTGCATATACCGTTCCCAGCAGCCCGTACTGAAGAAGCACATCCGGCTTGCTGTCAGGGTTTATACCCACGTCAAGAATCACGGATGATCTGCCGTTGACATTTGGGATGAGGGCGGCAAGGGCAGGCCTGAAGACCCCGGGGATTACATTGACGGTGTAGCTTGCCCCAACCAGCATCGCACCGGTGTTGCCTGCGCTGGCAAAACCGTCGATGAGCCCGCTCTTGAGCATGTTGTATCCTACTGCGATAGACGAGTCTCTCTTCTGCGAGAATGCCTTTGCAGGGTGGTCCGACATCTCAATCACCTCCGTTGTGGGAACAATATCGAACCGGCCAGGGTCGGCATGCATCAAAGCAAGCTTCTCCCTTATCTTCGGACCGTCACCCACGAGTACGACACGGTCACCCGAGGTCAGTTGTCCCAGGGCATCCACAGCCCCTTCAATAACGGCATCGGGAGCAAAGTCGCCCCCCATGACATCAAGACCTATTTTCATCGTTCAGCTTTTTTGAACGGTTGAAAGGTCAGGCGGTCGTCTTCTTCTCGACGGCCAGCTTCCCTCTGTAATATCCGCATTCAGGACATACCCTGTGATACAGATGAGCGGAACCGCAGTTGGGGCATGCAGCCACTGTCGGGGCAACAGCCTTGTAATGGGTTCTCCTCTTGTCTCTCCTGGTGCTGGAGTGTCTGTGTTTTGGATTTGGCATCGCAGTAATGAATTTTGTTAGTTGTTTGTAGTAAGTCTCTCAAGCTCATCCCACCGGTGATCATGCTCTCTCTCCCCATGTACGAGATGCTCTTCCAGCTTCCTGATCATTTCAGGGTCGCAGGTGGTGCGACCCTCATTGTCATCAGGGTGTATGCGTTTAAGGGGCAACGCCAGGTGAATGTATTCATAGAAAAACTGGCTCAGATCAAGCTCATGTTCATCCGGAGAGATTGTGACCATGTCAGGGTCACTGTCACCCCACTCCCTTCCCTGCCTGACAAACAGTCTGTTGGCAGCGGTGACCGGCATGAAAAACTCTTCAAGACATCTGTCACATGTCACTCCAACCTGACCGTTAATCACTATGTCAAGCTCAAAATGAGCAGAACATTTCTGAAGTACCACCTCCGCCTTAAGCTCTCCCCTCTTTATCTCTGACCCCTCAAAAGCCTCAAAGAAATCGTCACCCAATGAAAATTCGTAGGTGTACCTGGCTTCCTTCAGTCCGGCCAGCGGTATGGAATACAATCCGGGCATCTTCCCTTTTTTCGGTCTGCAAAATTATAAATCCTACTCCAATAAAAAAAATTATGAACAAAAAAGTAACAACACCCCGCCTTTTCGCTGTTTACCGCCCTTTATCCGCAGCCTGCCGGAAATCTGTGGCAACGGGACATTTAAAGATGGTATTTTTGATCCGAAAATCAAATCGACCGACATGAAAGATAAACACCAAAATCCGTTTGCAGGTATCGCGAGGTTCCTTATTTCCCTGGGGCTGGTGATGATAGCAGCGAAGACAGACCTGCTCAGCCTTGGTGATATCTCAGAATACTACAGGTGGGAGATGCTGCTCATATTTTTCGGGGTCTGGTCTCTCCTGAGCCTGGAGCTGGTATCATCCGTGGTCCTGTTCGCCCTGGGATTCTGGTTCCTGATGCCCGACATGAGTGTACAGCTATCCCCGCTTTACAGGCAGATATTCTGGCCTGCAGTACTGGTTCTGGCCGGGGTGGCCTTCATGATCAGGCCGTGTACCAAAAGAAGGAAATAAAAGTAAAACCAAATAATTTAAAAATTATGGAAAACGAAACGAACAAACCCCTGAACAACCCCGATAACTCAAGCAGGCTTATCATCGGGATACTCCTCATCGTCGCAGGACTGGTGCTCATACTAAAGAAAACGACAGTACTGCCCGGGCCTCTTGACGACTTTGTTGATGACGTCATCTTCAGCTGGCAGATGCTGCTGATAGTCATCGGTGTCATAACACTTGTGGGCTCCGGCAACAAGACCCCGGGCATCGTACTGATATCCGTAGGCGGCTTTTTCCTGATTCCTGAGCTGTTCACCGATTTCTTCAGATCCTTTAATTTCTTCTGGCCGGCACTCTTCATAGTTGTGGGCATAGTGCTGCTCATTAACTCCAAAAGGCTCGCAAAAACCGTGAGCTACAACAGTGCCACCACCAACAAGGCCGATGTGATAGACATCGTTAACATCTTCAGCGGGGCGGAACGGCAGCTTATCACTGATAATTTCAAGGGTGGAAAAATAACCTCAATCTTCGGCGGCGGAGAGGTTGACCTTACCAGATCGTCGCTGGCTCCGGGCGACAATGCGATTGAAATTACCTGTATCTTTGGGGGTACAACGGTCATCGTACCCGACAGCTGGAATGTTATCATTGATGTGACTCCGATACTGGGAGGCTTTTCAGACAGCAGGAAACTTCGGGGCGATGAGATGAGAGACAACACCAGAAGCCTTACCTTGAGAGGCACTGTGATATTCGGCGGGGGCGAAATCAAAAGCTACAAATAGCATATGAGGCATCCGGTACTGGAGAACAGGACAAGGTTACTGACCTGGTGGCTGGTGTGGCTGATACTTGCAGCCTGCCAGTCACTCCTCATTCATTTTGTCTACGGCAGTACAATGAATGTAGCCCTGCTCGACGGAACGGTGTCGATGTTTCTCTACGGCATACTGGGCCTTGCGATATGGTTCCCGGTGAGATACATACTGAGAGATGACAGTGAGGCATATACTGCAATCCTTAACATCGCCCTGACAGGGACGGCCACAATCTTTGCATGGCTCTTCATCACAAGGTTCCTGGTAAGAGCGATGGTGGCCGAGAAGGTGGACTACATCATCTTCTGGCATTCGGTACTGGTATTCAGGCTTACGGCAGGCATACTCATCTTTTTTGTAATCATTCTTGTCTACTATCTCTTTCTCAGCGCCAGCCGCCTTGCAGAAAAGGCAGCCCGACAGGCACAGCTGGAGGCTCAGGTGCGCAACGGTGAGCTGATGATGCTCCGCGCACAGATAAACCCGCATTTCCTCTTCAACAGTCTCAACTCCGTCAGTTCCCTCACCGTTACCGACCCTCTGAAGGCCAGGGAGATGATAGTCAAGCTATCTGATTTCATGAGATACTCGCTCTCCTCCCGCAATGATCAGCCGGTGACGCTTCAGAATGAGCTGGAGAGCCTGAGGCTTTATCTGCAGATTGAGAAGGTGAGGTTCGGTGAAAGACTGGTGATAGAGGAGGATATAAGTCCTGAATGCCTCACGGCACACCTCCCGGGGATGCTTCTTCAGCCTCTCTATGAAAACGCCATCAAGCATGGGGTATACGAATCAACCGAAGAGATAGTTATAAAGACCACAGCAAGGCTGCAGAATGATCTAGTGGTCATTGCAATAACAAACAATATCGACAGGGAGTCAGTTGTGACACGGAGGGGGGCAGGCATAGGACTGAAGAATGTCAGCAGCAGGCTGGAACTCTTCTACGGAGAGAAGGCAGGACTGACGGTCAACCGCTCAGACGACATGTTTACGGTGGAGATGAGGTTCCCCTGCCGTAAAACGTGAAAATATTTTAATAGAATGAAAAAAATCAGAGCACTTATCATTGAAGATGAAGCACCGGCACGCGAGCTGATAAAGTTTATGCTCAAGGATCATCCTGAGATTGAGGTTGCGGGAGAGTGCGGCGACGGGTTCTGCGGGGCCAGGGAGATAAAGGAGAAACACCCCGACCTTATCTTCCTCGACATACAGATGCCCAAGCTGACCGGTTTCGAGTTGCTGGAGGTTATCGATGAAAAGCCCGAGGTGATCTTCACAACTGCCTTCGACCAGTATGCCATAAGGGCCTTCGAACTCAACGCAGTCGATTACCTGCTCAAGCCGTTCTCAAAGGAGCGCTTTGATGATGCTCTCGAAAAGGCCGTCAGCCGCATAAACAAGCAGGAGACGGAGCCCGATAAAATAGATAAGCTCGTGACCGCCGTCTCTGAGAGCGAAGGTCACCTTACAAGGATAGTCTTCAGGAAGGGTGCCGGGATAAAGATCATCCCGCTCAACAATGTCTCCCACCTTGCTGCGGAAGATGATTACGTGATGATCTATCATACCGAAGGCAAGGCGCTGAAGCCCAAGACCATGAAGTATTACGAGGAGCATCTGCCCCCGGCACTGTTCCTGAGGGTACACCGTTCGTTCATGGTCAATGTGGAATACATAACACGACTCGAACCCTACAGCAAGGATAACTACGTGGCCATACTCAAATCGGGGGAAAAGATACCTGTGAGCCGTGCCGGGTATAAGATGCTGAGGGAAAAACTGAACTTTTAATCTCTCTCCTTCAGCCTGTTGCAGCGTGGTGCCCTGCGGGTGAGACCCCCGTCGGCACGGTATCGTCTGAATATATAGCGGGGTACCGGATCATATCCGTGAGTGCCGCCCGGCCTGCACCGCAGGATACGGTCAGCAGCAAGCACCGTTCCTGTCAGCGGACCGTGCATCGTCAGGGCATCAATCGCATACTGCGAACAGGTGGGCACATGACGGCATGAGGAAGGAGTCCAGGGAGAGATCAGCCATCTGTATACCCATACCGGTATAAGCAGCAAAAAAGAGAATATCTTTGCAGGTGTCTTTGCCATCGCCCTCAAAGATAATCTGAATCGTCATGACAAAATGACCTCTTTTCAGAACTTATCAGGAATGGCAGATGTTTTGATATTGAATTGACGAATTAAACTGATTGATATATGAGCGAGACGATGTTTATGCACAACGGGACCTACTGGATCATCTTTATAGTCTTTATGCTGCTGAGCTGGATAGTCAGCAACAGGCTGAAGTCGAAGTTCAGGAAATATTCCAGGATGCCGATAGGCAGCGGCCTGACCGGGCGCGACGTGGCTGAAAGGATGCTTCGCGACAATGGAGTGACCGACGTTACCATCCACAGCGTGCAGGGGGAGCTCTCCGACCATTACAATCCGCTGAAGAAGACAATCAACCTCAGTCGCGATGTATATTCCAATGCCAGTATCGCGGCCGCTGCGGTGGCGGCGCATGAGACCGGCCACGCGCTGCAGCATGCGCAGTCATATGCCTGGCTGAATATGAGATCGAAGATTGCCCCCGTGGTGAGTTTTGCATCAAACTGGATACAGTGGGTGCTCATTGCCGGACTGGTGCTTATCAACTCGCGGCCTGAGATACTGCTGGTCGGTATAGGGCTGTTCGCCCTCACCACAATCTTCAGCCTCATCACCCTCCCTGTGGAGATCAACGCGTCGAAGCGTGCGCTGGCATGGCTCTCCGACGCCGGGATCACTCAGCGCGAGACTCACGACAAGGCTGAAGATGCCCTGAAGTGGGCGGCATATACCTACGTTATCGCAGCGCTGGGGTCACTGGCGACACTTATCTACTACATAATGATATTCATGGGAGTGCGCGACAGGTAGACCCCTGGCGGCCTATCTCCCGTCCACGCTGAGGAACCTGGTACGCTTGACCAGGTATCTTACAACAGCCCAGAAGATGGCGGCAGCCACCAGCAGCGTAACATACATCGGTTCCATGTATACCCGCCCGGTGACTGCAATGTTGCGGACCAGGTCGAGTATGGCAAAGGCGATGAAGAGATTGGCAACACTGTTGTACTCGCGCTTGAGAACATTCCTGAACGAGAATGGAAGGGCGGGCTTTGTGTAATGCCTGAAAGAAGGTATTACCGCTTTCACCCTGAAGGCCCAGATGTCATATGTCTCTCCGAACTTGCGGCGCAGGTACTGCTCCTCGGCAAATATTATCCGTTCATAGTAGAGCCAGAAGGCCAGGATAAAAATTATGAGGCACCATACTGACCTCAGGAACATGACCGGTCCCAGCCACATCAGGAAGTTGCCGAGGTATAGAGGGTTACGTACGATGGAATAGATGCCCGTCGTATTAAGCTCATCGGCAAGCTGGTCTATTACATTGCGCCCGGAGGTGTTGCGGGGTACATATCCCACTGTATATGACCTGATCAGCTCACCTGCGACCGATACCAGGATACAGATTATCTCCCAGGTGTAGTTGAAATAGATGACACTGCGGTTTGCAATGAAGAGCCAGATGATTGCCGGAACAAGAATCACCACCGGCAGCCAGCTTCTGCGTCTGAATAACCAGTTACCGGATTTTTCAAGTTCATGGACAAGTGACATACTTTCGGAGTTAACTCCGTAAAAGTATGAAAATTTCAGAAACTATACCTGATCCTCAGGAAGCCAAGATTGAGCTTCGTCTCCGCGTTGGCAAGACGCATGTCAAAATGCTGCCAGAGGAATGAGAAATCGACGTTCTCAGCCAGTGAGACATCTACCGAAGGGCCGGCGTACCATCCATCCAGGTCAGGGTACCACATGGCTGACAGCGAGATGCTGAGAAGGGGCATCGGCGCCCATGTCACCTGTCCCACGGCGCTGAATTCCGAGAAGGCCAGATCTCTGGCCGTCAGGCCACCCTCATAAAGCATGTTGAAATTGTCGAGTGACAGCGGGCGATTTGAGTACATCAGCTGCACCATGGCGGTCAGCCTGTCAGAGAAGGCCCTGTCAACGCCGGCAGTGGCAATCACGGTGCTCCCATCATGTCCTGACCCTTCAAAAGGAGCAAAGAGGGTTGCCTCACCCCTGACGGAAAAAGGACCCACGCTCCCTGACCATCCGGTGCCGGCGGTGAAGAACTCTTCATCGGTCTCACCGGCAAAAAACTGGAGGTCGGTGTTCATCAGGCTGAAGCGGAAGAGTGCCGCAGCGGTGAACCGGCCCTGGCGGTTGATCTTGACGGCGGCCTCCGCAGCCGATGAGGGGCCGGTGGAATATACCAGCCTGAGGGCGTCACTGCCCGGCCGCTCAACATAGTCGAAATCAAAAAATGAATAGGTGTTGAAGATGTCATTGGGATTCCATACCAGCGACTGGC
>JAVEXM010000172.1:0-3952 GCA_034004025.1 Bacteroidales bacterium
TGCTGAACAAGTAATTACTACTCCTTCATTTGTGCTTTTTGCAGTTGATGAAACCGGCAGAAGAGCGAGGATTAATCCTAAAGCCAATACGGCTGAAAGTTTCTTAAGTGTTTTCATTTTGCACGAGGTTTAGTTAAACATATTTCAAAATTCCTAACAATCAGTGTCAAATGCAAATCTTTTTTACAAAAATCAAAGTCAAATGCTATTCTCCTGGCGGATCATATTGATTATATTACTTTTGGAAAACTCGCTGATTTTGCAATCAATTTTCTTTAGCCTGCTGCTTGATATCGGAACCACGTACTTCCCATCCAGAAGAATGGTTTTGTTAAGAATATCGAAGCCTGTAATTCTATAAGTATTTACCAGGAATGAGCGGTGACATCTGAAAAACATATCCGAAGGAAGGGACATTGAAATCTGTATCAGGTTCTTCGATATTTTATGTTTTTCTCCGTTCTGGAAGATGATATCAGAATAGCTTCCGTCGGCTTCACAATACACTATCTTACCACAATTGGTAAAATAACTTCTACCGAAGTGATCTTCATTTTTCATAGTTACTAAATAAATACAGTTATTGCAGCGAATTAAAGAATCCCTGAAAATCAGCACATCAAAGGATTCCGGCAATAAATTTATGAAAGTATTTTGAGATTAAGTGCTAAATATCGCAGGATATTTAACAATTGAGGAAGGGTTATTTTCGATCCCTCGCATTTTCAGCCTATGCCAATCCAGACTACTCTGGCCTCCTACGCCGGTGAACTGATCTCCGAGTAGTACCTGTGTATCTCTGTCTGCGACCTGAGGGCAGTCTCGCCGGCAGGAACCATCATATTAGACAGTTCCGCATCAAGGATGCGCGCCTTGACATTGTCATTCCACTGAATGTTGAAGATATCCGTGATCTCCTTCCTCAATGAAGGATCCCATACCGGGCAGGTGACCTCGATCCTGCGGTCAAGGTTGCGCGGCATGATGTCAGCCGAGGTGATGTAAACCAGCTCTTCGCCGCCGTTGCAGAAAACCATGAACCTGGAATGCTCAAGATACCTGTCCACAATCCCTATCGCCCTGATGTTTTCACTTACATTGTCAACTCCCACTGTCATGGAAAACATGCCTCTGACTATCAGCCTTATACGCACTCCGGCCTGACCGGCCCTGTAAAGTGACTCAATTATCTCTTCGTCGGTCAGGTTATTGATTTTAATATCAATACATGCAGCTTTCCCGGCTTTGGCATTCCTGGTTTCGTTCTCAATGAGGCTTACCAGCTTGTTGCGAAGCCCGAAAGGTGAAACAAGCAGGTGGTAGAACTTGTCCTTCCTGTAGTTGGCACTGAAAAAGTTGAATGCCTTGAGCACCTCGTTGGTGATCTTCTTCTCGGCAGTAAGCAGCAGGTGATCGGTATACACCCTGGCGGTATCCTCGTTGAAGTTGCCGGTGCCAACAACGGCGTACCTCTGCACCACCCCTTCCTTCTCCCTTGTGATGAGGCACAGCTTGGAGTGCACCTTAAGCCCCGGCACCCCATATATGACTTTCACCCCTTCGTCCTGTAACTTGTTCCCCCAGAGGATATTGGCCTCCTCGTCAAACCGGGCCTGCAGTTCCACCACCGTCGTAACGCTCTTCCCGTTTCGGGCGGCATTCATCAGTGCGTTGATTACACTGGAGTTGCGCGCCAGCCTGTAGAGGGTGATATGGACTGACGTGACGTAGGGATCAATTGATGCTTCCCTGAGCAGATCGATGAAGTGTTCAAACGGATGATAAGGGAAATAGAACAGAATATCCCGCTTCCGCACAGCAGAGAGGATGCTCTTGCCGTAGTGCAGGGCAGGATGTCTCACCGGCGGCAGTTTCGGGTAGGAGAGCCCTGACCCTTCAATCTCGATGAACCTCATGAAATCCTTGAAGTTATGATACCTGTTTCCCGGCATGATCACATCATCCGTTCCCAGGTTCAGCTTCTTTGAGAGGATTTTCAGCAATTCCTGCGGCATCTCCCTGTCATGGACAAAACGTACGGGATTGCCCTTCCTTCGCAACTGAAGGCTCTTCGAGATTTTTTCGATGTAGCTTTCGGAGATATCGTCGGCAATCTCAAGTTCAGCATCCTTTGTCACCTTGAAAGTGTAGGCGGAGAGCTCATCGAAGGGCAGGGTGCTGAATATCTCATGCAGACCCCACCTTATAACGTCGTCAAGGAAGATCACATACCTGCTGCCCTTTCTGCCGGGCAGCATAATGAACCTGGGAAGGATCTCCTTCGGGGGGATTTCAAGCAGAGCATATATCTTCCTGTCCTTTGCGGTATTACGGAGCTGTACGGCGAAAAAAACTGCATCATCAGGAAGGTCGGGCAGCTTGTTTTCCTTGCTTATGATCAAAGGCATAAGCCTCGATCTGACCTCCTTGCGGAAGAAAGAGCGGACGAATTCTGTCTGTTCCGGGTCAAGCTGCTGCTCGTTCACGAAATTGATCCGGTGTTTCTTCAGCTCCGCCAGGAGACCGGTATAGGTCTTCTCAAAAACATCGTTCTGGCTGAGGACGATCTCCTGGATTTTCTTAAGTGTGGCCTTCGGGCTGTAGCCCAGTATCCCTTTCGCCTTGCTGCCGTAAAGGGTGAGTCTCCTCAGGGTAGCCACCCGTACCCTGAAGTATTCGTCGAGATTATTTGAATAGATACCCAGGAAATTGAACCGTTCCAGCAGGGGCACCTCGCTGTTTGCGGCCTCCTGGAGCACCCGTCCGTTGAACGAGAGCCAGCTTATCTCCTTGGGAATGTATGCTTTGCTCATGCCAGCTCCCTGGGTGTGAGGAAATAGAGGGTTCTGCCGCTTTCCGGTTCCACATCCTGCCATCCTGCGGCCTGAAATTCAATGCAGTAGATACCGGTTTTGGGCAATATCTCAGGCTCGTCAGACGCAAAGTACGCAGCCAGTTCAGTAATAAGCGGGTTATGACCGAAGAGGGTAACAGTGTGGTCATTATCGCTCTGCTGCTGGATAAAAGGAAGGAACTCCGATTCCCTCAGGCCATGGTACAATTCAGGGGCGAGCCTGATCTCTGCAGGGCTTATATCATATTCGCGGCAGAAGATCAGCGCAGTCTCCAGTGCGCGGAAGGCAGGGCTGCTGATCACCCTGCCGGGCTCTTCCCCCTTTGCCTTGAGTATCTCTGCCATCAGCCGGCTGTTTATCTTGCCCCTGACAGTCAGCGATCTCTCAAAATCGGAGATTTCGGAGGAGAAGTCCTCTGCCTTGCTGTGTCTTATGAGAATCAGTTTTCTTGTTCCGCTCTCTTCTGTTTTGCTCTTCTTAACCATAGTCTTTTATGAATATAATTTCCGGTTCCAGGTCACCCTGTCCCGTTTATGTGTCAATCGCCGAAGCAGGTACCCATATCCCCGGACTGTCTATGCGTTAATCGCCGAAGCATGTGCCCATCTCCCTTGCCTGTCTGACCATCGGGTCGTCCTTGCCCACAAGCTTTGTTTTTCCACCCACCTCGGAGAGTTTCACTGAGCTGATTTCGCCGTTGCGCTGTGCCACCATTTTCCCGAATTCGCCCTTTGCAATAAGGTTGGCAGCGGCTGCGCCGAAGCGCGATGCCAGCACCCGGTCCATTGGCGAGGGGGATCCGCCTCTCTGTATATAACCAAGAACTGTCTCTCTTGTTTCCAGCCCGGTCTCTTCCATGATTCTTCTCGCAAGGTAGCGTGCCGGAGAGATCTCTCCCTCAGGTATTGCAATCCCTTCTGCAACAACCACAATGGAGTATGGTTTGTTGTTGTCGGCCCGTTTGCGAAGGTAATCCATCACAACCTTTTCATTATGGGGGATCTCAGGTATAAGTATAACGTCTCCCCCGCCAGCCATACCTGAATAAAGTGCCAGCCATCCGGCGTTGTGCCCCATGATCTCAATCACCATGATAC
>JAVEXM010000053.1:0-18885 GCA_034004025.1 Bacteroidales bacterium
CAGTCCACAGTCCTGGCTGCCGACTGAGGAACTACTGCCTTTTTTTTTACTTTTTATTTGCTATTTCAAAATCATTACCTATCTTTGATTAGAAATTAATCAAATTTATGATTACAATATTATCAATTTTTATAATATGTACTTCGCATCGAACATAAAATTTTTGAGAAAGCGGAGGGGACGCACCCAGGATGATGTGGCATCGTCCCTCCAGATGAAGAGATCCACTCTCAGCGGCTACGAGAACGGCGTGGCACAGCCGGGCATAGAGGCCCTGGTGGCTTTTTCGGGATATTTCAACATCTCGCTTGACACCATGCTCAAGATAGAGCTGGCCCGCCTCTCCGAGAGCCAGCTGGGTGAGCTCGAGAGGGGATATGATGCCTATATCAAAGGCAGTAACCTCAGGGTACTGACCACCACCGTTGCTCCCGACAACCGCGAGAACATCGAACTGGTCAGCGAGAAGGCCAAGGCAGGATACACCACCGGCTATGCAGATCCCGAATTTATAGGCGACTTGCCTCTCTTTAACCTGCCATTCCTTTCGTCCAACCGCAAGTATCGCACCTTTCAGCTCAAGGGCGACTCCATGCTTCCAATACCCGACAGGTCGTGGGTGACCGGCGAATTCATGCAGGACTGGCGTGACATAAAGAGCGGAAAGGCCTATATCATTCTTACATCAAATGACGGTATCGTATTCAAGGTGGTGGAGAACAACATTGAGAAGAGCGGCCGCCTGGTGCTCTACTCGCTCAACCCCCTCTATGAACCCTACGAGGTCCATATAAGTGATGTCAGGGAAATATGGAAGTTTGTGCACTACATCAGCGACGAGCTGCCGGAACCTGTTCTCCCTGAAAAACAACTCCTCCGAACAGTTGCCTCCATGAAGCAGGACCTGTACCAGCTAAAGAAGAGCATCAGCCGTGATATAGAAGATGCTGAAGAGATGTGAGCCTGCGAATACTTGCAGAGATCTCTCCCGATGCATGGGCTGGTCCCGATGGAACAATGATAATAACAACGGGAATGATTACTGCAGTGAACAGTGAGGCACTGGACAGGGAAGAACAAAAGTACTCTGCATGCCGGGCGACTGGTCTCAGATGCTCAATTATACTGCCCCGGAAAAGGAATGGGTCTCCCGTACACGACGGAGATAACAACGGATATCGGGTCAGAGAAAAAAAGACGGTTGGAGAGTGACCCGTACAGGGTCAGCACTGACGGAAAGATGATATTTACAACCCTGACAGAATTTACCTGCCGGCATGGTAAAATATAAGTACCGGACCAGCGTTTCTTAATTCTGAATATCAACGTAATTATGCCCGGAAAAGAGTACAATCCTGCAATGCACACCGCCGAACATATCCTTAACTCGGTGATGGACAAGATGTATCATTGCGGGAGATCGTTCAACAGCCACATCGAAAGCAGGAAGAGCAAATGTGATTACCATATAAAGAAAGGGTTATCCGGAAAAGAGGTTATGGCAGTGGAACGAACAGTAAATGAGATAATTAAACTTAATGTGCCGGTGGGAGAGGAGATTGTAAGCAGGAGGGAGGCTGACAAAAAGTACTTTACGGGAAAACTTCCTGAAGATGCACCGGACCTGGTAAGAATCATTACAATCGGCAACTTCGATGCATGTCCATGTATCGGAGAACATGTGTCAAATACATCTGAGATTGGTTCGTTCACAATCACCTCAGCCGATTTCAATGAGGGAATTCTGAGGATACGGTTTAAAATAAGCCAGGAAGAAGCTGAAGAGAGAACCCGCCTGGCAGTGTAGATCCCGAATCAGGTCGTATATCAGGAAGCCGGATCGAATACATGACTAAGAAACCCGCTTTGGAACCCGGGAAAAAGAAGCCTGATCAGGGGCCTGTTTTCAAAAACCCGGCTTGGTTGTGGAGATAAAAAAACCCGGCTCGGGTGTGGAAAAAAAACCGGCTCGGGTGTGGAGATAAAAAAACCGGCTCGGCGCCGGTTTTAATTTTTTATTCCTTTGTTAGCTGGACAATCATATCAATTATGCCGGGTATTTCGGAGTCAGCTATCTTTCCCTTGTAAATACCCCTGACTATCCGGTTCTTGTCAACGATCACCACTGTGTAGCTGTCTTTAGGCATGCCCCAGTCTTCGTGCAGTTGACCATCAAAATCAAATAGGATGGTGGTGTCATATTTCTTTGCCTTCTTGCCTGCAATCATACGCACCAGCCCGTCCGGCTTCCATGTTGATTTGGTGTCAACGATCCCAAAACCCTTGAAATAGTCCTGATCGATGATCTTGTCAACATCGGTTGCCTTATTGACGGCATCATTGAATGCATCGTTAAGGTCAGACTCATCAGGATCAACATAATTGATCTGCAGTACTTTGCCAGGCCATGAGTCCATGCTGAATGGCTTCTTGTCGGCATCGTTGAAAGTCCACTCCGGAGCCTTAACTCCAATCTCAAGCTTGCCCTGTGCGGCAGCATACGGCAGTAGAAATGCTGCCAGAAGAACAGTGAATAACAGTTTTTTCATCTTTGCACTTTCTTAAATTCAGCGAAAGATAATGTTTTTTAACATTCATGCACACTTATGTGAAAAATGTGAATCGAGTGTGGTCGGTTCCAACGGCACAGAGTTGAGACTTGAGAGAGATTTCCAACTACCTGGCCGAATTCAGGAAGTCGCTCAGCGGTTTTATTGCCCGGAAGGCACCGGTGACAACTTCGAAAAACACCAGCGCAACAACTTCATCATCAGTAAATTGCCTCTCAGCCAGAAAGCTTTTCATCTTAATTAACTCTATATGCGGATCTTCTTTGGAATATCCACGAGGCGGAATTTTCAATCTTTCGCCTTCAAGACCACTGAAATACTTTGTGTATTCCCTGCTGTTGATAATAGCTGTCAGCTCTTCACCGCTTTCTGATATTCTGTCCCTGATGGCACCCAGCCATGGTGTGGGAGGAATATAGGCGCCCCCGGCCACAAAAGATGCCCCTGGCTCTATATGAAGGTAATACCCGGGAAATTTGTCTCCGTTCTTTTTGCCGCCGCGTACGATAAAGGCTCCGAAATTGATCTTGTAGACCGATTTGTCGCGTGAGAACCTGGTGTCGCGGTTTATCCTGAACATGCAGCTTTTGGCCTCGAGTCCCTTTAATATAGGATCAAACCCGACTGTCTCATCAATTACGGCCTGCACAAACAGCGCATAGTTCTCCCGGGCTTTCTCATAGCGGGGGCGGTTCTCTGCAAACCAGAGCCGGTCGTTGTGCCGACTCAGATCATACAGGAATTCAATTGTTGACTGTTCTATGGAAGGCATATTCTTCATGGTATTGACAGATTAATTGTAAAATCCGGACATGCCGTTTAATTGTACATCTCAATGCAACGTTCAGAATAAGTAAAAATACAAAATATCTTCAGAAATGGCTGTTCGCTACGTCAGTGAATTATCAGGTTAATCTTCAGAAATGCCCATTCCTTGCGTATGTGACCTGTTTAAGAAAACATCAGAAGTGCCCGGCAGTCGCGCAATTGAAATTTATTCTCTCTTAAGTTAATTATAGCTGAACAATTAAGCACCACAGATGTTTTTTACGACATACTCCTCGAATTACTAATTAAATTAATGTCGCCATGAAAAAATTAAAGATTCTTGCGATCGCATTACTCGCTGGTTTCCTATCCTTTACGGGATGTACTGAAGTGGAAGAGCCTGACCATTTCAGGTATACTGTTAACGATTACCCGCTTCAGCAGGGTTTTATTCATAACTATGGCATGCCGGAAGGCGGAACGGGTTATAACTTCGATGTGACCCTGTTTTCATCGGGTATCAGTTATAACCGCGACAGGCATGAGTTCCAGGGAAGCGGTCACGTTGTATACTTCCAGATGTACTCGTCATCTGCAACGGAGCTTGCCAATGGCACATACCAGTTCAGCTCTGCAGGCGACAAGGCACCGGCGACATTTGACACAGGCAATTTCGGCATGAACGTGAATTTCACCGATGATACCGGTACGATCGTCAATGCTGTCTCAGGTGTTGTCAAGGTATCCGGCAGTGTCTCCGAACCGGTATTCAACTTTTCATGTCAGACAGCTACCGGAGAAAAAATTTCGGGACATTTCAGTGGATATGCTCCGATATACGACATGAGAGGAGCCAGAAAATAGAGGAGATACCAAAAAATCACCTGATAGACACCTGGCGCCAGATGACTAAGTTACAACACTCTGACCGGCCTGTACATAATATGTGCCAATTTCCTATAATTAATATTATGTTAAGTAGAATATAAAACATATCTGCCATGACATTAGTCTGACTATATCTGGCCCTTCCCTGCCGTCGCCGCAGCGACTTCAAAAACGGATCTGGAAATCCGCAGGCATCGGAAGTTAATTGAAGAGCTTTGGATAAAAGATGAAATCCGGTGGTTGTACCGGATTAAATTGACCTGATAAAAAAAGGCACCTTCATTAGGTGCCTCTCTTTTATTTATCTGTTTTTGACTGCCTTACTCCTGCAGATTTTCAACCTTTGCCTTGTACTCTTCGAATTCAGGCATCATCTTTACCTTAAGGAAGATCTCGCGAAGGAACTCCAGCGTGGCAACTGAGGTCGGATTGGCCTTCTCTGCTTCCAGGAAGAACGGAATCGCCTCCTTCATCACTTCAAATGCTTTGTCCTTTGCCATCTCATACTCCCTGTTGTCAGCAATCATGTTGGCCTCGTTGAGCATATCATTTGCAATGGATACATAACTTAGACCAATGTTATAATTGCTTTCAAACTGGTCCGGCTTCTTGACAAGCGAGTTCTTGAGGCTCTCAATGGCCTTCTCATAGTCTTCGAGCTTCATGTAAAGACTTCCCTCAACCAGGTCAAGGATATGGTTCTGGGGATCCATCTCCATGGCCTTGTGAACAAATTCAAAGGCTTTCTCTGAATTGTCGGAATCAAGATAGAACTGTGTTGCCTGAAGAATGATATCAAGTGTGTCCGGGTAGGCATTGTAACCCTCCATCAGCGCTTCTTCAGCCTTGACGGTGTCCTGCAACTTCAGATAACTGTCGCTGATGAATATATAGGGTTTGGTGTCCTCAGTCCCGGTCTCGGTGCAAGTACGGAAATGGGCGATTGCCTCTTCGTACAGCTCGGCATTGTATGCTGCAAGTCCTGCATTGAAGATCACAAGTGTGTCAACCATGCCAACATACATATCACTTTCAGAGACCATTACGTTTCTTTCAAACGATTCCATTGCTCCCTTGAAATCCCTTTCATTGAACTTGTTGATTGCATCATTCAGCAGGGAGTTCCCAAGCAAGGCATAGAGGTTTTCCCTTATAACGATGTTCTTCATCTTGGGGTCAAGTTCGATGGCCTTCTGAAAGTTATTGTATGCCTCCATAAGAGGATCATCGAACATCTCCATATATTTGGGATCTCCGGAATCAAATGTGGCCTGGGCAAGTTTTCCCATTACGTAATAGGTCTTGGCATAGCCAACGGTCTTCGGGTGGGCAATGGCGGTCTCAATGGCTTCCTTGGCCTTGTCCAATGCACCTTCCCTGATAAAAGTTTCTGCAGCATTGACTTTTCCCTTTTGCGCGGTAGCGGCAACTGAGATTATTACTGCTAGTAGTAAGAATGTAATCTTCTTCATGTCTGGATAATTTGCTTTTAAATGTTGTCTCAAAAATAAAACTTTAGAATATATTCTTCAAATAATTTGCCAAATTACTCATCAGCTCCCTCCTGCTCGCCTGAAACTTGCGTCTGATCAAGGCTATCATCCTCATTTACTTCAACATAGGCTACTGATGCAATTTTATCATTTTCTCTGATATTTATTAGTCTGACTCCCTGCGTAGCCCTTCCCATGACCCTCAGACTGCTGACCGGGATTCTCAGAACATTCCCCACCTGTGTTATTATCATCAGATCATACTGGTCGTTCACACCCTTGAGCGCTATCAGCTTCCCGGTCTTTTCAGTTACATTGATTGTCTTCACTCCCTTTCCTCCCCGGTTGGTTATCCGGTAGTCCTCTATGGCTGATCTTTTACCGTAGCCATTTTCGGAAACGACCAGGATATCATCCGACTGGTTGAGTACCGTTATCATTCCGACAACCATGTCGTCAACACCTGAGAGGGTAATGCCTCTCACGCCTGATGCGGTCCTGCCCATCGGCCTGACAGTTGATTCCGGGAACCTCACTGCACGACCCGAGCGTACTGCCAGCATTATCTCGTGCTGGCCGTTTGTCATCCTGGCTTCCAGGAGCTCATCGCCCTCTCTCACGGTTATTGCATTGACACCGTTGGTCCTGGGACGGGAATAGGCCTCGAGCGACGTCTTCTTGATAACTCCCTTCCTTGTGCAGAGCACGATGAAGTTGTTATTGATATATTCTTCATCGTCAAGGGATTTCACATTGATGAATGCTCTGACGCTGTCATCAGACTCGATGTTAATAAGGTTCTGTATGGCCCTTCCCTTGCTTGTGCGGGTACCTTCGGGAAGCTCGTACACCTTCTGCCAGTAGCACTTGCCGTTCCTGGTGAAGAAGAGCATAGTATTGTGCATTGTGGCAACATACAGATACTCGATGAAATCCTCATCACGGGTGGTGCTGCCCTTCGCTCCTGTCCCACCCCTGTTCTGACGCCGGAAATCGGTTAGAGGTGTGCGCTTGATGTATCCCATATGCGATATGGTTATCACCATCTCGTCGTCGGCATAGAAGTCTTCAGGATTGAATTCACCTGCTGCAGGCACTATCTCTGTCCGGCGCTTGTCACCGAACTTGTCCCTCACCTCCAGAAGCTCATCCTTGATGATCTGCATCTGCAGTGCCTCATCGGCAAGTACGCTGTTCAGGTACTCAATAAGCTTACGCACCTCCTCGTATTCCGCCCTGAGCTTATCCTGCTCCAGCCCTGTCAGCTGCCTCAGTCTCATCTCAACGATGGCTCTCGACTGTGCATCGGAGAGTTCGAAGCGCTCCATAAGGCGCTCCCTGGCTGTGTCAGCATTCTGTGACGACCTTATAATGGCAATGACCTCATCTATATTGTCACTTGCAATGATAAGTCCCTCAAGAATGTGAGCCCTCTTCTCCGCCTGGTCCAGGTCGAACCTGGCCCTGCGCAGGACAATATCATGCCTATGCTGGACGAAGCTGTCAATGATCTCCTTGAGCGACAGTATCTTGGGGCGACCCTTTACGAGTGCGATATTGTTCACGTTGAATGATGTCTGAAGCTGGGAGTGCTTGTAAAGGTGGTTCAGCACAACATTTGCCGGCATCTCCTTCTTGAGGATGATGACCACCCTCATGCCGTTCCTGTCAGACTCATCATTGATATATGATATTCCTTCAAGTTTCTTCTCATTGATCAGATCGGCTATCTTCCTGATCATCTCCGCCTTGTTCACCATGTAGGGTATCTCATTGACAACAATGCATTCCCTGCCCGAATGGGTGAGCTCGATCTCAGTCTTTGCCCTTACAACTATGCGGCCGCGCCCCGTCTCAAAGGCCTCCCTTATACCCTGCTCCCCATAGATGATGCCACCTGTAGGGAAGTCCGGCCCCTTGATGTGGTGCATCAGCTCATCAACCGTGATCTCGGGATTGTCAATATATGCAATAATGGCATTCACCGATTCTGAAAGGTTGTGAGGAGGCATGTTGGTTGCCATACCAACTGCGATGCCTGATGCCCCGTTGACAAGCAGGTTGGGAATACGTGTAGGAAGAACCGTGGGCTCCTTGAGAGTGTCATCAAAATTGGGCTGGAAATCGACCGTCTCCTTCTCTATATCCGACAGCGTCTCCTCGGCAATACGCTTGAGCTTTGCCTCGGTATACCTCATGGCCGCAGGACTGTCACCGTCGATTGATCCGAAGTTACCCTGTCCGTCAACCAGAGGATAGCGCAACGACCACTCCTGGGCCATGCGCACCATGGCATCATACACTGAAGAATCACCGTGGGGATGGTATTTACCCAGCACCTCTCCCACTATCCTCGCAGACTTCTTGTAAGACCTGTTTGAAAGCACTCCCAGCTCCGACATACCGAAGAGAACCCTCCTGTGAACCGGCTTCAGACCGTCTCTCACGTCAGGTAATGCCCTTGACACAATGACCGACATCGAATAATCGATATAGGCCGACTTCATCTCCTCCTCGATATTAACCTTTATTATTTTTGTTTGATCTGACATATAAAATTGATAATTAGTGTATTAGCAGTTTGTTTCCCTATAATGATTTTGATGCCCGAAAATAAGCAAAAGGTCGCATCTTTCAGCCATTTCAGCCGTCTATTTGTTAACAGCGGATGTTAAAAATTGGGCACAATTATTGCCTAATGTTATTTACAATAGAATTAACTTTGAAATCGGGCAATTCATGCATTTATGTCAGCGTTACTGACACAATAGCATGTATCCCTCAAATGAAAAATAATGGACGCACATTTCTCACAGAGAGTAAACGATATCTTAGGTTACAGCAAGGAAGAGGCAATCAGGCTTGGCAACAGCCATATCAGTCCCGAACACCTGTTCCTCGGCATCCTGCGTGAAGGGGAAGGGGTTGCCGTGGACATACTTCTCAACAACGGCGTTGATCTGCTGATGCTCAAGGGATCAATAGAGAAGAGCATTAAGGCCGAAAAGCCCGTAACCATGGCTGATAACGAGATCCTGCCTCTGCTCAAGAGCACTGAAAGGGTACTCAGGCTTGTACATATCGAGGCCAAGGCCTTGAAAACCAAAGTTATTGACACGGAGCATCTGCTTATGGCCATCCTGCGCGACGAGAGCAATCTTGTCACAAGGTTCCTGACAGAGCTTGACATCGACTATTCACTTGTAAAAAAGGCTGTCGAGGCGGGTAATCCTGCCGCACAGGCAGACTATCCCCGTGATGAGGATGATGAGGGCATGTTCTCCGGAGGAGGACAGGGAAGGCAGCAGCAGGGCGGACAACAGGCGCAGAAGAGCTCTTCAGAAACACCCGTACTTGACAATTTCGGTATAGACCTCACCAAGGCTGCCGAGGAGGGTCGCCTTGACCCGGTAGTGGGTCGTGAGCGCGAGATAGAACGACTGGCACAGATTCTCTCGCGGCGCAAGAAGAACAACCCCGTTCTCATCGGTGAACCAGGAGTGGGCAAGTCGGCGATTGCAGAAGGACTGGCACTGAGGATAAGTAAGAGAAATGTCTCAAGGGTGCTCTTCAATAAGAGGGTCGTTGCCCTTGACCTGGCTTCTATCGTGGCAGGCACCAAGTACCGCGGACAGTTCGAGGAGAGGATGAAAGCCATATTGAATGAGCTTGCCAAGAATGACAACATCATTCTTTTCATTGATGAGATACATACAATCGTCGGTGCCGGCGGGGCAAGCGGGTCACTCGACGCTGCAAACATGCTCAAGCCCGCCCTGGCAAGGGGCGAGATACAGTGCATAGGTGCCACTACCCTCGATGAGTACCGGCAGCATATTGAGAAGGACGGTGCCCTCGAACGCCGTTTCCAGAAGGTGATGGTTGATCCCACATCGATCGAGGAGACGCTCAATATCCTGAACAACATCAAGGAGAGATATGAAGATCATCATAATGTGAGCTATACCGCCGACGCACTTGAGGCATGTGTCAAGCTGACAAACAGGTATATCAGCGACAGAAACCTGCCCGATAAGGCCATAGATGCCATGGATGAGTCAGGATCAAGAGTCCATATTTCAAATATTGTGGTCCCCGAGAAGATCCTGGAGCTCGAGCAACAGCTTGAGGATACAAAGAAGGAAAAGAGCAACGCTGTCAGAAATCAGAACTTTGAACGCGCCGCCAGCTTCAGGGACAAGGAACGGGACATACTTGACCTCATTGAGTCAGAGAAGAAGAGATGGGAGAAGGATCTGGCGCTTAACCGCGAGGTGGTTGATGCCGAGAAAGTTGCGGAGGTGGTGGCAATGATGACAGGGGTTCCTGTTCAGCGTATTGCACAGACTGAAGGCACAAGGCTGCTGCAGATGGCAGAGGAGCTCCAGAGAAGCATAGTCGGCCAGGATGAAGCGATCGCCAAGATTGTGAAGGCTATACAGAGAAACAGGGCAGGACTGAAAGACCCGAACAAACCGATAGGAACCTTCATTTTTCTTGGTCCGACAGGTGTAGGGAAGACACAGCTTGCCAAGGTGCTGGCAAAATTCCTCTTTGATACCACGGACAACCTGATCAGGGTTGATATGAGCGAGTATATGGAAAAATTTTCCGTGTCACGCCTTGTCGGAGCCCCTCCGGGATACGTAGGATATGAGGAGGGCGGCCAGCTCACTGAAAAGGTAAGACGCAAACCCTATTCAGTGGTTCTGCTCGATGAGATAGAAAAGGCTCACCCTGATGTGTTTCACATACTGCTGCAGGTGCTCGATGAGGGGCAGCTGACCGACAGCCTGGGACGCAGGGTGGATTTCAAGAACACCATTGTCATCATGACCTCCAACATAGGAACCAGGCAACTGTCGGAGTTTGGTGCAGGCATCGGCTTTGAAACCTCAGCCAAAAGAACGACACGTAACGACCAGGCAAAGAGCATCCTGCAGAAGGCACTGCAGAAGACCTTTGCCCCTGAGTTCCTGAACAGGATTGACGATGTGGTGATGTTCAATCAACTGACAAGGGAGGACATAGACAAGATCATCGATATCGAGCTCAAAGGACTCTATGACAGGATTGAGGCGCTGGGCTACAGGATGAAGCTGAGTGCCCAGGCACGGGACTTCATTGCTGACCGCGGCTTCGATGTGCAGTACGGCGCCAGGCCGCTGAAACGCGCCATACAGAAATATCTCGAGGATCCCCTGGCAGAGGTGATCATCAAAGCCACGGTCACCGAGGGAGCAACCATCAACGTCGGTTACTCAAAAGGGAAAGAGGAACTGTCGTTCAGGGTCGGAGGTAAAAAGGGCGAACAAACGGAGGAAAATACTTCGGAAGAATAAGTGAAAAATTGCGATTTGCGAAAATCCGGGATTACCCTACTGACTATTGCCTGCTGAGTACTTATCCTCCCCTGCAGGCTGGCTATTTATTCACGCTCGCCCCTCTACTGCCTGTTTCCTCCGCATACAGATCGAATTCCGTTGACCCGGTTATCTTCACATCGATGAAGGTGCCGGGTTCGATTTTTCTGTCCGTGGTGATCAGCACCTCCTGGTCAACCTCGGGAGAGTCAAACTGAGTGCGCCCCACGTGAAAGAGACCCTCCTTACGGTCAATGATCACCCTGACAACCTCTCCCCTTTTTGAGGCATTGATCTCGCCCGAGATGCGCTGCTGCAGCTCCATAATTTCCGACACCCTCCTCTCCTTCTCCTTTTCGGAAAAATCGTCGGCATAACTTAACCAGGCATGCGTGTTCTCTTCATGCGAGTAGCGAAAAGCCCCCAGCCTGTCAAACCTGTACTCCTCCACAAACCGCAACAACTCACTGAAATCCTCTTCCGTCTCACCCGGATGGCCGGCAATGACCGTTGTCCTTACCGCCGCATCAGGAACTATCCTCCGTATGTCATTCAGCAGGCGGCGCGTCTCCTCACCGCTGTGCTCGCGCCGCATTCTCCTGAGCACATTGTCTGAGATATGTTGTATCGGGATATCTATATATCTGCATATCTTGCGGTTATCCTGCATCATCTCAAGTATCTCATAGGGGAAGCCGGAAGGATAGAGATAATGGAGCCTGATCCATTCCAGCCCCTCTGTGTCCGATAGTTGCCTGACAAGTTCGGGCAGCATCTGTTTGCCGTAGATGTCGGTGCCGTAAAGGGTCAGGTCCTGTGCAATGAGTATCAGCTCCTTCACCCCTGTCGAGGTTAGGTATGAGGCTTCTGCTGCCAGCTCCTCCAGTGGCACCGAGGTGTATCGTCCGCGGATATCAGGTATGGCACAGAATGCACATGTGCGGTCACACCCCTCCGAAATCTTCAGATAGGCATAGTGTTTTGGTCCGGGCAGTATCCTCTCACCTGTCAGTTCTGGACGGTATGCCAGTCCCAGGTGACTGATCACCTCCTCCGGCCTGTTAACTCCGAACCAGCTATCGACCTCGGGTATTGAGGCCTCGAGCTCTGTGCGGTAACGCTCTGACAGGCAACCCATAACGAAGAGTTTGCCGCGGCCGCGGCGCTTAATGGCCTCTGCATGACTGATGATGGTGTCTATGCTCTCCTCCCTGGCATCGAGGATGAAGCCGCAGGTATTGATGATGACAATATCGGACGGGTCCGGGGAGTCAGCGGTAACACTGTATCCGCCAGCCGTGAGCTGACGCATGAGCTTCTGCGAGTCAACGGTGTTCTTCGAGCAGCCCAGGGTGACGATATTGACCCTGCTTTCTTTCATCAGCGGCTGTCACTGAAGAGGGAGTCGACGAACGCATACCTGTCGAAGATCCTCAGATCCTCCATCTTCTCTCCCACACCGATATATTTTACCGGTATCCGGAACTGGTCTGAGATCCCGATCACAACACCCCCCTTGGCCGTGCCGTCGAGCTTGGTGATAGCCATCGCATTCACACTGGTGGCAGCGGTGAACTGCTTTGCCTGTTCAAAGGCATTCTGTCCGGTTGAGCCGTCGAGAACAAGCAGAACCTCATGCGGCGCCTCAGGCACGACCTTCTCCATCACCCTCCTGATCTTTGAGAGCTCGTTCATGAGAGCTGTCTTGTTATGGAGTCTGCCGGCAGTATCTATAATTACTATGTCCGTGCCCGAAGCTACTGCCGATGTTACGGTGTCAAAAGCCACAGAGGCCGGGTCAGCACCCATCTTCTGGCTGATCATAGGTACGCCGGCTCTCTCCGACCATATCTTTAACTGATCGATGGCAGCAGCACGAAAAGTGTCGGCCGCCCCAAGCAGCACGCTCTTCCCTGCCTTCCTGAAGTTGTACGCCAGCTTTGCAATGGTGGTGGTCTTGCCTACTCCGTTGACACCGACCACAAGTATTACATAGGGTCTGGCAGGCAGCGGGGCATCGAATCCGTCAACACTGCCATCAGTGCTGTTATTCTCCTCAAGGAGCCCGGCGATCTCATCACGGAGAAGGGCGTTGAGCTCAGAGGTACTGATATATTTGTCACGTGCCACACGCCCGGATACCCTTTCGATGATCCTTAACGTGGTTTCAACACCCACATCCGAAGAGACAAGTACCTCCTCCAGGTTGTCAAGCACATCGTCGTCGATCTTTGATTTGCCGGCAACAGCCCTGGTGAGCCTGGCAAAAACGCTCTCGCGGGTTTTCACCAGTCCCCTGTCAAGTATCTCTTTCTCCTCTTTCCTTAAAAAACCGAATAATGCCATCGCCTGATTATTGATCGTCAAAAGTAAAAAAAGAGACGCAATTATTTGCGTCTCTCCCCTGTTCAGGATCAGAAAAACTGATCTTATTTCGTGGAAAAGAAATCCTTAACGTGATCGTTATGAACAATTTCTTCCTTGAACTGGTATGCTCCGGTCTTCTCAGATTTGACCACCTTTATGCATTTGGTGAATGATCTGCCGGTTCCTGTCTTCAGTGTTGCAACAACTTTCTTTGCCATAACTCTTTATTTATTTTATCTCCCTGTGAAGGGTCATTTTTTTAAGTATGGGGTTGAATTTTTTCCTCTCAAGACGGTCAGGTGTGTTCTTGCGGTTCTTGGTTGTAATGTATCTTGAGGTGCCCGGCATTCCGGATTCCTTGTGCTCAGTGCACTCAAGGATAACCTGCACCCTGTTGCCTTTGCTCTTCTTTGCCATTTTCTCTCCGGTTTAATTAATTGATTATATAACCTTTTTCCTTTGCCTCCTTAAGGACCGAGGTGAGACCGTTCTTGTTGATGTTCCTCATTCCTGCAGCTGATACCTTAAGTGTGATCCATCTGTTTTCCTCGGGCAGGTAATACCTTTTGGTGAACAGGTTGGCCATAAACTTTCTTTTGGTCCTCCTCTTCGAGTGGGAAACATTGTTTCCTACCACTGCTTTCTTGCCGGTGACCTGACAAACTTTTGACATTATTATCCTCTTTTTACTTGTTCTGAAAAACTCCGAAAATCGGTTCGCAAAATAGGTGATTTTTATTCAATTAACCAAATAATTACTTCATTTTTTTCCAACAATCCGGAATTCGACTGCTCAGCGGCTGATTATCTGCTTTCTAAGCATGTTCAGAGCAGTGTATGAGGCCCTCAGAATATTCACTGTCCTGTTGTCCGCAAAGCGATGCAGCTCAGTTATTACACCCCCGTCAGAGGTGATGGCTATCCAGACCATGCCCACCGGTTTGGCATCTGTTCCGCCTGTAGGACCGGCAATACCGGTGACAGCTACTGAATAATCGCTTCCGGTTAAGCTCCTTACTCCTGCCGCCATCTCCGAGGCTGTCTCCTTGCTGACGGCCCCGTGTTCCCGGATGGTGTCCGCATTCACACCGAGCACGCCGGTCTTTATGCTGTTGTCATAGGCAATCACTGAGCCGAGGTACCATGCCGAACTGCCGGGTACAGATGTGATCAGTGAGGAGAGCTTTCCGCCCGTACAGCTCTCGGCAGTGGAAACCGTAACTCCATTGTTCATCAGCAGTGCACCCGTAACCTCCTCCAGCGTTGCCTCATCCTCTCCGTAGATTACATCGGGAATGATTGTGTAGAGTTTCCTGACCTGCTCACTGACAAGTGCCCCGGTCCGTCCTTCGTCATGGCCCCTGCCTGTAAGCCTCAGCTTGATGAGCCCGTGCGACGGAAGATAGGCAATCCTGATCTCAGGGGGCAGCTCCTTTTCAAAACCCTGCAGCCTCTCTGCCAGTTTGGCCTCAAAGGTGCCGTAAGTCATTATATTCTTGTGAATTATGACATTTCCTCCGGCACGCATGGCGATCATCGGCAGGACATGCTCCGTCATAATGTATTTCATCTCTGAAGGCACACCGGGCATGGAGATAACCCTCTTTTCTCCCCTGGAAAACATCATCCCCGGTGCTGTCCCTGCCCTGTTGACAAGAACAGTGCAGTTATCGGGTACATTGGCCTGACGCCGATTATTATCATTCATCTCCAGGTTCCTCTTCATCAGCCTTTCAGTCACCTCCGCCAGCACACCCGGGTCAGTAACCAGCTTTGCCCCGAAATATTCAGCCAGGGTCTCCTTGGTGATGTCATCACTGGTGGGACCGAGTCCGCCTGTCATAAGCACCATGTCACTTCGTCCGAGAGTCTCGTCCAGTGCAGTGATAATCTCTTCCCTCCTGTCAGCTATCGATGTGATGCGCGCCACACCTATACCAAGCAGGTTAAGCCTGCCGGCAATCCATGCCGAGTTTGTGTCAACAGTCTGGCCTATCAGAATCTCATCTCCTATTGTAATAATTTCTGCGCTGTTCATATCTTGAGTGACAGTTAATGGTGGAAGAGGCAAAATTATCAATATTTTGTGTCTGGAATGGTACAGGGTAAAATGAAAACTGAACAGGAAATCATAAATGAGGTAAGCGATTTTGTTAAAGTGGCTGTGCAACAATACGACAGTGGCCACGGATGGTCTCATATAGAAAGGGTTGTGCGCCTGGCCCTGTATATTCACGAATGTGAGCGACGCGGCGACAGGTTTACTGTTGAACTTGCAGCGTTGCTGCACGATGTCGGAGATCATAAATTTGCCGTGCATGACGGTCCGGCAGAGATCAGGGCCCTCCTGGACCGTCTCGGAGTGGATGACAGAGTGACCGAAGAGGTGGTAAGGATAAATGAAAATATCTCCTTCTCCAAAGGATCAACAGCGGCACCCAAAAGCGACGAACTTCAAATTGTTCAGGATGCTGACCGGCTTGACGCAATGGGCGCGGTGGGTATCGCCAGGGCATTCAGCTACGGAGGATTCAAGGGGCGCGAGCTGTATGATCCGCGTGCCGGTTTCCCCGGGCAGCCGGGCGTGAGCTCATCAAGCAGAAATTCGGCCTCGACGATACATCATTTCTATGACAAACTGCTCCTTCTCAGGAACCTTATGAATACTGCCACAGGCAGAAGGCTGGCTGATGATAGACATGACTTCATGGTCAGCTTTCTGGATCAGTTCATGAGGGAATGCGATCAGGGCTTGAGCCGGTGAAGAGGCCCGGGAGTCTGTGAAGAGGAATGATCCCTGAAATTGTGAATTTGAACTGCTGCATTTTTCACCAGGTTGTCTTTTAAAATGCTATTTTTACGTAAACAAATTAAAATCTAAAGATATGTTCATTGCACTGCTTATTATTATTGTAGTTCTGGTCCTGCTTGCTGTTGGACTATACAACAGGCTGGTAAGGTTGAGGAACAACCGTGAGAATGCCTTCGCTGACATCGATGTACAGCTCAGACAGAGGCTTGACCTGATACCTCAGCTGGTGGAAGCTGTCAAAGCTTACATGAAGCATGAGAGCACCGTTCTGACAGACATCACCAATGCAAGAGCCAAAGCCATTGAGGCTAAGGGGATTGATGAAAAGATAGCTGCTGACGGCCGACTCTCCTCAGCACTGCAGGGACTGAGAGTTGCCGTGGAAGCCTATCCCGATCTGAAGGCCAGCACAAACTTCATCCAGTTGCAGGAGGAGATAGCAGATATTGAGAACAAGCTCGCGGCTGCCCGCCGGTTCTTCAATTCAGCCACCAAAGAACTTAACAATGCTGTGGAGGTGTTTCCTTCAAACATTGTTGCCGGCATGTTCGGGTTCAAGCGTGAAACCATGTATGATCTGGCCGAGACCAGGGCACAGGCTGAGGAGACGCCGAAACTGAACTTCTGATACCAGATGAAACCTGCATGAGCCCGGGTTTAGAAGAGATCTTAAATAGCCTGTTTCATGCAAGCTCCATTTGAACAATACGATAAATCTGTCTCATACGAATGAAATATATCGGCATTAACCGGCAGATATGGAATAACAACTTCAAATCTGTTCTTTTGCTCTTGCTCTTTCCGGCAATTATTCTGGGACTGGTATGGCTTTTTCTCTTCTTTGTACAGCCTGCACCGGAACTCAGCGTGGCAAATACCAACACGACATTCATCAGAACCATACCATGGGTCATGACGGGTGTCCTGTTATGGTTTGTCATAGCCTGGTTCTCGCATGCGGGAATGATTGAGAGGGCAACAGGATCAGCTCCGCTAACCAGAAAGGAGAATAAGAGAATATACAATCTCGTTGAGAATCTCTGCATTGGCAGCGGCATGCCAATGCCCAAAATAAACATCATTAACGATGATTCTCTCAATGCCTTTGCCAGCGGCATCAAGACCTCAAACTTCACAGTCTCCCTCTCAAAGGGGATTATAGACAAACTTGATGATGCCGAGTTGGAGGCCGTGATAGCTCATGAACTGACCCACATCAGGAACCGCGATGTGAGACTGCTGATCGTTTCGATAGTCTTCGTAGGGATTTTTGCTTTTATTACTGAGGCTCTCGTTCGTTCAGTAAGGTTCAGCGGCGGTAGCAGGGGCAAGAAAGACGGACGGGTTGTCATCATCGCACTTCTATTGGCCGCAGTTGGCTATTTCCTCTCATCCATCTTCAGGTTCGCCATCTCACGGCAGAGGGAGTATATGGCTGATGCCGGCTCTGCAACGATGACCAAAAATCCACTCGCCCTGGCCTCTGCCCTGGAAAAGATCTCTGCCGACCCCCTGATAGAAGCAGTAAGACGAAACGATGTGGCCCAGATGTTTATTGATAACCCCCAGCCAAAAAAAGAGAGACCGGTCTCATTCAGCTTCAGCTCCCTCTTCATGACCCATCCGCCTATTGAAAAGCGGATTGCCCTGCTGAGGCAGTTCTGAACAATGCCGGTGACGGAGATCAATTGCAAAGGCTGCCTGTAATCGATGAGATATTTCTCCAATGAAACTGAACAAGAACAGGTTATATGATATAATATTCGAGGCTGACACACCTGAAGGCAAGACCTTTGACCTGGTGATCATAGTACTGATCTTTACCAGTATTTTCCTGGTGCTTCTTGACAGTGTCACCTCTGTGCGTGAGAAGTATGCCCTGATACTCCACACGGCGGAGTGGATCATAACGGCTATATTTCTGATCGAATATATATTAAGAATCTATGTTCTGAGCAAGCCCTTCAGGTATATATTCAGCTTCTTTGGCATCATCGACCTGCTTGCCATTCTGCCCAGTTTCCTGGGACTCATATTTGTCGGCGGACAGAGTCTGATGGTAATCAGGGCTGTCAGGCTGCTGAGGGTTTTTCGCATATTCAAGCTCAGCCGCTATACTTCTGCCGGCCGGACCCTGGCTGTGGCCCTCTACCGCAGCCGTGAGAAGATATTCATGTTCATCTCGGTGATCCTTACCCTGGTGGTGATCTTTGGGACAGTAATGTATCTGATCGAGGGTGAACAGAATGGTTTTACGAGCATCCCGGTGAGCATTTACTGGGCTGTAGTGACGATGACGACGGTGGGATACGGCGATATCTCTCCGGTGACAGGCCTGGGGCAGTTTCTGGCCAGCATCGTGATGATACTGGGTTATGCCATCATAGCTGTTCCCACCGGGATAATAACCTCAGAGATGATCAGGCACCCGGTACGCGACAACACCCAGGTATGTCAGAACTGCTTGTACGACAGGCATGATGACGATGCTTTATATTGTAAAAAATGCGGTGCAAAGATCGATAAACCGCAAGAATTGCATAACTTGAAAGAAAAAAAGTGAGACGGTACCAAATAATTATGATGTCAGTCCTGTGTTTCATGATGGTGAATGCACAGCGCTC
>JAVEXM010000173.1:0-3908 GCA_034004025.1 Bacteroidales bacterium
ATCCGGAGAATAGGTAGTTTATTGACTGCCGACTGCCGACTGCCGACTGGAGACTCCCTTAAGAGAGAGCTGTATCCGTTTCCTTTCCAGGTCCACGCTGACCACCCGTACCATAAGTTGCTGGTGTAGTTTGACCACCTTTGAGGGGTCGTCAACGTAACGGTCAGCCATCTGAGAGACATGCACCAGTCCGTCCTGCTTCACCCCGATGTCAACGAACGCGCCAAATTTAGTAATATTTGTTACAATTCCCGGCACTATCATACCCTCCTTCACATCCTCCAGTGAGTGTATATCGGCGAAGCTGAATTCCTGTATAGCTGATCTCGGGTCGCGTCCCGGCTTTGCCAGCTCCTGCATTATATCCCTGAGTGTAGGGAGTCCTGCCCCGGAGGTGACATACTTTTCAATATTTATTGTCTTCCGTTTTGTCTCGTCGCGCATCAGGTCGGCTACGGTACAGCCTGCATCCCGGGCCATTTTCTCCACTATGTGGTAGCTTTCGGGGTGCACTGCCGAGGCGTCAAGCGGGTTGGGAGCGTTTCTTATCCTGAGGAATCCGGCAGCCTGTTCGTAGGCTTTGTCGCCCATTCTTTTGACCTTCATCAGTTCTGTGCGTGACCTGAAGGGACCGTGTTCGGTGCGGTGGTCAACGATATTCTGTGCCAGTTTTGGTCCGAGGCCTGAGACATAAGTGAGCAGGTGGGGGCTGGCGGTGTTGACCTCCACTCCCACGGCGTTGACGCATGACATAACCACCCCGTCGAGGCTGGCCTGCAGCCGTACCTGGTCAACGTCGTGCTGGTACTGTCCTACGCCAATCGATTTGGGATCTATCTTCACCAGTTCGGCCAGCGGGTCCATTAGTCTGCGGCCGATGGAGACTGCACCGCGAACCGTCACATCATGGTCAGGGAACTCATCGCGGGCCGTCTTTGATGCTGAATATACTGATGCTCCTGCTTCGCTGACAACGAAAATCCTGATGCCGGATTCAGAAGGCAGGTACTGTTTCACCATAGCTTCGGTCTCGCGGCTGGCGGTGCCGTTTCCGATGGCCACAGCCTCAATGCCGTATTCGTCAATCAGTGACAGCAGCTTGCTGACGCTCCGTGCAGTCTCGTTCTGCGGAGGGTGGGGATAAATCACATCATTGTGCAGCAGTGCTCCCTGTCTGTCGAGGCACACCACCTTGCAACCGGTGCGGTAGCCAGGGTCTATGGCCAGGACGCTCTTCTCTCCCAGCGGAGGTGAGAGAAGCAGCTGCCGCAGGTTTTCGGCAAATACCCGTATTGCCTCCTCATCGGCTTTTTCCTTCGAGCTTTTTCTGAACTCCGTCTCCATGGAGGGTGCCAGCAGGCGGCTCCAGCTGTCGGATGTCGCCTCCCGCACCTGCCGGGCAGCTTCGTTGCCGGCTCTAACAAACTGTCTTTCAATGATTTTTAGAGCCTCCTCCTCTGCCGGCATGATGGTGAGCCTGAGGAATCCCTCCTCCTCACCACGGCGCATTGCCAGGAGCCTGTGGGAGGGACAGCGGCGCAGCTGTTCGGACCATTCGAAGTAGTCGCTGAACTTGGCTCCCTCCTGTTCTTTTCCCTTCACCACCCTGGATGTTATCACCGCATCGCGTTCGTAGAGGCGTCGGAGTGCTCCGCGCACCGGTTCATTCTCGCTGACCATCTCGGCTATGATGTCACGGGCGCCTGCCAGTGCTGCATCGGTGCTCTCCACCATGTCAGTGAGATATTTTGCAGCCTCGGCTTCCGGGTCTCCGGGCTTCTGTGCCAGCAGCCAGAGTGCAAGCGGTTCCAGTCCCTTCTCACGGGCCACGGAGGCGCGCGTCTTTCTTTTGGGTCTGTAGGGCAGGTAGAGGTCCTCAAGCTGCGACATGGTAAGGGCTGCATTGATCTTTGCCAGCAGTTCAGGGGTCATCTTCTCCTGTTCCTCTATGGATTTGATGACAGCCTCCCTGCGTTTCTCAAGTTCTTTCAGCCTCTCATATTCATCACGTATCTCAGCAAGTTGCACCTCGTTCAGGCTGCCCGTCACCTCTTTGCGGTAACGGCTGATGAAGGGAATTGTAGCCCCGTCGTCAAGAAGCCTCAGCGAATTCTCAACCTGCCAGTCGTGCAGATGCAGCTTCCCGGCTATTGTCTTTATGTGTAATGCAGGGTCCATGATCTCTATTCTACGTACAGTACCAGTCCTTTGAGGTATTCGCTCTCGGGGTGGTAGATATTTACAGGATGGTCTGGCGGCTGGCCCATCTGGTGCAGTATCCGCACGTTTCTGCCTGTATTGGCTGCGGCCACGAAGACGGAGCGCCGGAAGTCGTCGCGGCTAACCACCTGTGAGCATGAGAAGGTAAGGAGGATGCCTCCCGGTGCGATCTTCTGGAGGGCAATGGCGTTCAATCGCCTGTAGCCCTGAAGGGCCTGGCTGAGGGCTGTCTGGTGCTTGGCGAATGCCGGAGGGTCGAGCACCATAAGGTCGTATTTATGTTTCATCTCCGCCAGGAAGGTGAAGGCGTCGGTAGCGAATGATTTGTGACGCGGGTCCTCCCCGAAGTTGAGCCTCACATTCTCATCAGCCATCGCAGTTGCCGGGGCAGAGCTGTCAACGGTATGCACCAGTGCGGCGTTGCTCATGGCATAGACCGAGAAACCGCCGGTATAGCCGAACATGTTGAGCACCTTTCTTTTGTTGCTGTATTGGCGCAGGAGGTCGCGATTATCCCGCTGGTCAATGAAGAAGCCTGTCTTCTGTCCCTTTTCCCAGTCGATTTTGAACCTGTATCCGTTTTCCGTAACCACGGCAGCGGCATCACCATTGCCGCCCAGCAGGTATCCGTTGGCCGGATTCAGTTTAGCCATGAAGGGGAGTGTGCCTTCGCTCTTATCATATACCGATGTCACCAATCCGCCGGTCACTTCCGGCAGCAGTCCGGCTATCATCTTGCGGATGTGCCAGAAGCCTGCGGTATGTGACTGCATGACGGCAGTGGTGCCGTAGATGTCAACCACCAGTCCCGGCAGTCCGTCGCCCTCGCCGTGTACCAGGCGCCACACGTTTGTGTCGCTTTTTCCGGCGATACCGGTGCGGATGCGGTATTGCACTGCATCTTCGAGCTTTTTTCTGAAGAATTTGATGTCAGGCAGGCATTTCTCAAACGAAAAGATTCTCACGGCTATGGATCCCGGCGACCAGTGACCTGTTGCCAGGTATGTGCCGTCAGATGCCAGTACCTCCACCAGGTCCCCCTCGGCAGGGGTACCGTCAATCCTTGCTATGGCTCCGGAGAATACCCACGGGTGGTAGCGTCTTACCGACTGCTCCTTGCCTTTTTTCAGTTTAACCAGGGAAGTGATCACTACTGCCGGTTTTCTTTACCGTTAAGTGCCAGGTATATTTTCCTGCAGATCCACGCGTCGGTGGCGGCATAAATTTGCTGAGGCTCTGTCAGGGCAGGGGTTTCCCAGTTTGATACCTGTTGCGACTTTGAGATTCTGTATCCAAGGATGAGGGCTGAGAGTTTCTTCAGCCCCAGCTGTTTTATGCCGTGATCCTGAACCACGTTCTGCAGGTCAAGAAATCCGCCCGGTTCGAAGGGTTCAAGTGACTTCAGGGCTTTGATATCATCATGGATTGCCACGCCTACCTTAATGATATTTTCATCTGCCAGCAGTTGTGCCAGTTCTGCCGGAAACCCGATCATATTGAGTCTGAAGAGCCATGCATGACGGTCATCTGCAAGCTGAAGAAGGGAGACGTTATATCTTCTCCCCTTTTTGAAGGAAGGTCTTGTCTCGGTATCAAAGCCCAGTATCCTGCAGTTGCTGATCTCTGCGACAGCCTTATTGAATTTATGAAAGTCATCGACCAGCGTCACGTTTCCCTCGAACTGCAGC
>JAVEXM010000174.1:0-3888 GCA_034004025.1 Bacteroidales bacterium
TGCCCCACTGGCCTGCCCCGGTCTCCGTGGTTATGCGCCTCACACCCTCCATCTTGTTGTAGTAGGCCTGTGGTATGGCGGTGTTAGCCTTATGAGACCCGGAATAGTTGCCACCCTCGTACTTGTAATAGATCTTGCTTTTGGTGCCGAGCGCCTTCTCGAGATTATGAGCCCGGAAGAGGGGAGAAGGACGGAAGGTGCGGTAAAGATCGAGCACCTCATCAGGGATCTCAATATATCTCTCCGTCGACACCTCCTGTTTTATCAGCTCCATCGGGAAGATGACCGATAAGTCGTCGGGACCCACCGGCTTGCCGGTGGCAGGGTTCAGCGGAGGCAACGGCTTGTTGGGCATGTCAGCCATGATATTATACCATTTGCGGGGCATTTCGTTTTCCGTCAGCAGAATTTTTGTGATTTTTTCCATGTTTTAAAGATTTTGAGGTTAGATAAAAAAAGAGGCGCGCTGTGATCAGCGCGCCCCTTTGCATAATTATACTATACAGGTTATATAACGACGTGATTCACAGACTCATCCTTTGAGCTGCACCAGCGCCAGACATATAACGTGAACTGTTTCATCGTTGCAAACATAGTGAAAATTCAATACCGCAACTGCCGTAGGAAAATATTTTTTTCCACCTGCCTGCAGTTTTAACTTTTATTTTGAATTGTGCCTTGCCGCCAGAACCTCTTCGATATCCGTCAGATTTACCGACTTGGCCCTGAGGAGTACCAGCAGATGATAGAGCAGGTCGGCAGCCTCATTTCTGAAAAGGTCACTGTCATCATCCTTTGCCTCAATAATCAGCTCAACGGCTTCTTCTCCCACCTTCTGGGCGATTTTGTTTATGCCCTTGCGGTAAAGCCTGTTTGTGTACGAATCAGATGCATTTTCACTTATCCTGTCGCTGATAATCTTCTCAAGGGTGTAGAGGAATCCCTGAGGCTCCCGCTCGCCGAAGCATGAGTATGTTCCCAGGTGACACACCGGACCTGCCGGTACAACCCTGATCAGCAGGGCATCCTGATCACAGTCGGCCAGCACCTCAATCACGGTCAGAAAGTTACCGGAGGTCTCTCCCTTGGTCCATAGCCTCTGCCTGCTCCGGCTGAAGAATGTAACCCTCCCTTCGCTGACGGTTTTCGTGTATGCCTCTTCATTCATGTAGCCCACCATCAGTACCTGCATCGTGGTGCTGTCCTGTATCACGGCCGGAACCAGGCCGTCTCCCTTATTGAAATTGAGTTTCATAGTCTTACGTTTATGTTATTTTCCTGGAGGTATTTTTTAAGGTCCGGTATCAGTATCTCGCCGAAGTGAAAAACTGAGGCAGCCAATGCAGCCGTGCATGATGTCTCCTCAAAGACCTTTTTGAAGTGTTCCATGGTGCCTGCGCCGCCTGAGGCAATGACGGGTATGTTCACCCTGTTGCTTACGGCAGAGGTTATATCTGTTGAGAAGCCCTCTTTTGTGCCGTCGCTGTTGACAGAGGTGAGCAGTATTTCACCGGCACCCCGCTTTACGGCCTCCTCTGCCCATTTTAGTGCCCTGACCCCGGTGACCTTCCTGCCGCCGTTGATACAGACCCACCACTCACCCTCAATGAGCTGTGCGTCGATAGCCACCACAATGCACTGGCTGCCAAAGCTGTCGGCCAGTCGGGTTATCAGCGCCGGATCAAGAACGGCAGCGGTGTTGACGCTCACCTTGTCAGCCCCGGAGCTGATGAGAGCAGACACATCCTCCCTGGTGCTGATGCCTCCGCCGACGGTAAAGGGGATATTGATGGCATTGGCGATCTTCTCAACCAGCGGAGCAAGAGTCTTTCTCTTCTCATGTGTTGCCGTTATGTCGAGGAAGACAAGCTCATCAGCAGCCTGGTCAGCATATGCCCCTGCCAGCTCCACCGGGTCACCGGCATCCCTGAGGTTGACAAAGCTCACCCCTTTAACGGTACGCCCATCCTTTATGTCAAGGCATGGTATAATTCTTTTCTTCAGCATAATGCAGCCAGTTCTTTGAGTGATATCTTACCTTCATAGATTGCCCTTCCGATGATGGCGCTTTCACATCCTGCGTCACGGAGGGTCATTATATCCTCTGCCGAGGTTATCCCTCCGCTTGCGATCAGAGAGAGGCCCTCTATAGCGGTTATCTCCATGTAGATGTCAAACGAGGGGCCGTCCAACATCCCGTCTTTTTCAATGTCAGTGCACATGGCGTAGATGACGCCTTTGTTCCTGTAGCCTCGCAGGA
Organism: Bacteroidales bacterium; assembly: GCA_034004025.1. Taxonomy (GTDB): domain Bacteria; phylum Bacteroidota; class Bacteroidia; order Bacteroidales; family VadinHA17; genus SR-FBR-E99. Next base: position 2,261 of record JAVEXM010000174.1, read on the forward strand.
AGCTGATTATGTCACTGTCAGATTCTGTGAGCCAACCTCCTGTTGCCACCTTCCTGTTACGGAAGTCGGCACCCAGGATTATCCTTTCGGGGCCATATTCCTGCAACCATTCAAGAAAGAGTTCAGGTTGTGTCACGGCTATGCTCCCGCTAGTGACCTGTGAGGCGCCGCAACTGAATGCAGTGCGCAGATCATCTTCTGACCTTATGCCCCCGCTGAAGTCGACCTTCAGTCCGGTATTGCGCGAGACGGTTTCAAGCACCCCATGGTTCCGGATTTTCCCTTCACGGGCACCGTCGAGGTCAACCATATGGAGGTATTTTATTCCGTGCTCTTCCATCTCCTTTGCAACATCAAGAGGGTCACTGTCGTAGACTGTCTTTCTTGAGTAGTCGCCCTGCGCCAGCCTGACGCAGGCGCCGTCCATTATATCCATGGCTGCAATTATTCTCATAGCTCGGTGAAGTTTTTAAGAATACGGGCTCCTGTCGCCGCTGATTTCTCGGGATGAAACTGGGTGGCATAGAAGTTGTCTCTGCGCATGGCCGCTGAGAAGGGCAGTCCGTAATCGCATACTGCAGTGGTATAGCCGTTGACACCGGCATAATAGCTGTGTACATAATAGACATCGTCGCCCGGATCAACTCCCTTTAGCAGAGGGTCGTCACCCAGGCTGACAAAGTCATTCCATCCCATATGGGGGACCCTGGCCCCGGCAGGAAATCTCCTGACCTCTGTCTCAAAGATGCCCAGCCCTTCAGTGTCGCCCTCCTCCGAAGAGGCGCACATAAGCTGCAGTCCGAGGCATATACCAAGCACAGGCTGCCGGAGAGAGACTATGACCCTGTCAAGGCCTTTCTCCCTGAGATGCCTCATGGCTGAGGCAGCTTCGCCCACACCAGGAATAATGACTTTCTCCGCTCTGCTGATTATATCCGGGTCGTCAGTGATCACCGCATCATGTCCCAGCCTCTTCAGGGCCACCCTGACTGACATGATGTTTCCTGAGTTGTATTTGAGTATCGCTATCATAGCTGTCCCTTTGTTGATGGCAGAAGGCCGTCATCCGTCCTGGTGACTGCCATCCTCACTGCCCTGGCAAAAGCCTTGAAGATGGCCTCGGTCATATGGTGCTCATTCTCTCCGGCAGCATGAACGTGGATGTTGCATTTTGCAGTGTCACTGAATGATCTGAAAAAGTGCGAGAACATTTCAGAGGCGATGTTACCCACCCTCTCCGACCTGTATACCGCGTCCCAGGTCAGCCAGGGTCTCCCCCCGAAGTCGAGTGTCACCTGTGCCAGCGAATCGTCCATGGGAAGGGTAAAGCCATATCGTCCGATACCTTTCTTACTGCCCAGCGCTTTGTTAAAAGCTTCCCCGAGTACTATCCCCACATCTTCAACCAGATGGTGCTCATCTACTTTGAGGTCTCCTGTTGCCTTAAGGGTGATGTCGATGCCCCCGTGGCGTGCCAGCTGATCAAGCATGTGATCCAGGAAGCCTATGCCGGAGTCAATGTCGCTTCTGCCTGTTCCGTCGAGGCTGATATCAGTCCCGATCACGGTCTCATTGGTCTTCCTGGTTACTGATGCCCTTCTCGGTATCTTTTTCAGGAACTGGCGGAT
>JAVEXM010000175.1:0-3827 GCA_034004025.1 Bacteroidales bacterium
TAAGTTATTAATTGGATAACCTTCGGTTTCTGCTCCGGTCAAAAGATATTAACATGCAAACAGTGCCTGATAATATCTGGTTTTCAATTTCATAACCTGTCTGAGTCTGAGTTATTCACAGCCTTCATTATGGTGGTGAAATCTATGCCCGGAATTTGAGGCGCAAACATAAATCAAAATCTGATATATGGATATTTCTGAGCCATTATTTTCAGATTATTTTCAATCATCCGGTCGCGCTGTGCTGCACATAACTGTGTGCGACCTGCGTCTTCCGGCGTATTCATCACATAATCAATCAGTTTCTCCATAGTTGTCGTTGCCACGTGCATTCTCGTATCTGAGCTGGCATAGTAAACAAAGACCGTGCCATCATCATCGGCAATCCAGCCGTTGCTGAAGACCACGTTCGAGACGTCGCCTACTCTTTCATCCTCAAGCGGTTCAAGGAAGTGTCCCGAGGGTCTCTTTATGACCCTCCATGGCTCTTCCGGGGAGGTCATAAAGAGGTAGAGGGTGTAGCGAAGTCCGGCTGCTGTTCTCCTGACGCCGTGGGCAAGGTGAATCCATCCGTATTCTGTTTTCAGGGGTGCCGGTCCCTGGCCGTTCTTCACCTCTTTTACCGTATGGTATTGCCTCGGATCGACAAGTATCTCCTCACCAAGCTCCGCATGTTCCATGCTGTCACAGAATCCTGCTGAAATGCCGCTGTCACCGGTCTCGATAAAGCCTGACTGTGGCCTGGTGTAGATCATGTACTTACCGTTGACAAATTCGGGGTGCAGAACACAATTTCTCTGCTGTGCTGCTCCCGATTTCAGGTCGTCGAGTCTCTCCCAGTTGTCAAGGTCGCTGGTGCGGGCAATACCGCAGCTGGCAAGTGCCGCGGATGAATCGTCAGGCTTGCTCTTATCCTTTCGCTCGGCGCAGAAAAGCCCATAAATCCATCCGTCTTCGTGCCTTGTAAGCCTGATGTCATAAACGTTCATCTCGGGGTCACTCGTCACCGGCATCACGATGGGTCGGTTCCTGAAGCGCCAGTTATCGATGCCGTTAGGGCTCTCTGCTATGGCAAAAAACGATTTGACGTCAAAGCCCTCCGTGCGTATTGCCAGGCAGTACTTGCCGGCATGCTTTATTGCGCCGGCATTGAATGTTGTGTTGATGCCAAGGCGTGTCATAAGATGGGGATTGCTGCGGTAATCAAGGTCATACCTCCAGAACACCGGTGAATGATCGCGTGTGATTATGGGATGGAGGTACCTGTCGAAGATGCCGTTGCCGCCTTCCTTCTTAATATTGGGCCTGCTGATGAGTTTTTCATGATCATCAAAAAGGCACTTTACCCTGTTATCGAATTCCTGTTCTGTCATTGTTTCCGGTTTTTTCCGGAACAAATATAACGGATAACGCAAATGACGGGCTGTGATTGCCCTGCACGTCATGCATTTGTATTTTTTTATAAATTGCAGTGATTCAAGTAACACCGGGAGTATGAGAAAAAATCTCGCCATCATCCTTACATGCCTGTCTTTCATAGCGTTATCATGTGACAGCAGGAACACCACTTCTGACTTTATGGTTGTCGGTTATGTGGCCGGCTTCAGGAACTTCGATTTTTCACAGATCAATGCTTCGAGCCTGACCCACATAAACTATGCCTTCGCAAATATCATCAACGGTGAGGTTATGTTCGGAAGCGAGGGCATTGACAATACTGACATGAATGCAGATGACATAAGGGCCCTTGCCGCACTGAAGAAGGTCAATCCGGATCTCAGAATCCTCGTCTCCGTCGGGGGGTGGGGGTGGTCAGGCAACTTCTCCGATGCAGCTCTTTCTGACTCTTCACGAAATCGGTTCGCGGCGAGTGCCGCAAGGTTCATCAAGGAACACTCCCTTGACGGGATTGACATAGACTGGGAATATCCGAATCATCCGGGTGCCGGGAATACATACAGGACTGAAGACGTGCACAACTTCACACTGATGCTTGAGTGTGTCAGGAAACGCATTGACTCCCTGGCGGCGGCAGAGGGGAGAAAGGACAAGTATCTCCTGACCATTGCCACGGGCGCCAGTGAGGTCTATGCTGCCAACACGGAACTCGGGCCACTCTCACAATATCTCGATTTCATCAATATCATGACCTATGATTTTCATCACGGCGCCAGTTATCAGACGGGGCACCATGCCAACCTTCACCTTTCATCCCTTGATGCGCCTGACGGCGATGCCACTGACAGGGCAGTGGAGCTGCACCTGAAAGCGGGGGTGCCGCCTGCGAAACTGAATATCGGGATTCCGTTCTACGGGAGGATATGGAAAGGGGTGGAGCCGGTAAACAACGGCCTTTACCGCGAGGCCACCACAACGGGAGCCGGCATGCCATACGCTGAAGTGCTCGAGGCCCTTGACAATCCAGCCTTCACCAGGTTCTATGACTCATCGGCTGCTTCACCCTTCCTCTGGAATGAAAGTGACTCGGTCTTTGTCTCCTACGAGGACGTGACCTCCATCGCTGCCAGGATGAAGTATGTCAGGGAAAAAGGGCTGGGTGGCGTCATGTTCTGGGAGTACACCGAAGATGTCGGAGGAAAGCTCCTTCAGGCAATCACCGACGGGCTGAATGCCAGGAAATAATAAAAGAGAAGGGGACGTAGAGGAGATTGAGGCGGCAGGCCGTTGTGAGGCTTTGCAGCTGTTTCCCTGCAGGCAGGGCAATCAGATAAAGAAAAAGGCCACACCTGCCACGCTGATGATCGCCCCGGCAATCTCAACAGCAGTGATTTTTTCCTTGTAGATCAACGCTGAGGGAGCAAGTATCAGCACAGGCACAATTGCCATTATGGTCGATGCAATGCCGGCCTGGGTGTGCTTGACTGAAAGAAGTGAAAATGATATTCCCAGGAACGGGCCGAAGAATGCACCCAGAATCAGCGCTTTCATGGCAGGCGGATTTTTCAGCGCTGCTGCTACATTTCCCCATCGCCTGAGGAGAGTAATTATTATTGAGAATCCGGCAATCCCTGCAATTATTCGTATCTGTGTGGAAGCGAATGCATTATACTCTTCCATACCGTACTTGCTGAGTACTATTCCAAGGCCCTGGCCAATTGCACCGATGAATGCAAACAGCAGTCCGGCCGGCGAAATCTTAATGGAGAGTCTTTCTCCCCTGACGGGCTTATTGAAGATTGCCAGGCTGATACCGAAGATCACAATAACCATTCCTGTCATCTGCATCAGGTTCAGCGATTCACCAAGGATGAAATAACCGAAGATGGCTGCCAGCGGCGGAGCCAGTGTCATTATCAGCATCGCGAACCTTGAACCGATGAGCGGATAGGAGCGGAACAGGTAGTAATCGCCCAGAACCAGTCCCACTATCCCCGAGAGTCCCAGCCAGATCCAGTTGTGGGTGCTGGCATCGAGAGGCAGGAAATGACCGCGGGCAATCAGGGTATAGATTCCGATGAAGAAGAAAGCCATGCTCAGCCTGAGGATGTTGACCGTGAGGGAGCCGACTTTGCGGCTGGCTGACTCGAATGCCAATGCAGTAATAGTCCAGAAGATTGCCACGGCCAGCGCGGCAAATTCCCCCGTGTGAGACGTAATGTAGTTCATGCCCGGAAATATCAGCGCACAAAAATATACAATCGTCCGGACCCTGTTTCTAATCCTGCCGTTTTAGCCGGATTTTTTTATTTTAACCGGTTACATGACGGTTTTATGGCTATTTTTGGATAAACCTAAATCAAAATATCATGGATGCAAAGACGAAGGCCATTGTTTCCCACCTGTTTGTTATCGGGTGGATAATTGCC
>JAVEXM010000176.1:0-3802 GCA_034004025.1 Bacteroidales bacterium
ACCACAGGCTCTTTGGCAAGGAAGGAAGAGAGATGGTGGCCGCGGCCATGGAAAAGGCAGAGGTGATATCTGCGGGAGGCCGGTCGCTGCTCGTTCTTCCCCCGCTGACAGCCTTCCTGGGGCTGGTAAGCCATATCGGAAAACATGAGATCAAGGGAGAGTTTCAGCTGAGGCTCTATATTGATATATTCCTGCTGCTGAGAAAGTACGGCAGCGAGATCATCTGTGACAGGCTGCCTGCTGCTGCCGCCGAGGCGGGAATAGAGAAAGAGACGTGGGAGGTGCTGACCCTCATGGAGAGGGTATGGGGGCTGACGGTTCCTGCAGAGGCAGGAATGGTGACAGAGACAGGGGATGCAGTGACCCTTACGGATAAGTCACGGGGCCTGACGGTACCAGAAGAGGACGGTATGGCGGCAAGGATAGATGATGTGTCGACCCCCGCGGCTTTGTCATTGGGGTCGCCGGTGTCAGCTGAATTATCCCGGGAGCAGGGACGGGAGCTTGTTGAAGCTTTCCTGTCAAAGATCAGGCAGCCCTGGTCAGTGCCGTCGCTCAGCCAGCGTGAGTTTTTCCTTAGGAACCTGCGGTCGTTTGACAGCAGGTGGAAGCGGCTCATCTTCATTGCAGGAGATCTGTTCCCATCTGTTGAGTTTATGAAGCGTCGGTACGGATGCCGCACAGGGCTGAAGAGCCTCCTGTTTTACCCTCACAGACTCGGAAAACTGTTATGGGTTTTAGGTCTGAAAAGGTCCGGTTATCAGGACGACTGACACAAAGACAATTTTTTTACTAAATAATGTGAATTTTTCTTGACAAATAAGAAAATTATTTCTTATTTTTACTTTAGTCAATTTTTGAATTTTAGTCAGTGTCTTATTGGGGCTTTTATTTTAGGTGAGGATTAAAACGCGGCAAATGGAAACTACTCGTCTGAAGTCAACTTACGCATAACGGACAATCGGGCAAAACGGCGCTTCATAGCAAGTCTCGCTGCATGGATCGTCGCTTCTGACGAGAGACGCTGCACTCCTCGTCGCGCTGCTGCCCCGGGCCTTATCGCCCGGGGCAGTTTTATGGCACCCCTTTTCGGTGCCGTTACTCCAAAAGCATTACTTTTGCATAAAGAGCCGGTCTGGTGAAACTTTTGTGAGCTCATACGTGATTATGATAACCTGCTTCTCCAAGTTCCCTTCGACCTGCAGAGTAAACACATTATGAACAAATGAAAAGCGAACTTTATCTATACAACACCCTCACCCGCAGGAAAGAGCTGTTTGAGCCTCTGGCTCCCCCCTTCGCAGGTATGTATGTCTGCGGTCCCACAGTCTACAGTGAGGCCCATCTCGGTCATGCCCGCCCGGCGGTGACATTCGACATCCTCTACAGGTACCTGATGCACCTGGGTTACAGGGTGCGTTATGTTCGCAACATCACAGATGTGGGTCATCTTGAGAATGAGGAGGATGACAGCGGCGAAGACAAGATAAGCCGCAAGGCACGGCAGGAGAACCTCGAGCCGATGGAGGTGGTGCAGAAATATATGAACAGCTTTCACAGGGCCATGGAGAGACTCAACACCCTGCCTCCTTCTATAGAACCCAGGGCTACGGGCCATATCATAGAGCAGCAGCAGATGGTGGAGAGGCTTATGGAGAGGGGCTATGCCTACGAGGTGAATGGCTCGGTATACTTTGATGTTGAAAAGTATGCCCGTGAGCATCACTATGGCATCCTGTCAGGCCGGGTGCTGGACGAGATGCGTGCCAACAGCCGGGTGCTGGAGGGACAGGAGGAGAAGAGGGGGCAGTTCGACTTCGCACTGTGGAAGAAAGCCTCACCGGGGCATATCATGAAGTGGCCCTCACCCTGGAGCGAAGGGTTTCCCGGATGGCACGTGGAATGTTCGGTGATGAGCACCAGGTACCTGGGAAAAACTTTTGACATACACGGCGGAGGCATGGACCTCATCTTCCCGCACCACGAGTGCGAGATAGCACAGAGCACGGCCTCGCAGGGCCATCCCCCGGTGCGCTACTGGGTTCATAACAACATGGTGACCATCAACGGCCAGAAGATGGCAAGGTCGCTGGGTAACTTCATCACCCTCGAGGAGCTCTTCACGGGCAGCCATAAGATGCTGGTGCAGGCCTACTCGCCCATGACAATCCGTTTCTTCATGCTGCAGGCACACTACCGGAGCACGCTCGACTTCAGCAATGAGGCGCTGCTGGCAGCGTCGCTGGGCCTTCAGAAGCTGATGAACGCCGAGAGGACGCTGGCGAACCTCGTGCCCTCCGAAAGCTCCACTGTAGATATAAGCGGTACGGAGAAGGGATGCTACGAGGCGATGAACGACGACCTGAATACGCCGGTGGCTCTGGCACACCTGTTTGATGCCGTGAGGATCATCAATCTCGTCAGCGACGGAAAGGAGAAACTGACGGCAGATGACATCAACAGACTCAAGGTGGTGTTCAGCACATTCATCCATGACATATTCGGGCTGGAGGCGGAGGAGAGTGCCGGGAGCGAAAAGCTGGCAGGGGTGCTCACGCTGTTGCTCGACATGAGGCAGGAGGCCAAGGCGAGAAAGGAGTGGGAGACCTCGGACCGGATTCGAAACAGGCTCAGTGAGCTGGGCATCACGGTGAAAGACCGCAAGGACGGGTACGACTGGGAGATAACCGCATGAATATCAAACGATACAGGTCTGATATCATAACCATTGGCAGCCTGGCCATGGGGGGTGATCTTCCCGTGCGGGTGCAGAGCATGACCAACACAGATACGCTTGACACTGCCGCCAGCGTCAGCCAGTGCATACGTATCATTGAGGCGGGCGGTGAGCTTGTGAGGCTGACAGCCCAGGGTGTCAGGGAAGCTGAGAACCTCGCCAACATAAAGAGAGAATTGCGCAGGGCCGGTTTTGATACGCCCATCTGTGCCGACATACATTTCAATCCTGCCGCTGCCGAAGTGGCGGCACGCATCGTTGAGAAGGTACGCATCAACCCCGGCAACTATGCAGATAAGAGAGCCTCATTTATCAGGCATGAGCTCACTGAGAGCGAGTGGATAGCAGAGCTTGCCCGCACCAGGGAGCGTTTGTTGCCGCTGATCAGAATCTGCATGGATCATGGCACCGCCATCAGGATCGGGGTGAATCACGGTTCCCTCTCTGACCGCATCATGACCCGTTACGGTAATACCCCGATGGGGATGGTTGTCTCGGCCATTGAATTCCTGAAGATTTTCAGGGGGGAAGGCTTTGACCGGATAGTTGTGTCTATGAAGTCGTCCGACACTCTGACGATGGTGACGGCCAACCGACTGTTGGTCAAGATGATGGAGGAGGAGGACATGTTTTTCCCGGTTCACCTCGGTATCACGGAGGCGGGTGAGGGTGAAGACGGCAGGATCATCTCCGCTGCCGGCACAGGCACGCTGCTTGCCGAGGGGATAGGCGACACGGTCAGGGTCTCGCTCTCCGAACCGCCGGAGGCAGAGATACCGGTGGCAAGAGCCATCATCATGGCTGTTGCGGGCGAGGCAGGAAGGGTTATGAATCCCGTTGCCCCGCTGGAGCGAAGGCCTGCCGGTGATCCGTGGCTGCCGCAGGTTTATGTAGCCGATTCAGAAGGGGTCCGTGATAATCAGGTGCAGACCCCTGAGGTATCAGGAGGGTTCGCTGATGAGTCCGCAAAAATTACCAGGGATGCTGAGCATGTCAAAGATGAGTCCGCCGAAATGGCCATGGATGTGGGGAGGTTCACTGATGAGTCCGGGGCTCTTTTTACCG
>JAVEXM010000054.1:0-17783 GCA_034004025.1 Bacteroidales bacterium
AAGTTCTTTCCCGAGAAGGCGGGCATCAGGATACCCGTTTACATGGGCTACTCCGAGAACCGCATCAGACCGCAGTATGACCCGCTCAATCCTGATATACTGCTTGATGAGTCACTCGACAATGCGCGGGACAAGAGAGAGAGGGACTCGCTGCTCAACCTGGCGGAGGAGTACTCGAGGCGGCGCACGCTTACCGTCAGCAACGCCGGCATTACCAAAAGGGGTGAGAAGCCCCATGCGTGGGACCCGGCCAACGTCACCGTCAGCTATGCCTTCAACGAGGTTTACAACAGCGATCCCCGCACGGAGGTGGATGTTGAGCGGACCTACAGGGGAGGCATCGCCTACGACTTCGATGCCAGGCCGAAAAACTACACACCGTTCCAGAAGTCGAGGCTGCTCAGCTCACCGGCCTTCAGGCTGATAAAGGACTTCAACGTCTATCTCTTCCCGAAGCATATTACCGTGCGCACCGACCTCTACAGGTATTACAACGAGGTCAAGACGCGTAACATCAACAACCCCGATTTGCTTATCGACCCGGTCTTCACGAAGGATTTTCAGTGGACCCGGTTCTATGATATCAAGTATGACATCACCAAGCAGCTCAAGGCGGACTTCACCGCCAGCAGCATTGCGAGGATTGACGAGCCGGCGGGGGGTGCTGACCGCAGGCGCTATCCAGAACTGTTTGACACCTGGCGTGATTCGGTCATGGCCAACCTGAGTGACCTGGGCCGCACAACCAACTACTACCATCTGCTGAACGTCAACTACAATGTCCCGGTCAACAAGCTGCCGCTGCTCTCATGGGTTACCTCCAACGCGCGCTACAGTGCACGGTACGACTGGCTGGCAGGCACTATCTTCCCCGATTCAATAGGCATTAAGCCTGGCAATACGATCAAGAATTCTAACAACGGGCAGTTTACTGTGCAGGCCAACCTCACCAACCTTTACGGCAAGGTCAAATTCCTGAAGGAGATAGAGGCCAGCACGCAGCCGGGTGCCAAGCGCCGCATGAGCCTCGGCTACGAGGAGGTGACACACAACAGGCGGGGGCTGATACTCAAGGCTGACAAGCCGCGTATCATCAACCACAACCTGGGCACCAGGGATATCACGGTGACGGTCACCGACCGTGAAGGTGCTCCGGTGAGCGGTAAGTTTAACATTGTCTCCGACGACCGGATTGATTACATCGCCGATGCTGACGTCTCCAATGTCAGCGTCTCGGTCACCGGCAGGGTAGAGAAGAAGCCCGGCGTTGCCAGTATGGCAGGGCGCTATCTTGTTCGCGGCCTCATGGCACTGCGCAATGTCTCAGCCACCTATACGATAGAGCAGGGGCATATCCTCCCGGGATACCTCCCCGGCACCTCTTTCCTGGGACAGGAGAACTACGGAGGCATGTCGTCGCCCGGCTGGCGTTTCCTCGTCGGGCTCACTGACGAACGCTTCTTTGATGAGGCAGTCATCAACGGCTGGATCACCACCGACACTCTGCTCAACAATGCTGCTTCCTACAGCAAGCGCGAGCAGTTCAATATCAGGGCCAATGTAGAGCCGTTTCCCGGCCTGCGGCTGGACCTGACAGCTGACAGGCGCTACTCGGAGACGGTGGCATCATACCTGCGGGCCGACCGCAACGGCAACTTTCCCGACAGCACCAGGAACATGCGTGTCACCGGCAACTTCACCATCTCGGTTGTATCATGGGGTACTGCCTTTGAGAAGATACCCAAAACGGGCGACTATATCTCCCCGACATTTGAGAGGTTCAAGGAGTACACCTCCGTCATATCACAGCGGAGGGGCAATGAGCGCCGTCTTGAAGACAGCAGCTATGACCCGTGGTTTGACCCTGTCAGCGGCGAACAGATAACAGGGCCCTATATGAGCGGGTACGGCCAGACCTCAGCCGAGGTGCTGGTACCAGCCTTCCTGGCAGCCTATACCAGGAGGGATCCGGGTAAGATCACCCTGTCACCCTTCCCCTCGATGATGCATATGATGCCCAACTGGAGGATCAACTTCGAAGGGCTGACCAAGTTTGAGGCGGTGCGCAAGGTATTCAACTCGGTGAGTCTCTCGCACCAGTACAGGTCGACTTACACCATCGGTTCGTTCAATACCAGCCTCTATTATGATCCTGATGCATCAGGTATAAGCAGGATACGTGACCTGCAGTCGAACTTCATTCCGCATTATGAGATCAACACCGTGACTATCAACGAGCAGTTCAGTCCCTTCATCAACATTGACCTGGGATGGAAGAACTCGCTGACCACCAGGATAGAATACCGCAAGTCGCGCACGGTGACCCTCAACCTGGCAAGCAACCAGGTGGCCGATATCAGGAATGATGAGATAACCGTAGGAGCAGGCTACCGGTTTGATGATGTGGCCATCACCCTCAGTTCACGCACCGGCCAGCGTGCCCTGAAGAGCGACCTCAACCTGAAGGTGGACCTCTCCATCAGGAACAACAAGACTCTGGCGCGCAAGCTGATAGAGGCGGTGAACCAGCCTGTGGCAGGACAGCGGGTCTTTACCGTGGGAGCCACGGCCGACTATGTGCTGAGCGACAGGTTCAACCTGCAGATTTATGCCGACCATTCGATGAATGATCCGTTTGTTGCCAACACCTTTATGACCTCCAACACCAACTTCGGCTTCAGCCTGCGCTTTACCCTGGTACAGTGACCCCTGACCCCGGCGCATTTGGAAAAAAAGATGCAACGGGCTTTTAAGTCTTAAAAAAGATGTATTTTTGACATCCTGACAGTAAGATCAGAAGTCTAACAAAAAAATATTAAGTGATGAATGTTCCGGCAAACCTTAAGTACACGAAGGATCATGAGTGGGTCCGCATCAACGGCAAAGAAGCAGTTGTTGGCATTACTGATTTTGCACAGCACGAGCTGGGCGACATAGTATTCATTGAGATCGAGACCGTGGGGGAGAAGCTCGGGCACGGCGATGTCTTCGGCACGGTGGAGGCCGTTAAGACTGTGTCAGATCTCTTCATGCCTCTGAGCGGCACCGTCACTGAAAAGAATGAAGCGCTTGACGCCTCCGCGGAGCTGGTCAACAGTGATCCTTATGGTGAGGGCTGGATGATCAAGATTGAGATTGACGATGCCTCCGAGGTCGATGACCTCCTTGATGCAGAAGCCTATAAGAAGCTTATAGGTGCCTGACTGGCAACATGATAAGCACAAAAAAAAGCTGCAGGGATGCAGCTTTTTTTATTTTCGATTTCAGATGTGCGATTGTCGATTATACAAATTTTTAAATCGCAAATCGCACATCGCACATCCTATAAGGTTTTCTTGACCTGTACGGTCTGGTACCCTTCGATGATATCTCCGACCTTGATGTCATTGAAACCTTCGATGTTCAGTCCGCACTCATAACCTGCAGAGACCTCCCTGACGTCATCCTTGAAACGTTTCAGTGAACCCAGTTCGCCGGTGTAGATTACAATACCGTCACGTATCACCCTCACCCTGGTGTTGCGTGTCACCTTGCCGTCGCGGACGAAGCATCCGGCGATGGTTCCAACCTTACCGATCTTGAATACCTCACGCACCTCGACGGTGGAGACGATCTCCTCCTTGATCTCGGGTGAGAGCATGCCCTCCATTGCGGCCCTGATCTCCTCGATGGCGTCATAGATGATTGAGTAGAGGCGTATGTCAATGCCCTCCTTCTCGGCCAGTTTCCTCGCGCTGAGCGACGGCCTCACCTGGAAGCCCACCACAACGGCGTTGGAGGCAGCAGCCAGCAGGATATCAGATTCAGAGATCTGACCTACGGCCTTGTGGATGATATTTACCTGTATCTCTTCAGTAGAGAGCTTTATCAGCGAGTCGCTCAGCGCCTCCACCGATCCGTCGACGTCACCCTTGACGATGATGTTGAGCTCCTGGAAGTTTCCTATGGCTATGCGGCGGCCGATCTCATCGAGGGTAATGTGCTTCTGTGTGCGCAGTCCCTGCTCACGCTGCAGCTGTGCCCTCTTGGTTGCAATATCCTTGGCCTCCTTGTCGGACTCCATCACATTGAACTTGTCGCCTGCCTGCGGGGCTCCGTTGAGACCCAGGATAAGCACCGGCATTGAGGGTCCGGCCTCGCTGATCTTCTGGTTGCGCTCGTTGTACATGGCCTTCACGTGGCCATAGTAGCTGCCTGCGATAACCACATCGCCGAGCTTCAGGGTGCCGGCCTTGACGAGTATCGTGGCCACGAAACCGCGTCCCTTGTCGAGCGATGATTCAATCACTGTTCCGAGAGCCAGCTTATCAGGATTGGCTGTCAGCTCAAGAAGCTCGGCCTGGAGCAGGACCTTTTCAAGGAGCAGCTCTATGTTAACGCCGTTCTTGGCTGATATCTCCTGCGACTGGTATTTGCCGCCCCACTCTTCAACCAGGAAGTTCATGGCAGCAAGCTCCTCGCGTATCTTGTCGGGATTGGCGGTGGGCTTGTCAATCTTGTTTATGGCAAAAATTATTGGCACACCGGCGGCATGGGCATGGTTGATGGCCTCGCGTGTCTGCGGCATCACCCCGTCATCAGCCGCCACGACGATGATGACGATGTCAGTTATCTGTGCACCCCTGGCGCGCATGGCGGTGAAGGCCTCGTGACCGGGAGTGTCAAGGAAGGTAATGACCTTGTCGTTGTCGAGCATGACGCGGTAGGCGCCTATATGCTGTGTTATGCCACCGGCTTCGCCGGCGATGACGTTGGTATTGCGTATGTGGTCAAGCAGCTTGGTCTTACCGTGGTCAACGTGTCCCATCACGGTTACGATAGGCGGACGCGGCTTGAGTGTGGCTTCATCATCATCCTCTTCCCTGACGGCCTCCTGCAGCTCGGCGCTGACGAATTCGACAGTAAATCCGAACTCCTCGGCAAGCATTGCCATGGTCTCGGCATCGAGTCTCTGGTTGATGGAAACGATCAGGCCAAGGCTCATGCATGTCGATATGATCTCAACCACCGGCACATCCATCATGGTAGCCAGCTCATTGACGGAGACGAACTCGGTGACCTTGAGGGTGCTCTTTTCGAGTTCTTTCTGATCGGTCTCATCCTTCATCCTCTGGCTGACGGCATCTCTCTTGTCACGACGGTACCGTGCCACCTTCGACTTGCTCTTGCTCATGAGCAGGTTTACATCCCTGATGTTCTTTTCAACATCTTCCTTGTCAACCTCGGGCCTGAGTGTGCGGAACGACTTCTTCCTCTCGCCGCCGCGTTGATCGCGTTGTCCGGGCTTCTTGTCCTTCTTCTGATCGGGGGCTGCCTGTCCGGGGGTAGCATTCACTGCAACCTTCTCACGGCTCTTGGGCTTGATCCGCTCGCGCTTCTTCTTGTCGTCGCGCTTCTGACGCCCCTCAGCCGACTGCTCCTTGCTCCTCTTGACCTCGGGCACAAGCTCGATCTTGTCTATGATCTTGACGCCTGACAGCTTCTCATATCCCGGACGGTATATCTCCGTCTCCCTGGGTTCCGGTGTCTCGGCGGCAACAGGGGTCTCAGCCGGGGCTTCCTCCCTGACTACCGGCTTCTCCTCTGCAGGTGCGGGAGCAGCTTTCTCCTCTTCAGGCTCAACCTTTTTGGCGGCACTCTTTTTGGGACTCTTGTCTTTTTTGGCAGTCAGGGCCTCCAGATCGACCTTTCCGACTACCTTGGGCTTCCTGGCCTCAACGGCAGGGGTCTGGGTGATTACAGGAGCTGCAGTATCGGCAGCATCACTCTTTGCAGGGGCAGCCTCAGGCTCCTTCGGAGCAGCTTTGGCCACGGGTGCAGCCTCTTCCCTGGGTTTTGGCTCCTTTTTCGTGATCTCAGTGAGAATATCAGGATGCTTCTTGTCACTGGAGATATCTGTAATAAGGAACTCTTCGTCCGGCTCACCGCTGTCGCCCGGCCGTCCTGTATCTATATCCTCAATCGAGAGAGACTTTTTCGGAGTTATCTTCTCCTTGAGAGCCAGTTTCTCGGCATCCTTCTTGACACTGAGGTCGCCACTGTATTCTTTGACTATCAGCGTATAAGCCTCAGGCGGAATCTTGCAGTTGGGGTCAGTGCTTATGTCAAATCCCTTCTTATGAAGAAATTCGACAATAGTCTGGATCCCAACATTGAATTCGCGGGCTGCCTTGCTTAAACGTATGGCTTTCTTCTCTTCTGTCATATACCTTATTGATATCCTCTGATTTTACTATATCGTTGCTCCCGTACCGGGGAGCAGGTTATTACTTGTCAAATTCCGATCTCAGGATATTAACCACCTCTTTTATCGTCTCCTCCTCGAGGTCAGTCCGCTTGACCAGGTCATGGACCGTCAGCCTCAGCACGCTGCGTGCGGTGTCACAACCGATGGCCTTCAGCTCATCAATGACCCATCCTTCGATCTCATCAACGAATTCATCAAGTGAGACATCCTCTTCATCCTCATTGTCGGGCTCGCGGTAGACCTCTATATCATATCCTGTGAGCTGCCCGGCCAGCTTGATGTTCAGCCCACCCTTGCCGATTGCCAGCGAGACCTCGCTGGGCTTGAGATAAATCTCTGCCTTCTTGTCAGCTTCAACAAGCTTGATGGAGGTTATCTTCGCCGGGTTGAGGGCCCTGGTGATGAAGAGCTGTATGTTTGAAGTATAGTTGATGACGTCGATGTTCTCATTGCGCAGCTCGCGGACGATACCGTGGATGCGCGATCCCTTCATGCCCACGCAGGCACCTACGGGGTCGATGCGCTCATCGTACGACTCCACGGCCACCTTGGCTCTCTCGCCGGGTACCCTGACGATCTTGCGTATGGTGATCAGCCCGTCGAATATCTCGGGAACCTCCAGTTCAAAGAGCCTCTCCAGGAAGACCGGGGAGGTACGGCTGAGGATGATGTTGGGAGTGTTGTTCTTCATCTCCACCCTGATGACCACGGCGCGGATGGTGTCTCCCTTGCGGAAATGGTCCGAGGGTATCTGCTCACCCTTGGGCAGTATCAGTTCGTTGCCGTCGTCGTCAAGCACCAGCGTCTCACGCTTCCATACCTGGTACACCTCACCGGTGACGATATCCCCGATACGGTCCTTGTATTTGAGGTAGATGTTGTTCTTCTCAAGGTCGAGGATACGCGACACGAGGTTCTGCCTCAGCGCCAGGATGGCCCTGCGGCCGAAGTCGAGAAACTTCACCTCATCCGAGACCTCTTCTCCCACCTCGTAATCTTCATCGATCTTGTGTGCCTCAGAGAGGGGTATCTGTGTGTTGGGGTCGGTAAACTCCTCATCATCCACTACCTCTCGGTTACGCCAGATCTCAAAGTCACCCTTGTCAATATTGACGATGATGTCAAAATTATCAGCCGAGCCATATTTCTTGGCAAGCATACCCCTGAACACATCTTCCAGTACACTCATCATGGTAGGCCTGTCGATATTCTTCAGCTCCTTGAACTCTGAAAAAGTATCTATAAGATTAACGTTTTCCATTTTGACAATCTGTTCTGTTATTTAAATGATATTATTACTTTAACTGTCTTTAAATCTTCATAATTGAATGACCTGACCACGGTTTCAGCCTCGCCCTTCTTTATCTTTTTCACTGTGCTGAGCTCAAAGCCTCCGCGGGTGACGTTCAGGAGGGTGCCCTTCAAGACTTCGCCCTCAGCGGTAACAACCTCAACCATCCTTCCCTCGTTCTTCAGGTACTGCTCATGAACCAGGAGCGGCATGTCAAGACCCGGTGAAGAGACATTGAGATCATAGTCGCCTATCTCCTCGCCGACCTCACCGCTGATTGACTTGCTCAGCGAGGCGCAGTCGTCAATGGTCACACCCTCGGGCCTGTCAATAATGACAGTTATCCGTCCGGTGCTGCTCAGCCTCACGTCGACGAGGAAGATGCCGGTTCCCTGTATGTGGCTTTCGGCAACTCTTCTTATCTTCTCTTTTGTGACCATAGTCTCACTTTTGATAACAAAATAGGGGACTTTTGTCCCCTAGGCCATTCATACCCTTCTGTTCGGGTGCAAAGATAATATCATTTTTTTAATTGACAATGGACGTCAGAGGTGAAAAATCATTAACTACCTTGTATCTGAAGCTTTTCTGACATATTTTTGGAAACAAATCCATAAATTTGCATGCATAAAATCTGCAACATTTGACCAACTGGAGAAAGATCATCAATGACCCGGTGTACGGATTCATAAGTATGCCGAGCGATCTTGTCTTTGATCTGGTGAGCCATCCGTGGTTTCAAAGACTCAGGAACATAAGGCAGCTGGGACTGACAAGCTATGTCTACCCGGGAGCGGTGCACAGTCGTTTTCAGCACAGCCTGGGGGCGATGTACCTGACAGGACTGGCGGTGCAGACGCTGAGGACGAAAGGGGTTGAGATAACGCCCGCTGAGGAAGAGGCGGTGCTGGTGGCGATACTGCTGCACGATATCGGCCACGGTCCCTTCTCGCATGCGCTGGAACACTCGATCATTACCGATGTACCCCATGAGAAGATGTCGCTGCTGATAATGGAGGAGCTTAACCGCCAGTCGGGAGGCAGGCTGACGGATGCCATCTCGGTCTTCCTGGGCAGGTACCCGCGGCAGTTCTTTCATGACCTGGTGACCGGGCAGATGGATATGGACAGGATGGATTACCTGCGGCGCGACAGCTTTTTCACCGGGGTGATAGAGGGGTCCGTGGGTTCTGACAGGATAATCAGGATGCTCAATGTGTCGGACGACCGGCTGGTGGTTGACGAAAAGGGGATATATTCGGTAGAGAAGTTCCTGATTGCCAGGCGCATGATGTACTGGCAGGTTTACAACCACCGGACCGTTGTCTCAGCCGAGAAGCTGATCACCAGCCTGCTGGTCAGGGCCCGCGAGGCGACAGCTGCCGGTGCCGATCTCTTTGCCACGCCTGCACTGAAATACTTCCTGCAGCACCGTGAGATGGGCGGCAACGACGCCGAAAGGGATTTGCTGGTGAAACATTTTACAATGCTCGATGAGAGCGATATCATCTCGGCAACAAAGGTGTGGATGGATTGCGGCGACAGGGTGCTGGCCGATCTGTGCAGACGTTTTGTTTACCGCGATCTGCTGGGGATAGAACTGCAGCGGAAACCCTTTGACAGCCAAAGGGTGGCCGAGATCAGGGCCAGGGCACAGGAGAAGCTGCGACTGCAGAACGATGAGGTGCGGTATTATGTCAATACCGGCGACGTATATAACCAGACATACGCTCCCGGCACGCCGGAGGTGCGCATACTGCTGAAGAACGGCACCACCAGGGACATAACCGCGGTCTCCGACCTGTTTGACAGGGAGGCACTGTCGGAGAAGGTGACGAAATATTATCTCTGTTACCCAAAGGAGATATTGTAGGATAAATCAGGAAAACTATGGAATATACAGCTGAAATGATAGCCCGGTTGCTGAGCGGGACGGTAGAAGGGAATCCCGGAGCGACAGTGAATACGATAGCCAAGATTGAAGAGGGGATACCCGGAGCCCTCTCCTTCCTTGCCAACCCGAAATATGAACAGTATGTCTACTCTACCGGATCGTCGGTGGTGCTGGTGCGGAACGATTTCAAGCCTGGCAGGGAGGTGAAGGCCACCCTCATCAGGGTGGAGGACCCATACCAGTCGGTGGCCAGGCTGCTGCAGATCTATGAGGCTGCCAGGCCGGCACCGAAGGGTATACATCCGACTGCGGTCATTGATGAGACTGCTGTGGTAGGGGAGGATGTATACCTGGGGCCTTACGCCGTGGTCTCGGCCAATGCGGTGATAGGAAGCGGCAGCAGCATCTATCCCCACACCTATGTAGGCGACGGTGCAAAAGTGGGGAGAAACTGCACCTTGCATTCGGGGGTCAGGGTATACAGCGAATGTGTGATAGGCGACAACTGCATTCTGCATTCCGGTGCGGTCATCGGTGCTGACGGTTTCGGCTTTGCACCTGTGGCTGAAAGCAACTTCATGAAGATACCGCAGATAGGGAATGTGGTGATTGAAGATAACGTTGAGATAGGCGCCAATACATGCATTGACAGGGCAACGATGGGCTCCACCGTGATAAGGAGCGGCGTCAAGCTTGACAACCTCGTGCAGGTGGGACATAATGTGGTGATCGGAGAGAATACGGTCATAGCCGGACAGACAGGCATCGCCGGGTCAACAAAGGTTGGGAAGAACTGCATGATAGGAGGCCAGGTAGGCATCGTGGGTCATCTGACTATAGCCGACGGATGCAGGGTCGGGGCACAGACAGGCATCATAGGATCGGTTCGGGAGGAGGGTTCGACCCTCGTCGGGACACCTTCGCTCGACAGCAGGAAATTCATGAAGAGCTATGCCTGGTTTGCACGCCTGCCGGAGCTGAACAGGAAGGTGGACGAGATGGCAAAAACGGTGGAGGAATTAAAAGCCAGATAGTTCAGCAAGAACGTTCCAGAGTAAAAGATTTGAACGTCATATAGATGTGAGTGTTTCTCTTGTGCCGTTCGGAAAAATTTCCGTTTCTTTGCAGGATCAGAAAAATCAACCGGTGATGAGTGAGAAGCAAACGACGCTGGCAAGTGAGGTGAGTCTTAATGGCAAGGGACTGCATACGGGTGTGGAGGTGAAGCTGACCTTCAAGCCGGCACCTGCCAATCACGGTTACAAGTTTTGCCGTGTGGACCTGCCCGGCAAGCCTGTGATCGATGCACTCGCTGATCATGTCACTGAGACATCGAGGGGCACCACGCTGGTACAGGGGGAGGCATCCGTAGCCACAATAGAGCATGTCCTTGCAGCCTTTTCCGG
This sequence comes from Bacteroidales bacterium, assembly GCA_034004025.1. Classification (GTDB taxonomy): domain Bacteria; phylum Bacteroidota; class Bacteroidia; order Bacteroidales; family VadinHA17; genus SR-FBR-E99. The sequence goes on from JAVEXM010000054.1 coordinate 10,839, forward strand.
CATGCGTGTCGACAATGCGCTGATCGAGATAAACGGTCCTGAGGCCCCCATTATGGGCGGCAGCGCCCGGATGTTCGTTGATGCCATAAAGCAGGCAGGCATAACCGTGCTTGATGAGGAGCGCAACTATTATGTCGTCAGGGAGAAGATAACCTTCTCCGACGAGGAGCACGGTGTTGACCTGATCATCTATCCCGATGACCACTTCAGTGCTCACGTGCTCATCGACTACAACTCGAGGATCCTGGGGAACCAGTATGCCATCCTTGATCAGATAGACGACTTCGAGAAGGAGATAGCCGGCAGTCGCACCTTTGTCTTTTTCCATGAGCTGGAGCCGCTGTTCAGGATGGGCCTGATAAGGGGTGGAGACCTGGAGAATGCGGTGGTGATACTTGAGCGTGAGGTGGAGCAGGAGGAGATAGACCGCATAGCGAAGATGTTCAACAAGCCGGGTATCACCGAGCACCATGCCGGTGTGCTTAACAACACCAAGCTGAGGTATCCCAATGAGCCTGCCAGGCACAAGCTGCTTGACCTTATGGGTGACCTCGCGCTGGTGGGGCAGCCGGTCAAGGGTAAGGTGGTGGCCACCCGTCCGGGTCACTATTCGAACACCAGGCTTGCGAGGCTGGTGCGTCAGCAGATCAAGAGACAGACGACGAAGAAGGAGATACCCCTTCTCGACACTACCAAGGCGGCGGTAATGGATATACAGCAGATAAAGAACCTGCTGCCGCACCGCTTTCCCTTCCTGATGGTTGACCGTATCCTTGAGCTGACCGAGAACCACATTATTGGCATTAAAAACACCACCTATAACGAAGCTTTTTTCCAGGGTCACTTCGAGCAGGAGCATGTCTTTCCCGGTGTGCTGCTGGTGGAGACCATGGCGCAGGTGGGAGGGATACTGGTGCTCAGCAACGTTGACGAGCCGGAGAAGTATTCGACATATTTTCTCAAGATAGACAGGATGAAGTTCAAGCATAAGGTCATCCCTGGGGACACGATAGTTGTCAGGTGCGATCTTACGGAGCCCATCAGGCGCAACATCGTGATCATGTACTCGCAGGCATTCGTGGGGGAGAAGCTGGTGGCCGAGGGGGAGATGACGGCACAGGTTATCAAGAACAAATAATAAAATATGATTTCTGCCTTAGCATTTATTGATCCAAAGGCTCAGATTGGCACGGATGTCACCGTTGAGCCGTTTGCCGTCATTCACGGTGATGTTGTTATCGGTGACGGCACCTGGATAGGATCGGGTGCGGTGATATATGACGGTGCCAGGATAGGCAAGGGGTGCCGCATCTTCAACGGGGCCTCGGTCTCGGCCATACCGCAGGATCTCAAGTTCAGCGGTGAGGAGACCACGCTCGAGATAGGCGACAACACCACTGTCAGGGAGTTTGCGACTCTCAACAGGGGTACGCGTGCCAGGGGCAGGACGGTCATAGGGAGCCATTCGCTGATGATGGCCTATGTGCATGTTGCTCACGACTGCATTGTGGGTGATCATGTGATCATGGTCTCACTGTCGGCCATAGCAGGTGAGGTTGAGCTCGGCGACTGGGTGACGCTGGGAGGAGGGGTGATGGTGCATCAGTTCGTCCGTATCGGGGCCCACTCCATCATCGGCGGCGGCGGCAAGGTACGTATGGACGTGCCGCCATACATCAAGGCGGACAGGGATCCGCTGGCGTTTATGGGACTGAACACCGTGGGGCTGGAGAGGCGCGGGTTCACGAAGGAGAAGATCAATGAGCTTCATGAGATATACAGGGCTTACTACAACATGGGGATGAACGGAGGCAAGGCCCTGGATTATATAGCCGGCAATTTCGAAGCCACCGCCGAACGCGATTACATCACAGACTTTATCAAAAGTTCAGCAAGAGGGGTTGTCAGGGGGCGTTAAGCCTGCTGTTTTCCGCAAGCTCCTGAATAATCGTTGCAACGACTTCCTGTTTACGGATGCCTTTTCTTATTGGCTGCTGGGGGAGTTGTGGAGTGACAGCCATCTGTATAAAACACGAATGGGAACCATACTTACGTAATAGTTCCCATTCCGGCGAGTGACAGCCATGACCGTCATTGCCGCCATGCTACCGTTATTGCAGTCGGTTCATCTCTCTTACTCCAACCTTTCCGAAGCCTGTCGATGTCTGCCGGATGGCGGACTGCTGGCTTTGTTCCGGTGTCCTTTCTGCTCTCTTTCAATACCTTGCGGTTTTGTCTGTCGGCATACCGGGACGAGGAGTTATGAACCCTTGAAGCGTGACACTTCCCGAAGGAAGAACTGCTGTCATGCCCGGGTCATCTCCATCCTATCCTCGCCGGTTTGGCTGGCCTGATGACCCTCTCTCTGAACGGACACATTTGCTGCATTATCAGCTTTGGCATTGCATCTGTGTTGCTCTCTTCGCCCGGGTGTTACCCCGTTTGAAAATTGCTCCGTCAGACCGCCAGGATGGGGAAGGCTTCCAAGCCTGCATCCGTGACGGACGCTTTGAGACCGTAGTCTCTCTGCGTGAGACCCTGAAGTCTGATGTTAATTCAGAGTGATAATTAAACCATTCGAAAGAACCTTCTTACCTCAGAGCGACTCTTTATCGCTCACATGGTATTTACAAATATAGCAGGTAATATTTACTGTGTCAAATTTTTTCGGGTAATAATTCGATAAAGAAAGGAACACGATTTCCACTCAGTTATTAACAGTGCTAATCCATTGAATATTAAGCATTAGGACGATAAAAAACAGGGTTTTCAACAACTGTTGAAAACCCTGTCTGTTTATTGATCCTAACTCCCTGTTATTCAAGGACCACTTTCTCCTTTTTCGGGTATTTGACGCTGTAGGTGAGTATTATCTCCTTAGTCTGCTGTGGTTCAACAGTCAGGTCCCACACTATCTCGCCGGTGGTCACATTGTGGTTTCCTCCGGTAAGCTCGACGGCCTCAACGGTGATGTCACTGTTCTGCGGGAGTGGCAGCTGATCACGCAGCTTCACGCTGACGGAACGGTTTTTGGTGTTCCGCAGTGAGATGAGGAAGGAGAGGGTTTCCACCTTGTTGGAGCCTATCAGCCTCTGCGATGTATAGTCGGTCCTGCGCTCACGCTTCACGGTGATGCTGTTGTCAGCGCCAAGCGAGACCGGCAGTGTATCGGTCAGCTCGGCAGTGTTGATATATCCCTTGCCGGTGAAGGTGTTACTGAAATAGATGTTTGACTCACCCGCAAGCAGATTGTATTTTTCCCAGTCGGTGATATATCCCATCAGGTAGGCAGAGGTGGAGAGCTTGGGGGTGACGGCGTAGCTGTAGGTGGCAGGTGCGGTAAGCCTTTGCAGCTCTACAGTCTCCGTCTTGCCTCCTGATTTGATAGTCTGCGGCACGTTGACATCGAAGCTGAAGCTGATGTTGGATTCGGTGACGGTGACGGGCAGCGGAGCGCTCTCAGCCTCCATCATGATGGCATCATCGGCTTTCTTCTCCCGTGCGGAGGGCATCGATTTTGCTCCCCGTATCATAACTACCTCGTTGAGCTGGGAATATGCAATGGGCCTGTAGAAATCGATGAACCAGGGATTGAGCTTCGGCAGTGCACCTGCGGTCATGGGTGAGGCGTTCGAAAGACTCACCTTCACATCCTTCCAGTCGATGCCGCTGTTCTGCCAGATGCCGGCCTTGTAAATTATGGTGGCCGGATCAGCTATGTCATCAACCCTGATATCATATGAGGGTCGCCATCCTGCGTTCATGACCACGTACGACAGCTTCAGCCTGCCTGTCGCCGGTTTGGTGCCTGTCACCGTGACGAGGATCTCACCGGTGGGCATCTTCGACATATCGACCGTGGCGGAAAGCTGCTTCTCCAGCTTCTGCTTCTCCTCCTCAAATTCCTTTATGACTCTTCTCTTCTTCAGCACCGCCATCTTCACATCCTCGGTGTTCGACGAGTAGATGTCGAGCAGGGCCCGGAGCTGTTCCGGGGTGATGGCCGATTTGTTGGTGACGACATCGTAATTCGACTTCAGGAAGAGCTCCTTCTCCATGAGAATTTCGACGGCTGTCTTCTCATCCTCAATCTTTAGCTCCAGCTCCCTGATCCTGTCGCGCAGCTTCCTGATTGATTCAGCCTCGTCAGGGTTCTCAAGATAGTTATTGCGGTGACTGACACCCATTATCATGAATCCGCCCTCGCCCCTGACCTGGATGCTGTTGGGATCAATATAGGGCGAGAGCCCGCCGGCAACGAAATCGACCGTTTCCGCGCCGATACTTACAGGGATCTCACCGTAGAGCTGCGCCCCCTGCCTGAAGACAGTCACGTGGGTGACGGGACACTGCAGATACTTCTCCTGACCCTCGATTGCCGATGCCGAGAGGGCAAGCACAAGAATGGTTACAAAAAGATACTTCTTCATAATTGTTAATTTTGTATAAAGGTATTTAAAAAGTATGATCCGGTAAAAACTGCAGATATCGTGCCATGATGATACAGGTGAGGAACAGTCCAGAAAAGCCTCCGGATGATGACACCCGCAGCGGCAAAAAATGGGGAGGACCAGAACTGATCCTCCCCGAAATGTTAACTCCTGAATAAAATAAACCCAAACTAGCCGTTGTAATCCTTAAGAACACTCATGAGCTTCTGCCTTGCAAAGAAGATGCGGCTCTTTACCGTTCCCAGTTTGAGGCCGAGATCCTCTGATATCTCCTCATACTTGTAACCTTCAAGATGCATCCGGAAGGGGAGACGGTAGTCGTCATGCAGCGCATCGATGGCCTTCTCTATCTCATTGCCGGCGTAGGACGACTCGGGAGAGATGCTGCCCTTCTCCGACGGCAGGTTGATGTAATAAAGCTCACTGGTTCCGTCCATCATAGTGTTCTCCCTCATCTTGCGACGGTAATTGTTGATGAAGGTGTTTTTCATTATAGTAAAGACCCAGGCCTTCAGATTCGTGGCATCCACGAATTTATCCTGATTCTGTATGGCTTTCAGGAAGGTGTCCTGAACCAGGTCAAGTGCATTATCGCGATCGAGTGTCAGACTGAGGGCGTACTTCTGAAGATTGCCCTTCAGATCTATTATGCTTGTGTTAAATTCCTGTGCAGTCATGTCTCTATGTTTTATTTGTTAATGCAAACTTAAACATAAAATATCGGATATGCAAATCCGAATATCTGAATATCTTAATATAGGGCATTGATCAGGAAAATTTCTAAATAGTAATCGGCAGTTTAAGAGACTGTTAAGACGTATATGTCTAAATTAGGATAATGAGGTATTTTTTTCTGCGTGCCGCTCTGCGGAGATTACTTCCAGCCTCTCCGGGGGGGAGATTACCCTCTACCCGGTGGCAGCTTCCAGCCTCTCCGGAGGAGAGTAGGCGGGTATCTGAGCCCTGACTTCTGGCTGACCGGAGGTACCTGAACCCCGGCTGCAGAGTTCCATGAGGCTTACTTAATGGCGGGCATGCGGCGCGGAAGCAATCCATCTTTACTCTCTTCCGGATGCTGCTGCCGCGACCTCTTTTCAGAACCGGAGTCATCTCCGGGGAGGAGGTGTCAAGGATACTTTGTATTATATTTACAAAAAATATTTTCATGGAAACAGTTGAATACCCGGCCGGAACGACCGCTATCTACAGATTTGACACGGCCGGCACGCCAAAGGCGTTGATCCTCCTCGTGCACGGGTTGGGAGAGTATGCAGGCAGGTACAGTTCCTGGGCTGCCAGGTTCAATGTGAATGGGATTACCCTCAGGGCATTTGACCTTCCCGGCCACGGCAGGTCCGGGGGCAGGAGGGGGGTGATGCCCATCCTTGAGAAGGTATATGAGACGATCGATCTGATGCTTGCCGGACTCGCCGGTGAATATCCCGGTGTGCCGCTCTTCCTCTACGGTCACAGCCTCGGGGGTGGCATTGTCCTTAACTATCTTCTCAGAAACAATCCGGTGATAAGGGGAGCCATTGTAACCTCACCCTGGATCTACCTGACTGAGAAGCCGCCAAAGGCAAAGGTAATACTGGTAAAGCTGCTGAAGAGCCTGGTGCCAGGGATGACACAGCCGTCAGGACTGAAGACGGAGTATCTCTCACGTGAGCCTGCCGTAGCCAGCCGGTACAACGATGATCCCCTGGTGCACGGACTGATATCAGTGGGACTATATTCCGCCGTGACTGAGGCTGGTGCAGAGACGGTCAGCCGTGCCGCGGAGATCAGCGTCCCGTTGCTTCTTGCTCACGGTCGCGATGATATGCTCACCTCTCCCGCGGGCTCCGTGAGGGTGGCAGAGACGGCCCCGAAGGCCACGCTGAAGTTATGGGAGGGGGGCTACCACGAGCTTCACAATGACATTCTGCGGGATGATCACTTCGACTTCATAATTGAGTGGATCGATACATTAATATAATACTGACTGCATGGAACTGAAAACTCCGGTTCCGCTTCCCCTTTCAGAGTCCGGGATCACCTATGAAACCCCGGTGATGTTCCTCGGCTCCTGCTTTGCCAACGAGATAGGCTACCGTATGGCAGCGGGCAGGTTGAAGGTGTTGACCAATCCCCACGGCACCCTCTTCAATCCCTTCTCCGTGGCAGGCGCCATTGACAGGTTCGTGTCAGCTCATGTTTATACTGCGGACGACATCTACCTGCACCAGAACAGGTATATGAGCCTGGACCACCATACAGCTTTTTCATCGTATGACCGCGATGTGCTGACCGAAAGACTCAATGAGACCAGCCAGGCTGCCTCCTCATTCATCAGGGAGGCGTCATTCCTGTTTGTCACCTTCGGCACATCCTATATATATACTCTCAGGGAGAGCGGCGCCATCGTGGCAAACTGCCACAAGCTGCCGTCAGGACTCTTTGAAAGGCGGCAGGCCTCGTGGCAGGAGGTCGCCGACAGATGGCGCGGGACGCT
>JAVEXM010000055.1:0-17752 GCA_034004025.1 Bacteroidales bacterium
CGCACCCCTCACCGTTATCATCATGATAGCTGTTCTTTCCTGCCAGGTATTCGGAGTACCACCTGTCTATCACCATTTTGTCCGTCCGTTTGACCCATACGTCGAGGCCGTTGCTGGGGCCGTCCTTCGCAATCAGGGCAGGACCGTAGATGCGGAAGGCAATACGGTCATTCTCCCAGGTGTAGTCGTCCATTCTCTCGGGAACGAACCGTCCGTAGGCTTTGGCTTCATATTCTGAAGGCGTCCCTTTTTCGATGAAGCAGACAGCCGATGAATTGGCTTTCAGGTCAGCCTGAAAGATAAGTGACCGGGGCTCTGGCTCACCGTTATAGATAAGCTGGGAAGGAATCTCAGTTCCCCGGCTGTCGGTCACAAGCAGCTCATCAGGATTGAAGTCGGGCAACTTCTCTGCGATCGAGGCAAGGGATATCTCAACGGTCTCCGCGCTCCTGTCAAAGGGGAGAGAGTTGTCAATTTTGACTTTGATACGGTCGCCCGCACAACCGGTGAAGACCAGCGCGGATATGACAATGAGGAGTGTTTTTTTCATTTGATAGGGGTTATTGGGCGAATGGTACCTGCATCTAATTTATGGTTATATCCATTTTTGAGCTCTGGCTGACGCAGGTTCCGTTCTGCTGTGAGTTATTCATTTTGGTTGCTTGCCGAGATAGGCGAGTATGCCGCCGTCAACGTAGAGTATGTGTCCGTTCACGAAGTCAGAGGCCCCGGAGGCAAGGAAGACTGCCGGTCCCTCCAGATCCTGGGGTCTTCCCCACCTTGCGGCGGGTGTCCGTCCGATTATGAAGGTGTTGAAGGGGTGTCCCTCTTCGCGCAATGGTGCTGTCTGCGGGGTGGCGATATATCCGGGGCCGATGCCATTGACCTGGATATTGAACTCGGCCCATTCGCAGGCCAGGTTTCGGGTCAGCATCTTCAGTCCGCCCTTTGCGGAGGCATAGGCTGAGACGGTCTCGCGCCCGAGCTCGCTCATCATGGAGCATATATTTATAATCTTGCCGCCACCTTTTTTTATCATTCCCGGTGCTACGGCCTTTGACATGATGAAGGGACCGGTAAGGTCGATGTCGATGACCTCACGGAACTCAGCAGCATCCATCTCGAGGGCGGGGATTCTCTTGATGATGCCGGCGTTGTTTACAAGGATATCTATCACTCCGACTTCGGAGCTTATCTTTTGGATATTTTCCCTTACCTTCTTCTCATCGGTCACGTCGAAGAGATAGCCCTTTGCCTCAACGCCGGCAGCCCTGTAATCTTCGAGGGCCGTCTCAATCTTTTCCGGATTGCGGTCGTTGAACACGATGGTTGCTCCTGCCTGGGCAAGAGCTTTCGCCATCGCCATGCCTATGCCATAGGATGCACCGGTGACCAGTGCCACCTTTCCGTCGAGCCTGAATAAGTCACTGTTCATTGCCTGGTCTGTTTTAATAATGCTATCGCAGGTCAGTCTGTTTAAGAAAGTCCTGGTCACCGTAATCGAGGTTTTCCCCGGCCATGCCCCAGATAAAGGTATAGCCGGAGGTTGCCGTGGCGGCATGGATAGACCACTGAGGTGATATCACCGCCTCGTTGTTCTTCATCCAGATATGCCGTGTCTCGGTTGGTTCTCCCATAAAGTGGCATACGGCTCCTCCTTCAGGAACTTCGAAGTAGAAATAGACCTCCATACGGCGGCCGTGTGTGTGGGGCGGCATGGTATTCCATACGCTGCCGGTCATCAGTTCCGTCATGCCCATCTGCACCTGACAGGTCTCAAGCACCTCCCTGACAATCATCTTGTTTATCACTCTGTGGTTGGCAGCTTCCATCGAACCCATTTCAGCGGTTATGCAATCCGCCTTTGTCACTTTTCTGTCGGGGTAGTTGCGGTGGGCAGGGGCGGAGTTGAAGTAGAAGAGTGCAGGGTTGTCAGGGTCAGCGCTTTCAAAGATCACATCCCTGTCGCCGCTGCCGAGGTAGAGGGCCTCCTTATAATCAAGAGGATATGTTTTGTCTCCGGCTGTCACCCTCCCTTCACCTCCTACGTTGAAGATACCGAGCTCACGTCTGTGAAGGAACCATGCCGCCTTGACCTCATCCACCGGTTCCAGTTTCAGGGCCTCACCTGCCGGCATAGCCCCTCCGGCCACCATGCGGTCATAGAGTGAATAGACCATGTTAACGGTATTCTCTTCAAAGAGGTTGCTGACAAGATGTTCTTTCCGAAGCTGCTCGGTACCCCACTGCTTCACATCTTCAGGATGGGCGGCATACCTGAGTTCAATGTTTGTTTTCATCAGTATATAATTTTTATTTTAATGGTCTGATGGCTTGTCCCGATATATCGGGAGAACCCACATGTCTGAAAATTATATACATACGTGTTTATCTTTGTAATACATGTGGGTTTCATCCTTCCTTAAATTGGTTAATGCATTATGCCGGTTAAAATTAACCAAAAATTCAGAGAACAGCGAGAAGAAAGGGTTACAAAATGCCAGATGACCCTCAGCAAAATGAAGGATGGGGAATAAATTACCTGCGTCTGCAATACCTTAATGCCTACGGCATATAGGCTACTGGCTGCGACTGAGGACTGCCGACTGGCCGACTGCCTACTGCCCGACTGCCGACTGCCGACTGCCGACTGCCGACTGCCGACTGGACTACTGCCTACTGCCTACTGCCTACTCCCTACTCCCTTTCAAAGATACTTCCTGTCCTCCCTTGGGACATCGAAATATTTATCGTAGAGACTTGCATCGGGACCGCTCTTTTCAACCCCGGTCTCACTGATCTTGTAGGTGCAGTTTTCTCCGATGATTCCTGAGAAATAGATGTCGAACTCCTTCCCGTTTTCATCAACCATGATGATTCTCACAAGGTGAGGATACTTCATGCTGTTGAGCTGTGAGTGGCAGATGGGACAGTTAATCAGATATTCAGAACCTGTTTCAAGATCAAACGACGGATGTGTCGTTTTCGTGTAGTTTCCCAGTTCAGGATTCAGTAAGACCAACCCCCTCTTTGTGCTGTTGATCTTGGTGGCAGAGAGCACTATTGATGATTTGACATTCAGGTGTCCTCTGCAAGCCTTGCATAAGTATTCAGACTTCATTTTATTCCTCCTTATAAATAATCAATCCGACAATCTTGCTTGCTACTTCATGTCCAAGATAGATAATTTTTCAATCAATGTAAAATGGCATAACCTTATTTAGTCCGCCACAATATGCATAATATGCTTCGGATGCCCCTTAAATAATCTTAAACATGATTTATGTAAGGTTTTTGGTTGATTATTGTTATTAATTTCACAGCCGAAATTGCGAGAACAGGCTATTATATTTTTCAACCAAATACTTAAAAACGTAAAATATGTATCAAACTGGTAACCTGGTGAAGGATCTGGCAGAGAAGCACGGCCGAAAGAGAGAGAGCCTCATGCCAATACTTCAGGATATTGTAAAGAAGCACAACTACCTTACCGATGATGTCATGGTGGCAGTGGCAACTGAGTTGGATGTCTCTGCAGCTGAGGTTTACGGCACGGCATCGTTTTATACATTCCTTGATACGGAGGAGCGTGGCAAGAATGTCATCAGGGTCTGCAAGACCATCACATGCTCGATGAAGGGCAAGAATGACATTATAGGCACCATTGAGGATATGCTGAAGATCAAGGTTGGTGAGACCACTCCCGACAAGATGTTCACACTGCTCGAGACCAACTGCATAGGATGGTGTCACAAGGCTCCCGCGATGCTGATCAATGACATGCCGTACACTGATCTGACACCGGAGACAGTTATCGACGTTATTAAAGGTTACATGCGCTAAACATTGGGAGGCAACGAAATGAAGAACAAAGGACTGACAAAAGTTGACTTTATATTTGAGACTGTAGATGTCAGGAAGGTTATGAAAAAAGCCTTCGAGATGACAAGTGATGAGATTATTGAGCAGATGCTGGAATCAGGTCTGAAAGGCCGTGGCGGGGCAGGTTTTCCCACAGGGTTGAAATGGAAATACACTGCTGCCGAAAAGGATCCGGAGAAATACATAGTCTGCAACGCTGATGAAGGAGAGCCCGGCACCTTCAAGGACCGCGAGATCCTTGACAAGGTGGCACCCAAGGTATACGCCGGGATGGCCATTGCAGGTAAAGCAATGGGAGCAAAGAAAGGATTTATATACCTGCGCGGTGAGTACAGGTTTCTGTTGCCGCAGCTTTTCATGGAGCTCCATAAGTTTCACAAGATGATCGCCGAGATCGGGTATGACTTTAACATTGAGTACCGGATGGGCAGCGGTGCATATATCTGCGGCGAGGAGAGCGCACTGTTCGAGTCGATAGAGGGCCGCAGGGGTGAACCGCGCAACAAGCCGCCCTATCCGACCACTGCAGGACTCTTTTCAAAACCCACTTCGATCAACAATGTTGAGACCCTGGTGACTGCCATGATGATCATTGAGAAGGGTCCGCTTGAGTATGTTAAACTCGGCACCAAGGACTCACGCGGTTCGAAGGTGTTTTCAATATCGGGTGACACTCCCATACCGGGCATTTTTGAGCTGGAGCTGGGAATGACCGTGCAGGAGTTCGTCAATGAATTCGGCGACGGAGACACCAAGGCAGTTCAGGTAGGAGGCGCATCGGGCTTCTGCGTACCGCGCAAGAAGTTCGCCGATACCATCATAGGCTTTGAAGGAGTCCCCACAGGCGGGTCTATGAAGCTCTTCAACAGTTCCCGTTCGATGTACAACGTGCTGCACAACTATCTTGAGTTCTTTACCGAGGAGTCATGCGGCCAGTGCACTCCCTGCCGCGTCGGCTGCCAGCAGCTGCTGAAGGGTATTGAAAAGGTCAAGAAGGGAGAGGCAAAGTCGACATACCTCAATGAGCTCGTCAAGCTGGCCGATACCATGAAGGTGGCCTCAAAGTGCGGCCTCGGACAGTCGGTAGGCAATGCCTTCAAATCGATCGTTGAGAATTTCAGAGAAGAAGTTATTTACTAATCCTATCTATTGATAATTATGGTAACACTTAAGATAAACGAGCATGAGGTTAAGGTAGCGGAGGGAACAACTGTCCTGGCAGCTGCAAAGAGTCTTGGCATAAACATTCCCACACTGTGCAATCACCCCGACCTCTGTGTGGCAGGCAACTGCCGTGTCTGTGTGGTCGAGCAGAAAGGTGCCCGCACGCTGGTGGCCTCCTGTGCCACCCCTGTGTCAGAGGGCATGGAGATACAGACCAATTCCCTCAAGGTACGGAATGCCCGCAAGCATATTGTGGAGTTGCTGCTGTCTGAGCACAGGGCAGACTGCACCAAGTGCTACAAGAACCAGAACTGCGAGCTGCAGACCCTGGCAAATGAGTATTCTTTCGGAGAGCATATCTTCTTTGATCTTGTGGAAGATCATAATTATGTCATTGACAGGTCATCGCCGGCCTTCATCAAGGACGACAGCAAGTGCATCAGGTGCCAGCGCTGCGTGCGCACCTGCGCCCAGCTTCAGCATGTCTCTGCCATAGCTGTTTCCCACAAGGGTTCGGAGATGAAGATATCCTCATTCCACGACAGGCCCATGAGCCACGTCGTCTGCACCAACTGCGGACAGTGTGTCAACCGCTGCCCGACGGGAGCACTGACTGAGAAGACATATATCGACCAGGTATGGGATGCCATCTATGATCCTTTCATGCATGTGGTGGTCCAGACAGCTCCGGCAGTAAGGGTAGCCCTTGGCGAAGATCTCGGATATGACCCGGGAGAGAGGGTTACCGGCAAGCTGGTTACCGCACTGCGGCAACTGGGATTTGATTCGGTGCTTGACACCGACTTCACGGCGGACCTGACAATCATTGAGGAGGGAACCGAGCTTCTTACAAGGCTGAAGAAGGTACTGGTGGAGGGAGACACGACTCTTGCCCTTCCCATGTTCACCTCCTGCTCTCCGGGATGGATCAAGTTCATTGAGCACAAGTATCCGCATATGCTTCCCAACCTCTCGACCTGCAAATCGCCTCAGCAGATGTTCGGGGCACTGGCAAAAACATTTTATGCAGAGAAGCGCAAACTTAAGCCTGCCAACGTAGTCTCCGTCTCCATCATGCCTTGTACTGCCAAGAAGTATGAGGCTGACAGACCGGAGATGAGGTCAAGTGGTTACAAGGACATCGACTTCGTTCTCACAACCCGTGAGCTCGCCGTCATGATCAGGCAGGCAGGCGTCGATTTCCGCACTCTTGAGGAGGGTCATTATGACTCTCTCATGGGTGTCTCAACAGGTGCCGGGGTTATCTTTGGTGCCACCGGAGGAGTGATGGAAGCTGCCCTTCGTACTGCCTACGAGATAGTGACCGGCAGGCCGGTGCCTTTCAAGAACCTCAATATCATGCCTGTGCGCGGTATGGAAGGGGTCAAGGAGGCTACAATAAAGATCGAAGGAACAAAGGAGGAATGGAACTTCCTCGAGGGCGCTGAACTCAAAGTGGCCATCGCTCACGGTCTTGTCAACGCAAACAAGATTGCCAAAGCGGTCAGCGAGGGCAAGGCACAGTATCACTTCATTGAGATCATGGCCTGTCCGGGAGGATGTCTCGGCGGTGGCGGCCAGCCCATACCCACAAGTGCGGAGATCAGACAGAGGCGTATGGAGGCCATCTATGCCGAGGATATGCATATGGATCTCAGGAAGTCGCATGATAACCCCGAGATCATTGCCATCTACAAGGAGTTCCTCGAAGAACCAAACAGCCATAAGGCCCACGAGCTACTCCATACCCACTACATGGAACGCGAATCATACTAGCTCAATAGTTAGTTAATCACTGATGCAGAGACGTAGCCCGCTACGTCTCTGCTGTTTTTAAACAGGGCCCGGCAGCACGGGTCAGTGAATTTCTGTTTTTTAACAGCAACGTATTGCTGCTTTTAAGATTTTTGCCACCTTTAGACTTTTAAAAAAAGCGTCGCACTTTTATACGGGAAGAAGATGAGCGGATTTGATTTTTCCAAAAGGGATTCCTTTGGCAGCAGGTTGGGAGTGATCATGGCGGCAGCCGGGTCTGCCGTAGGGTTGGGAAACATCTGGAGGTTCCCCTATGTCCTTGGGGAGAACGGTGGCGGCGCCTTTCTGATAATTTATCTTGTGATAATCTTTGCCATCGGCATTCCGGTGATGATGTCGGAGCTGGTGATCGGCAGGCGGACCCAGCGCAATCCTGTAGGAGCATTCCGTATGCTCTCCTCGCGCCGGCCCTGGTTTCTCGTTGGGACGATGGGCATAGTGGCGGCATTTATGATCCTGGCCTTCTATACTGCCGTGGCAGGATGGACCCTGGAATATATATACCAGATCCTCGCAGGAGGCATCCAGGGAAAGTCGTCAGCCGAACTCACGGTTATGTTTGACAGCTTCAGGAGCGAATCGCTCAGACCGGCTTTGTGGTTTTCAATCTTTTTGCTGGCTACTGCCGGTATTGTGCTGGGAGGTGTCCGGAAAGGCATCGAGAAGTCGACCAAGGTGCTTATGCCCCTGCTCTTCATACTGCTTGTGCTTATGTGCATCAAGTCGCTGACACTGCCCGGCGCAGGCAAGGGAGTGGAGTTCCTGTTCAGACCTGACTTCTCCAAGATCACCGGGACAACCGTGCTGATGGCACTGGGCCAGGCCTTCTTCTCACTAAGCATAGGCATGGGCACCCTGATCACATATGGTTCATACATCCCCGCGGATAACAAGCTGGCCAGCACTGCAGTGCAGGTCTCCATGGTCGACCTTTTCATTGCCATCCTTGCCGGCCTGGCAATATTCCCGGCTGTTTTCGCATTCGGAATATCCCCGGCATCAGGTGAGGCGCTCACATTCATTGTCCTGCCCGGTATCTTCCAGCAGGTGAGCGGAGGGATGATCTTCGCGTTTACGTTTTTCTTTCTCCTGGCGATTGCCGCTCTTACCTCAACAATTTCAGTGATGGAGGTGATAGTGGCGTATTTCTCGGAGCAACTTAACATGAGCAGACGCGCTGCCATTATCATCACGACGGCATCGATGTTCATCCTTGGCATAGCAGCATCGCTGTCGTGGGGAGTGATGCGGGATGTCAAACTCTTTAACCTGAATATCTTCGATCTCTTTAATTTTACCACCGCAAACATACTGTTGCCTCTCGGAGGTCTTCTTATAGTTGCTTTTCTCGGCTGGTTCTTCCCGGGCCAATCTGTCAGGGATGAGCTCTCCAACGGAGGCACACTGCGGGTGAGGTACTATTCTCTCTACCGGTTCATCATAAGGTTCATTGCCCCTGTGGCCATTGCCCTGGTGTTTCTCAACGGACTCGGGTTGCTTAAATTCTAACCGCTAATTATTTTGTAATGCACGGCTTAAATGATTTTCTGGTAAGGCTTGACGGGTATCTCGGCGGGCATTGGTGGTTCATGATTTTGCTGATAGGCACAGGCCTCTTCTTTACCATTTATCTGGGTTTTCCGCAGATAAGATATTTTCGTCATGCCATAAGGATTACCAAAGGCACTTATGATCACTCGCGTGACATCGGAGACACTTCTCATTTTCAGTCGCTTGCCACGGCCCTTTCAGGCACGGTAGGTACAGGCAACATCGCCGGGGTGGCGCTGGCCCTGCACCTCGGCGGACCGGCAGCGCTCTTCTGGATGCTTGTCACGGCAGCCATCGGGATGTGCACCAAGATGGTGGAGGTGTCGATCTCCCACAAGTACCGGGATATTTTGCCCGACGGAACCATCTCCGGGGGTCCCATGTACTACATGAAAAAGCGCCTCAATTTCAAGACACGCGGCGGGAAGGTTATCAAAATAGGGGCAGTGTTGGGTGCCTTTTTTGCAGGAGCCACCATCCTCAGCTCCTTTGGGACGGGCAGCCTGCCACAGATTAACAGCATATCCAACTCGGTCTTTACCTCCTTTGGCATCAAGCATATAATCACCGGGGCGGTGCTGGCCTTCTTCCTCGCACTGGTAATCATCGGAGGAATCAAGAGGATTGCCAAAGTTACCTCCATCCTTGTACCCTTCATGGCCGTGCTCTATGTTGCCGGAGCCTTGCTGGTGATCTTCTCTCATCCCGGAAACATCATACCCTCATTTGTCTCAATTTTTGCCGACGCCTTCACAGGTTCAGCAGCAGCAGGAGGGTTCCTGGGTGCCAGCTTTGCCTTTGCCATGAACAGGGGAGTGAACAGGGGGCTCTTCTCAAATGAGTCGGGACAGGGATCGGCACCAATAGCCCACTCGGCGGCACGTGCCCCGGAGCCCGTCTCCGAGGGGATGGTAGCACTTATGGAGCCTTTTATTGATACAATATGCATCTGCACCCTCACCGGGCTGGTGGTGCTGGCATCAGGTGCCTGGAACACGAAGACGGAGAACCAGTTTCAGACTACCGACATTCAGATCATTGCCGGCATCTATGATGATGGCAACAGTGAAGACGTGAAGAAGCTGAGCAAACATCTCAGGGGCGACCAGTTCCTTGACCTTTACAACGGCAATCTGGTTATAGAGGATGGCAAGCTCATGACAACAGGCCTCTCTGTCATGCATGCCAGATCGCTGGCAGAGAATATTGAGTTTCTCTCAGGCAAGGACCCTTACTCCGGTGAGATTGAGGTGATTGCAGGCAAGCTTCCCGCCATCTCATCCCTGACAGTGAGGGGAGAATCACTTATCCACAGCGCCCCGCTGACCACATTTGCCTTCAGTCAAAGTATACTGAAGGGCTTCGGATCATATATAGTGACCTTCTCACTGCTGTTGTTCGCCTTCTCCACGGCCATCTCATGGTCGTACTATGGTGACAGGGCGACAACCTACCTCTTCGGCAGCAAGTATGTCATCTATTACCGGATGATTTTCGTGGCAGGTTTTTTCATAGCCTCTTTTACCGATACCACAATCATATGGTCGCTATCATATATAGCCATAGTGCTGATGGCTGTGCCCAACCTGATCGGTATACTAGTTCTCAGGAAAGAGGTAAAACAGAATGTTAAGGAGTACTGGGAGGCATTCTCGGCACAGTATCCTGATGCTAAGATCTCCAAAAAGATGTCGCGCAGGTTCGGCGATAAGGGCTGAGCATCTTTTCAGACAGCTGTCCGCTCAATCGTCACGCAGATTCCGGTCGTCTGTGGCGATCATTTTGTGAATGAGATTAAACCGATATTTGATCATTCATTTTCAGGCATACGTGGGTAGAGATCTTCCACCCTCACCGCTGAATCGCTGTCTGTGGTTATCTTGATTTCCGCCACCTCTTCACCCCGGTTCCTGAAATAGAGGATGAATGCCAGGATGGGCATCAGGGGCCTCACAAGGGCTCCGGTAAGGGCGCTCAACCCTATATAGATTGGATTTCTGCTCATCTCAAGCATCGCCGAAGCCTCCTCCGGGTTGGCGATTGAACGAATGAAGGAGCCGGTAAACGGCAGCATTGCCAGTGTGCTGAGCAACATCGCCGTAACCACCATTATCAGTGCCATTATTACAAGCCACCCCATATTTGGCCAGAGGTTTCTGTGCATCAGCTTGAAGGAGCGGGTAATAATCTCGATGGGATTACGGGTTTCAATGAGGGTGACCGGCATGGCAAAGATCATTACCGAAGCCATGTATGCCAGGGCAAACAGACCTGGCAGAACAAGCAGAACAACTCCTATTGATGTCACTATGACGGTCAGAACCAGGAATATGATCATTGCCACAAGATATGGCAGCAGCGCCACGAGCATCTTTTTCAGCATCGCTGAGGCGAATCCCGCCTCAGCCGCCGGCCTGTCGAGAACCCAGGTGTGCAGTACAACCATCAGGAGCAGTGTCACAAGCATGGTGAGGGCATATGGCCCGGCCATCGACTTCATCTTCTCCATTACCAGCTGCGGATCGGAGGAGACCTCCTGAAGGGAGGCCATGTCAATTTCCGCCATGAAAACCAGTGAGAGCAGGGAGCCGGCCACAGAGATTATGTAGAGCCCTATGAAGTATTTCTTGTAAAAAGACCACAGTTTGTTGAATGCACTGTCGAGGTCGACGGCCCCGGCCAGCGGATGGTTCTGATAGTTTGTCATTGTATCGGTTCTTGTAACAGATTGTTTGGGAAATTCGCGTAAAACTAATAATAATTCAGTTCATTATCTCAAGCATCTCCTTAACGTCAAGATCCTCGAACGGATTGTGCATACCGGCAAAGGTGCCGGCCAGCTTTGACTTTCTCTCCTGCAGTCTGAGTATCTTTTCTTCTATCGTCTCCTGGGAGATGTACCTTGATACGAAAACTCTTTTCTCCTGGCCTATCCTGTGAGCCCTGCTCAGTGCCTGTATCTCCGACGCCGGGTTCCACCAGGGGTCAAGGATAAAGACATAATCGGCCTCGGTCAGGTTGAGGCCCACCCCGCCGGCCTTGAGGGATATCAGGAAGACCCTGATACTCTCATCCTTTCTGAAGCTTTCAATGACACTCTCCCTGTTGTGCGTCGATCCCGTCAGCATTGCATATCCAATGCCGCTGGCATTGAGCCATTTGGGGAACAGCTCGAGGTGCTTGACGAAAGAGGAGAAGACAAGTATCTTATGTCCCTCTGCAATTACACTCTCTATGTTATGTATCACTGTATCATACTTTCCTGATCCTCCGCTGTATTTGTCATCAGTCAGGACCGGATGATTGGCTATCTGCCGGAGCCGCATCAGTCCCTGAAGCACCATGATGGCAGATTTTTCCATACCCACCGACTCTATGTTCTCAAGTATGCTGTTCCGTACGGCAGATTTCTCTCTCTCATAGATGGCAGCCTGCTCATCTGACATGTCACAGTGAATAACCTGCTCGGTCACGGGCGGCAGCTCTGTAACGACCATCTCCTTGGTGCGTCGCATGATGAAGGGCTGAATGATCTTCCTGAGTCTGTTCTCCTTCTCCTCCTCAAAATTCTTTTCAATGGGCCTGGCAAACTCTCTCCTGAAGAAGGTGAGGGAGCCAAGCAGGCCGGGGTTGACGAAGCTGAGCTGTGTCCAGAGGTCGGTCAGGGAGTTCTCAACGGGTGTTCCGCTGAGAACAAGCCGGTGGCTTGACCGGAGGCGCATGACGGACCTGTAAATGTTGGAGGTGGGGTTTTTAATGTGCTGGCTCTCGTCAAGGATTACGTAGAAGAAGTTAATAGCGGAGAGTATCTCAATATCCTGGCGTACTGTGTGGTAGCTTGAGATAATTATGTCATAACCGTAAAAGTAGGATGCCGATTTCTGCCTCCCGGTGCCGTGGTGGATCACTGCTGTCAGCGATGGGCAGAACTTTCTTATCTCGTTGTACCAGTTGTGGCAGAGAGATGCCGGAACGATGACCAGCGATGTGCAGGCACTGTCTCTCTCGGAGAACAGGTCGAGCTGCTCCGTAGCCTTGCCGCTGCCGTGGCTGTCAGGATTCATCATTGCCTGGGCATCTGCAGTTGCAGGGCGCCGGCGGTTCTCCTTGTTCCATGCCAGCAGTGCCAGCGCCTGCAGTGTCTTGCCCAGACCCATATCGTCGGCCAGGCATCCTCCAAGGTTCTGGGTCTGCAGGTAGTGCAGCCAGCTAAGCCCCTCGGCCTGATAGGGGCGCAGCTCGGTCGTTATACCCGCCGGGGTTGTCAGCGGCGGGAGCTGATCGGGAACAGAGAGCCTTCCCAGCCTGACACAGATATCACAGTCGTCACCGGAAACGATGTCGCTCACCAGGGCAAAGTGCTGCTTGTGGAGCATGATGCTCTCATCCCGGTCGCGGCCCATCTCAAAGAGACCCCTGTAGCGGGTGAACCACTCTTCCGGAAGGATGGCTACGGTGCCGTCAGGTAATGAGTACTCACGCACCCCGTCAAGAATATTGCGCCGCAGCCTTGTGAACGGGATGGTGAAGGAGCCAATCTGCACTGCAGCCTTCAGATCAAACCAGTCGTTTATCAGCTCATGGCTCAGATTTAAGGTGACGGGCTTGAGGGAATAATTGCGGTCAAGACTCCCGGTGCGGACCGTCAGTCCTGCCTCCTCCAGTCTCTGCCGGTTGTAGGCTATCGCCTCAATCAGGTCGTAAAGGGAGCCGACGTTCTCCTTCGTGGCACCGGGGGTCATGAACAAAGTGCCGTCCTCAGTGAAGAATCCAGACTCATTCAGTACCCCGACACACCTCTTCTCCCAGGCAAGGTCGCGATCCTTTCTCCTGAAGATAAACTTCCCCTGCTCATTGCTGAAGGTGGTGAAGTGTGTCAGCTCATCAGAAGAGAATATGGTCCGGTCATCATACCGGAATGTAAGGATAAGGGCAGGATAGCCGCTGACGGTTCTCTCAAGGGTGATGAACGCCTGCTTCGCCGGTATCTTCTCTTCCAGAGTAAATCCGCTGCCGGTGACTTTGTGGCTGTTGATGACCGAAAGAACAAAGGTGCTGAAATATTTCTCTTCCGCGGCCCCGGGTATGCTGATCTTATCCCTCTCGAGAAAGGGCCTCAGCTTGGTGCCTTCAATTTCAGAGACAAAAAAGAGGGTCTGGTCTGATCTTATCACGCAGGGTTTGTTTGAGAGTATCTCAGTGGATGGTTTTCGAAGGTCAATCTGTCTCCCGTTGTATTCAACCGTCAGGGAGTAACTGCTTCCCTCGTTTTGGCGCTCAAACCTGAAGACCGGCTTCGCTTCCTCAGGGGCAATGGTAAGCCTGTCTTCTGGATGAAGTGTGGTGATCCTCAGCTTCTGAACGAAGACGGGGATCTCTTCATTAAGGGCTATGTGAAGGCAGTGATGGAGACGGGTTTCGATGTAGGGCTTGATAATCCTGTCAAATTCCCTGTCGGTTACCAGATCGAGAAACTCCTTCACGCTCCTGTGCTTTGAGAAAAGCCTGGCGAGGTGCCTGTCAGAGTATTCATTAACCAGCCTGACAATCTCCTTCTCCTCATTATCAAGTTCAGACAGAGTGGCTCCGTCAGGGAAGGGTGCAAGGGCCCCGGCAAGGAGGTAATAATCGCGACCGTGCTGTTTTTCAAGCATATAAGGCACAAGCACCGTTCCCCAGCGTCGGTGCTGGGTAAGTATCAGTGCAAAGAGCCTCTCTCGCTCCCGGTAGCCGGGCTGGTCCATGGACAGAAAAATTGAATCTGCAATGTTTAAATTCCTCAGCTAAAAACAAAGCGTCTGCCGTTAATTTTTTCCCCCACCCTGGCAGAAGGCTTCCATGATTCTTTTCAATCGTGCATGGGGCCTCAGGTACTGATTATTTTAATATCTTGCCATTCTTATTCACAACAGGAGACACAAATGAAACAGCCACGGTAATTCCGTTTTACACACCGACGGATAATTATTCAATGGATGTTCCATGCCGAGCTCTGAAAATAAACTATACACGGATGAAACTTATATGAGCAGTAACCCGCAAGAGAAAATGGTTATTTTACTACATGTAAGTTCCATTCGACCAATGAAACAATAATAAATAATCGAATGAAAAGGATATTTACTGCAAGCTTATTACTGACTGTTACTCTGGCTGTTTCAGCCCAGGTAACGCCTCTGACTGCAGGATGGAGGGCGAAGAAAGCCTCGGAGGTAAAGGTAGACGGATGCTATCTGACAATGTCTGATCCTGAGCTTACAGGATGGATTAATGCTACGGTTCCCGGTACGGTGCTGACGACGCTGGTGAATAACGGTCGCGCACCTGAGCCCTGGTTCGGCATGAATAACGAGGAGATTCCGGATGTCTACAACGAGGGCCGTGATTACTATACCTACTGGTTCTTTACCCGTTTCTCAGCCGAGACCCTCGATTCCACGAAGCAGGTCTGGATAAACTTCAGGGGAATCAATTACAGGGCGGAAATCTATTTCAACGGTAAACGGATAAGCGATGACACCCATGAGGGTATGTTCCTGCGCCAGAAGTACAATGTCACCTCACTGCTTAACAGGAAGGATTACAATCGGCTTGCCGTGAAGGTGGAGCCGCCTCTCCATCCGGGCAACCCCAACGGTGGCCAGGGAGGTGACGGCATGATAGGCCGTGATGTCACCATGCAGTTCACGGCAGGGTGGGACTGGATTCAGCCTGTCAGGGACCGCAACACCGGTATCTGGGATGAAGTTACCATTGAGGTTACAGGAGATGTGGATATCAGGGACGGTTTTGCCAGGACGCGTGTGCCCGGCGCCCGTCTTCCCGGCGAGTTGCAGGACCCGGCTTTCGTGACCTTCTCTGCTGATTTTGAGAACGTCACCGACAGACTGGTTGAGGGGGAGGCCGCCTTAGCCTATATGGGTTCCATTGAAAAGAAAAAGATAAAGATTGAGCCGGGGTCAACAGTCACAGTTGCCTTTTCGGAGATAAAACAGACCGATCCCAGGATCTGGTGGCCCAACGGAATGGGGCAGGCGTCACTCTACCCGGCGGTGATAACGTTTCACGACAAGGATGGGGCAACGCTGGACAGGGAGGATATGATGTTTGGCTTCAGGGAGACGGGCAGCTACTTCGATGAGAAGACCGGCTCGCGTGTCTTTACCGTCAACGGTCAGAAGGTATTCATCCGCGGGGCCAACTGGATAGCATCTGACGGCATGCTGCGCCTGAGCCGCACGAGATACGATGCCGAGGTGAAGATGCATGCCGAGATGAACATGAACATGATCAGGGTCTGGGGCGGCTCCATCATGGAGCGGCCGGAGTTTTATGAGGCATGCGACAAGTACGGCATACTGGTATGGCAGGATCTGTGGATCACGGGCGACTGCAACGGCAGGTGGCCTGACACGCTGAAGAAGGCCGAGACGCAGGCACGCCGCCGTGAGTATCCTGACAACCATTCCCTGTTCATAAATTCGCTGGCCGACCAGGTGAAGATGCTGCGGAATCATCCTTCGCTCTACATGTACTGCGGCGGCAATGAGTTCCCGCCGCCGCCGGAGCTGGACGCCAGGATAAGGAAGACACTTGACGCCCTCGACGGCACCAGGCTCTACTTCGATGAGTCGACCTCGGCAGATATCCTGAGAAATACCATCGGAGGCACCGCTGACGGCCCCTACAATGTGAGGGAGCTCCTCTGGTTCTTCACTGAAAAGTGGCATCCCTTCAATCCTGAGATAGGCTCGGTGGGTCTGCCAAACATGGAGTCGCTGGAGAAGATGATGAATGAAAGCGACCTGGTGGTACCCTCCGGCAGGGAGGTGAATGAGGTATGGCGCTACCACAAATTCATGGGCTACGGCGACATGATCGAAAGAATGGGGGAGGTGAGCGACATGAAGGACTTTGTGACGAAGGCGCAGCTCGTCAACTATGAGCAGTATCGTTCGCTGGTTGAAGGATATACCTCGCACATGTGGGACTGGTACACAGGCTTTCTGCTATGGAAGAGCCAGAATCCCTGGCCGGCACTCAAGGGGCAGCTGTACGACTGGTACCTCGATCAGAATGCCGGCTTCTACGGTTTCAGGCACGGGGCAGCACCGCTGCATCTTCAGTTCAATCTGGCAGACTCGGCAGTCTATGTCGTCAATGCCACGCCCAGGGAGCGCAAGGGTATGAGACTCGAGGCCCTTCTTACTGATGAGAAAGGCAGTGAGCTGTGGAAAGCATCCCAGGAAACCACCCTGCCTGCCAGCAGCCACATAAAGGTGTGGGATGTGAATCCCGGAGACAGGTCGGCCAAAGTTTATTTTTTGCGGCTGCGCATTACTTATGTCTCCACCGGTCTTACCGTGGATGAGAACACATACTGGCTTCCCGGCGATGGTGACCAGAAGGCGCTGATGGCTCTTGACAGGGCAAAGATTGTAGGCCAGATGATGAAAAGCAGCCAGGGCAAGTTCACCGTTGACATAGCAAACAGCGGCGATGTGGCAGCCTTCTTTGTGAGAATGAAGGTTGTCCGGGCCATTGACGGAAAGATGGTGACGCCTGTCTTTTTTGACGACAATTACATTGTTCTGTTACCGGGAGAGAAAAAGAGCATCACTGTTGACGTGAATCTTCTTGAGTCCAATGACCGCAACACCCCGCTCATGCTTCATCTTGAGGGTGTCAACCTGCCGGAGCAGACGATAAGGTTGTAGAAGTCTCCCGCCTCCGCCTCTTTCGCTAAGCTTCAGAGGCCACTGAAGGCTTCGGACTGCGTCCGACATAGTGGACTTCGTCCGACGGAGTATACTTCGTCCAACGGAGTCGGAGGGCAGGGAAAGCCGCAAGTGCGGTTGGGTGGCTTTTCAGCCTGTACGGCTGATCTCTGTCAACCGGCGGTGGTCAAGGATGATTACGCTCTTGTCCGCCAGCCTGACAATGCCTTCTTTCTCAAAGCTTTTCAGCACCTTTACCGCACCTTCGGTAGATATGCCCGCAAAGTCCGCCAGCTCGCGCCGGGAGAGATGCCTTATGATATCCTCTCCGCCAAACTTCTCCGCAGCAAGCTTGAGCAGCACCGTCGCCATGCGCCCGTTGGTCTGCTGATGAAGGAGCTGGTCGATGGCTGTATATAATCCCGCATTGTGTTCACAGTACCTTCTTATGATACTGAAGCCAAAAGTGCCGTTCTGTTTCACGAGAGATGCAATAGCCTCTTTTTCAATGAGGAAACCTGTCGTCTCTGTTACTGCTACCACTGAGTAGTTGAAGGTGTTCCTGTTGAAGACTGCTGACAGTCCCACCATCTCACCGGGAGTGATGATGCGCAGGTTATAGT
>JAVEXM010000056.1:0-8402 GCA_034004025.1 Bacteroidales bacterium
AAATTGCCGGAGATAAGGACTCTGTTCGATGCTCCCGTCACAGAAGTAAAATTTGGCAAGTCTGATTACTCTGGCTACAACATCTCCTGCGAAGCATATAGTGACGGATCCATCTGGGTGAGCAGCATACGAAGCTATTACATGGACGGCACGGACACGGTATTTGTCACTAACGTGGCTCCTTACACCTATCAGTGGACCGCTTCAGACGGAGGTGTAATAACAGGCAGTTCAACTGAAAATAATCTCGTCGGCGTTCCGGCCGGGACATACCATCTGACGGTGACTACCAGCAAGGGATGTACATTCACTTTCACAGACGTGCTGACCGAGCCTGACGGCATCGACCTGCTGGCAGAAGATATCTCATCGAGTCCTGACGGCAACTATCAGATATCATGTTACGGCAGGAATGACGGATATATCGACCTTCAGTTCGACGGCGGTACAGGTGACTACACCTATTCCTGGACAGGTCCTGAAGCGTTCACAGCCGCCACGGCATCAATTACCGGCCTCTTCCAGGGCACCTATGATCTCACTGTCACCGACGTGAACGGATGCCACAGGCCTTACCAATATGTTCTTAATGAACCAGATTCAGTTGGCATATCCGTCGTGAAATCGCTTACCGGCGATGGCATGTACAATATTAGTTGTAACGGCGAGGATGGCCAGATTGACATAACCGTCACCGGTGGAAGCGGGCCGGGCACCTATGGCTATGACTGGAAAAACAACAGTGATCCCGAATGGTCAAGCAACCTCGAGGACCTGAGTGTCAAGGCCGGGTCATACAGGGTGTATGTCACCGACGCCAACGGCTGCACTACGGACAGGGGCGTGGAGCTCACCCAGCCGTTACCGCTGAATGTCTCGGTTGCAATATCGGATATCACCTGTCTGACAGCGCCGGTCTATAATGACGGAGCCGTCGACCTGACAATCGAAGGAGGCAAGGGACCGTACAGTTACCTGTGGACAGGCCCGTCGGGTTACACATCTACTGAACAGGATATATCAGGACTCACTCCCGGCGACTACAATGTCAGGGTCACCGATGACTACGGCTGCATCATAGATGCAGAAGCGCACCTGTCGTTGCCTGAGCCATTGACTGTTGACAGGACACTGTCCAACTATAACGGGTTCAGTGTAAGCTGCATGGGAAGAGCTGACGGCTGGCTGAAGATTATCCCGTTGACGGGCACCGCGCCTTATCAGTATTCATGGAGCGGTCCTGACGGATTTACAGCTACGGATACCGATTCGATCTACGGTCTCAGGGAGGGTACCTATACCATTACGGTGACAGACAATAATCTGTGCAATACCGTCGAAGAGGTGACGTTTGTCTCTCCCGGGCAGTTGAGTCTGTCTATCAATAAACAGACCTCCGAAGGAGGCAACTACAACATCAACTGCAACGGCGAAGCCACAGGCCGGGTTGACCTCTCAGCCATTAACGCGGCTGGAACAGCATCATATCTGTGGTCTGACGGTGTTGCAGGAGCAAGCCGTGAGGATCTCAGGGCTGCCGGGTATGAAGTTATCGTCACTGACGGCAACGGCTGTTCGGCCGACACAACACTCACACTCACCGAGCCGGACCCGATAAGCATCTCGTTCAGTATGGTCTCGCCATATTGTCCGGAGAGCACCGATGGAATCATCTTTGCCGGGGTAACGGGCGGCGAGGGAGCCTACAGCTTCCTGTGGAACAGCGGACATACAACACAGGAGATAACAGGACTGACGGCAGGACTCTATATAGTTGATGTCAGCGATTACAACGGCTGCGCAGCTGCAGATTCGTTGACACTGGCTCCGCTGAACGACATGTGCGTTGGCATTCCGAATGCCTTCTCACCTGACGGGGATGGCATAAATGAGTTGTGGGTCATCAGCCAGATAGCACTTTATCCGGAGGCTGAGGTGGTCATCCTCAACAGATGGGGCGAGATGGTATGGAAATCCGAAAAGGGATATCCCGATCCATGGGACGGCCGTGCTTCCAACGGCAGGGAGCTGCCAATGGATTCTTATCATTATGCAATTGACCTTCACAATGGTGAGAAGCCTATAGTCGGACACGTGACGATAATAAGGTAATCTATGGTTAACAGGAGAGAAGCGTGTAAGATGAGAAAGTGGGTACTGATACTGGCAGCAGTGATGATGACGGCAGGGCTTGAAGCCCAGCAGCTGCCTGTCTACAGCCAGTATCTGTTCAACAAGTATCTCATAAATCCGGCCGTAGCAGGGAGCGACGGTTATACAAGCATCAACCTGACCACAAGGCAGCAGTGGGCGGGATACCAGGGAGCACCGCAGACCTATTCCCTCAGTGCGCAGGGACGTCTTCTCAAGCAGAAGTACCTGATCAGGGACAACATATTCGATAAGAAGATATTCAAGCCTCATACGGAAGGAAAGGTGGGGATCGGAGCCACGGTATTCAGCGATATCAACGGCCTGGTGCGGCGCACCGGCTTCTCTACATCGTACGCCTACCACATCTGGCTGCACGGTGGCACACAGCTCTCATTCGGACTGGCATTTACCGGTTACCATTATAAGATCGACCAGAGACAGATACAGTTTGATGATCCCGATGAGCCGTGGCTGAACACTGACTTCAGGAAGGGCATCTTTGTCCCTGATTTCAATTTCGGGGCTTACCTCCTGAACAGGAAGTTTGCCATAGGCTTCTCCGTGCAGGACATGATGGAGGGATTCATCAAGGCAGGCAGCCAGGCTTACAGGGACCTGAAGATACAAAGGACATATTACCTCTTTGGCAACTACGACTTTGAACCTGACGACAAATCACTCTTCCAGCCTTCCCTGCTTCTGAAAATGTCAGAGCAGCTTCGCCCGCAGGCAGATATTGGCCTTACATATTCGTATGACAATAAGATCTGGGTGGGAGCCACCTTCAGGACAGGCAGTGCGATCATTGCCAATGTCGGCGTCAGAAGGGACAGGCTGTTCTTCGGTTATTCATTTGACTTCACCATGCAGTCGATTCAGATGTCGACATACGGATCACATGAGTTCATTATGGCAGTCCGTTTCGGGGATACACCGAGGAAGTACCGGTGGCTTGACAGATACTAAAGCTTCTGTTTTGACAACACATAAATAAGAGAGCTGGCCTTATTCCTTCGGAAGAGATTCACCACGGCAAGAAACAGGCCTGTAGCAATACCCCTGAGAAGTGCCAGTCGGCGTCCCCGGTTCCTGTAGCTAAGAGCAGAGATATAAAAGAGGTCCAGAGGCAGCTGATGGATTGCCTCGCATGCAAATCCGTGCTCTTCTGCAAGACGTACGAGAGTATCGGGCGAAAAATGCCAGAGATGTCTTGGCACATCCAGTGCAGCCCAGTTCTCACCAAACCACTGTGCATCCGAAGATTCTATATTTGGCAGGGCGATGATGCAACGTCCATCACCGGCAAGTATTCTGTGTATCTCTCCCATCCATTTTTCCGGGTCGTAGAGATGCTCCAGGACATGCCACAGGGTAACGCAGTCAGCGGAAGCATCCTTCAGATCACTGATCCCGGCAGGCGTGAGAGTCCTGATACCGAATTTTGCTGCCGAAAACTCACGGGCCCGGTCATTTAGTTCTACACCGGTGACATTCCAGCCCTTATGTTGCATGAAGGAGGCGAAGTAGCCGGTGCCGCTGCCGATATCGACAATTGTCCCGGTGCTTTTTCCTGTCGCCCTCCTCACCAGCCTGAATTTCCTGCCAAGCATGAACTTCCTGGCCAGATGGTAGAAGAGTTCGGTCAGGTTCTGCTTTTTGTCGGAGTGAGATATATAATCATCCGACACATAATAACTGCCTATATCATGCTCCTCAGGAGGATCGGCAGTGACGACAAGTCCGCAGCCACAGCATTGTGCAATGCGAAAGCTTCCGCCGGTGACCAGGTGATCCCGTGCTGCAAAGAGGTCTGAAAAATCAGATCCTCCGCATACCGGGCATGACCTCACCTCAGCCATTCCTGCGGCTTTGACTAAAACTGGCTACACCGGCAAACAGTATCAGGGCCAGCAGCACCAATGAGCCTGCCAGTGACACCCTGTTGCCTGTTTTGTAGGACCGGGGCTCGAACCGGAAGGTCACCGTATGGCTTCCCGCAGGAAGATACATGCCCCTGAGAACATAATCTGCACGGAAATGATCTGCAGGGACATCGTCGATATATGCCTGCCATCCGTACTTATAGTAGATCTCCGAGAAAACAGCAAGCCTGTCGGAAGAGATCTCGGCTCTGTAGGTGAGATGGTTTGGCAGGTATGATTCCAAATAAATGGTATCAGAAGGTGAGCCGGGTCCAACGGGCAGCGGTATCATATCGGCAAACCTCCTGTCGATTACCGCTTCTGACCCCGGGCTAAGAGTCCTGACGGCGCTGAGCTCAGCGTCGGCATTCTCAACGATTGTAACCCTGTCAACCAGCCAGGCATTACCCAGGGCATATCTGTTTTTCAGCGGAGAGGAGCCCGGGTCAAGTATTATATACTTGGCATTCAACATATTCAATGCGTTCAGGTTTTGCATTACACCCTCAGCATCCTCCAGTGATGAGGCTGTTCTGAGGCTGGTGACGAGTGAGTTTATCTCATCCATGAGGGTTGCCTCGATCAGCTCCTGGTATCGCTTCATCTTTACCCCGCTGTATCCACCGACAGACATGTGATGGTAGGATGTAGAGGCATCATTGAAGACGGATACAGTGAGATTCAGAACGCGGTGCTCACCCTGATCACTGAGGATCTCCCTGTCTGCCACTGTAGGCTCAAAGGTATTGGCGGCGGATCTCTTCGTCTCAAATTTGGAAGCTCCAAGGTATCTTGCATCTACCGGTACCTGGTCAATGAGAAAGAGCACTGAGAGGCCTATGAGGGTGTGCTGCAGCTTTATTTTTTCCTTAAGGAAGAACCAGAGCAGAGCAGCACCGGCAGCTATCAGCAGTGTTGCTCTCAGAGCGTCGGTGCGCAGCATCATCTTCCTGTCGGCGATCATGGCATCTTTCAGCCACGCCAGGGATTCGGGCAGGGAGGTCTCATCAGGCCTGAGGAACGATCCTGCCAATCCGGGTAAAAGGAAAAGGATAATGGATATGCCTCCTGTAACCAGCGCAGCTATAAGCATTGACTTCAGGGCTTTTTCCCTGGTGACGGATCCTTCTGTTACTGCCTTTAGGGCAAGGACGGCGAGGAGAGGCACCAACACGCCCGCCATGACCAGTGTCATTGATACTGCACGGAATCTGTCATATCCCGGAAACCAATCGATGAACAGAGATGTCACCGGCATGAGGTTTTTGCCCCACGACAGCACCAGGGAGAGCAGCACGCCGCTCAGTATCCACCATTTTTCCCTGCCTTTGACAATAAGGAGCCCCAGCACAAACAGGAAGAGAACCACTGCACCGAAATATACCGGCCCGCTGGTGGAGGGCTGTTTCCCCCAGTAACTGAAGAGTTGCCCCTGGGCCTGTCCCAGGTTATTTTTCCGCAGCGCTTTTACTGTCTCGGAGTCACCCGGGAAGGGTGCGGTGGCGCCACCCCTGAAGTTGGGCACAAGGAATGTCAGCGACTCTGCTATCCCGTAGCTCCACTGTGTAATATACTCTTTGTCAAGTCCTTTCTGATCACTGCCTTCAGCGGCGGTTAGCTCGCTCTGGCCCCTCGTTGATTCCCTGCTGTATTCCAAAGTAGAATAAAGTGGGGCGAAGTTGACGGCGAAGGCGATCAGAGCAGCGACAACAAGTATTCCGAAAGTCTTCATGAATGCCGGCAGGGTCTTGTTCTTCAGGGCATCTGCAAGCTCAAAGATGCCGAAGACAAGTACGATCAGTCCTGTGTAGTAGGTAATCTGGAAATGATTGGACATTATCTCCAGGGAGAGGAAGAGGGCAAAAAGTATTCCGCCAGCCAGGGCATTTTTCCTGAACGACCAGACCACGCTGCCCACAACGGGAGCCATATATGCCATGGCATAGGCTTTGGTGTTGTGTCCTGCCGAGAGGCTGACGAAGAGGTATGAGCTGAAGCCGTAGGCTATGGCGCCGGCCATGGCCAGCCAGGGGTTGACCCTGAAGAAGAGAAGCATGATATAGAACCCGAGCATCGACAGAAATAGTGCTGCAACAGGTGTATTGTATATCTTCAGGAAGTTATCGAGGTGCTTGAAAAGGTTTCCCGGATATTTGGCAGATATCATATAGGCAGGCATCCCTCCGAACATCGAGTTGGTCCATAACGGCTCGCCCCCGTGCTCTTCACGGTAGTCGCTGATCTCCTTTGAGGAGCCAAGATAAACTTTGGTGTCATGCGCATCAAGCTTCCTGCCTTCAAGCACAGGATAGAAATATGCAAAGGAGACAACCGTGAACAGAAGCACGGCAATGATATGCGGCAGGGATGATTTCAGTATGCTTGATTTCATGGAGAGATCATTTTGGGAAAACCCGTGATTAATTAATACCTGACAAAAATACACCAACTGAGGTTTAAATCAAATGAGTATATTATTATACATTTGCCGGAGCAAGAGAGTAAGATGGGAATTGTTAGGAATCAGACGCTCCGCGGCACAGCATGGTCATATCTTGGAGCCCTCCTCGGGTTTGTGAATATTATCCTTCTCTCGCCGAAAGTCTTTAGCACGGGTGAGATAGGTGTTGTACAGCTGCTGATGTCACTGGCCACCGTGCTGGCACAGTTTTCCAGTCTCGGATTCACCAATGTCATCAACAGGCTCTTCCCCTGGTTCAGGGACAGCCGTGAAAAGCACAACGGGTTCCTCGGGCTGGCGTTGATTATAACCCTTGCCGGGTTCATCCTCGCACTGATTTTTCTGAAGTTTTATTCTCCGTACTTCGAGAGGGTAAACATGGAGCGCTCGCCGCTGATAGCCGAATACTCTTTTTATCTGCCGGCCTTGCTGCTGATCACGCTTCTCTTCAATCTGCTCGACAATTACAACAAGGTTTTGTATGATGCCGTACTGGGGACCTTCCTGAAGGAGTTCCTGTTCAGGGTGCTGAACTTTGGACTTATCTGTCTCTTCTGGTTCGGGATCATCGACTTTTCAGGCTATCTGTTCGGGTATGTTGTCTCCCAGGGGGTGCCGCTCATCATAATTTTCATCAGCCTGCTGGTGAGGGGGGAGATATCGCTGAAGTTCAAACCGGGATTTATCACTCCAAAATTCAGGAAGGAGATTTTCTTTCTTTCACTGTTCGGTATTCTCACTGGTTTCAGCTCCATCATCCTCACCACGCTCGACAAGGTGTTCATCAACAGGTACCTGGGAGAGAATGAGGTAGGGATCTATGCTATTGCGACCTATTTTGCGGTGATGATAGCCCTCCCCGGCAGGTCGGTGGCAAAAATCTCCATCCCTTTCCTGGCAGAGTCGTGGAAGAATGATGACCTGGATACCATTTACGATCTCTACAAAAGGAGCAGCATCAACCAGTATGCAATCGGGCTGCTGATCTTCACGGGGCTGGTTGTCAACCTCGATAACATATTTCGTCTCCTTCCGGAGGCTTACGGCAACAGCGGAGGTGTGATAATCATGGTCGGCCTAGGCTACCTCATCAGCATCATTGCAGGCATCAACGGCATCATTCTGAGCACCTCAAAGCTATACCGGTATCAGACCTGGCTGATGTTCATTCTTGTGGCCCTTTTCGTTGGCACCAGCATGATTTTAATACCATTGTACGGCATCAACGGAGCTGCCCTGGCCACAATGATCTCCAACATTGTTTACAATATGCTCGGTGTTGTGGTTGCAGGCAGGAAATTTGGCATCTGGCCTTTCAGCTCAAGTCATCTGAAGATGACCTTTTTGGCGGTTGCCGCTGCCCTTGCAGGGTTTGTTTTACCGCAGATGTCGCTCGTGACTGACATACTGCTGAGGAGCCTGCTGGTAACTGTTGTTTATACCGCGGGTCTTTATTACTGGCGTCTCTCTGATGACGTAAACAACCTCATTGACCTGTTCGCCGGGAGGTTCAGGAGATGATCACAGAATATCGCCCAGCATCTCACCAAGCTTTGATGAGAGTGCCCGGCGTGAGTATTCAAGGTGATGGCCGCTTCGCTTAACCGGCTTACCCTCAGCCACTCTCAGAATGAAATTCTTAATACCCGGGGCGTCATTGTAGGCAAATATGCCCTGGTAGCCGCATTTCACCAGGAGCTGAGCCGCATCGCCATCCTTCGGCCCCAGCAGCAGGATTGGTTTTTCGGTAGCCAGGTACTCAAATATCTTTCCGGTAAGGATTGACCTGTTTGACGCATGGTCAGGGATTATCAGCAGTAGCATGCTTGATTCCATCATATGCTTTATAGCCACCGGATGTTCGC
>JAVEXM010000056.1:8502-16426 GCA_034004025.1 Bacteroidales bacterium
TTTTCCTGTCATTATCAGCACCTGAGGCAAACCCTGAATGGGGTATCTTCGCCTGGTCCTTGCTGTATAGAGCGAAGTAATTTACTGCCTTTGTCCTGTATACTTCAACATCAAGGGGTATTTCGCCATACAGCGACTCATCCCTGTAGGGGTAGGCGGCATATTCAGGGTCGACGGTAAGAATGACGGGTATCCAGCCGGATGACGGCAGGTATTTGGCAAACTTGAGCCACCGCTGCACCCCTGCGCCTCCGCTGGGAGGCCAGTAGTAGGTTATGATCAGAACCTTTCCCGGCCGCGATCTCATGTTACAGTTTCTTGAGTTGCTCCTGCAGGCTTACCTTGTCGGCAATTATATTTTTCAGATCAGTGATGGCTACCCGTTCCTGAAGCATCGTATCGCGGTATCTTATGGTGACGGTCTGGTCATCCACGGTCTGATAGTCGATGGTAATGCAGTATGGTGTGCCGATGGCATCCTGTCTGCGGTAACGCTTGCCTATCGAATCCTTCTCATCATACTGGCAGTTGAAGTCGAACTTAAGATCATCAACTATTTTGCGTGATATGTCGGGCAGACCGTCCTTCCGGACCAGGGGAAGCACAGCGAGTTTCACGGGGGCAAGCACCGACGGCAGCCTGAGAACGACCCTGCTGTCGGGCACTCCGTCCTCGCCGGTGAGGTCTTCTTCGTAATATGATGCAGATATCACCTGCAGGAACATGCGGTCAACTCCGATGGATGTTTCTATCACGAAAGGAATGTACGACTCATTGATCTCAGGGTCAAAGTACTGCATCTTCCTGCCGCTGTACTGCTGGTGCTGTTTCAGGTCGAAGTCGGTCCTGGAGTGGATTCCTTCCACCTCCCTGAATCCGAACGGGAATTTGTATTCTATATCAGCGGCGGCATTGGCATAGTGGGCAAGCTTTTCGTGCTCATGGAAACGGTAGTTGTCGTCCCCGAAGCCCAGGGCACGGTGCCATTTCATCCGTGCCTCCTTCCAGTGGCTGAACCACTGCAGTTCTGTCCCCGGCTTTACGAAGAACTGCATCTCCATCTGTTCGAACTCGCGCATGCGGAAGATGAACTGCCGTGCTACGATCTCGTTTCTGAAAGCCTTGCCTGTCTGCGCTATTCCGAAGGGCAGCTTCATGCGCCCTGTTTTCTGAACATTCAGGAAGTTAACGAAGATACCCTGGGCCGTCTCGGGTCGAAGGTAGATCTTCATGGCTCCGTCGGAGGTAGAGCCTATCTCCGTTGAGAACATCAGGTTAAAATGCCTTACTTCAGTCCAGTTTTTTGTGCCTGAGACGGGACAGACTATCTCGCTGTCAACGATTATCTGTCTCAGCTCGGCGAGATCGGGTCCGGCCAGGGCATCCACAAACCTTTTATGAATCTCTTCATGTTTGCCGCTTATCTCCAGTATGCGCGGGTTTGTTGACCTGTAAAGCTCCTCGTCAAATTTTTCTCCGAACCTGTTCCTGGCCTTCTCTACCTCCTTCTCAATCTTCTCCGACAGCTTTTCAAGATGCTCTTCGATCAGTACATCGGCACGGTATCTCTTCTTGCTGTCCCTGTTGTCTATCAGGGGGTCATTGAAGGCATCGACATGGCCTGAGGCTTTCCACGCTGTCGGGTGCATGAATATCGCAGAATCAAGGCCGACGATATTCTCATGGAGGAGTACCATGCTGTCCCACCAGTACTTTTTGATGTTGTTTTTCAGTTCAACCCCGTACTGGCCATAGTCATACACGGCTGCCAGCCCGTCATAGATTTCACTCGAAGGGAAAATATAACCGTACTCCTTGCAGTGAGCAACGAGTTTTTTAAAGAGATCTTCCTGGGCCATAGTATTTTTTGGGTTCTGCCTGTTAACCGGGCAAAAGTATATTAAAATCCGCTGTTTTACAATTGACCGAAATGGTGTAAAATCAATTTGTATCTTTGCTAATCGTCTTAGAAAATGGCTGTATGAAAGTTCGGTGTGATTTTCTGGTAATAGGATCGGGTATCGCCGGTCTCTCTTTTGCCCTCAAGGCAGCGGATCATGGTACAGTGTGCGTGATCACGAAGGCGGGTATGGAGGACTGCAGTACCCAGTATGCCCAGGGAGGGATTGCAGCGGTGATGTACGAGCCTGATAATATCGAGAAGCATGTCAGGGATACCCTGGTGGCGGGTGCAGGTTACTGCAATGAGGAGGTGGTGAGGATGGTGGTGAGTGAAGCCCCGGCAAGGATCAGGGACCTGATAGAGTGGGGGGTCGATTTTGACAGGAAGCCTGACGGCAGGCTTGACATGGCGATGGAAGGCGGTCACACCGAACACAGGATACTTCATCAGAAGGATTCCACGGGGGCGGCAATAGAGGAGGTTCTTATACGAAGAGTCCGGGAACACAGGAACATCACTGTTTTCGAAAATCATTTCGCTATCGACCTGCTCACCCAGCATAACCTCGGGGAGTATGTTACCAGGGAGTGGAAGGACATTCAGTGCTACGGGGCCTACGTGGCTGATCTGGAGAGCAGCAAGGTGAAGACATTCCTTTCGAAGGTTACCGTTCTGGCCACCGGCGGCTGCGGTAACATTTACCTGACCACCACAAACCCCGTTGTTGCCACGGGCGACGGTATGGCCATGGTACACAGGGCGAACGGTAAACTGGAGAACATGGAGTTCATTCAGTTTCATCCCACTTCACTTTATAATCCCAATGTCAGGCCATCCTTTCTGATCACGGAGGCCCTGAGGGGTTTTGGTGCGGAGCTGCGCAACAGTGACGGGGAGAAGTTCATGTCCAGGTATCATACCAGGGGCTCGCTGGCCCCGCGTGATGTTGTGGCAAGGGCCATTGACAACGAGATGAAGCTCAGGGGTGATGATTATGTATGGCTTGACTGCACGCATCTTGACGCCGAGGAGCTGAAATCACATTTCCCTCACATTTATGAAAAGTGCATGGAGGAAGGCATTGACATCACGAGGCAGATGATACCCGTGGTTCCTGCAGCTCATTACTCCTGCGGCGGGGTGAAGGTTGACATGAACGGCAGAAGCTCCATAGACCGTCTTTATGCAATAGGAGAGGTCTCTTCCACCGGGCTTCACGGGGCCAACAGGCTGGCGTCGAACTCGCTCATCGAAGCTGCCGTATATGCCCACAGGGCTGCCGGGGATGCTGCAGGCCGGATAGCAGACCTGGATTTTGAGGAGAAGATTCCCCTGTGGAACTATCATGGCACCACGAACCTCGAGGAGATGATCCTTGTGACCCAGAATTACAGGGAGATGCAGATGATCATGAGCAACTATGTAGGTATTGTGAGGTCAGACCTCAGGCTGGCACGGGCAAAGACAAGGCTCGAGATCATATACCAGGAGACTGAAGACCTCTACCGGCGGTCCACGCTTTCAAGACAGCTGATAGAGCTTCGCAACCTGATCGCTGCCGGATACCTGGTAATAAAGATGGCAAAGAACAGGAAAGAGAGCCTGGGGCTGCACTACTCAATAGATTATCCGGCAAGGCCGGGCTCAGAATTTTAAATGGCAATTCTCATGGAAAGCAACGAAAACCTTGAGTCCCCTGTACAGGGTGACACCCCGTTCCTGACAGCACCTTTTAAGGGAAAGAATGCCTTCTGGAGGTATTTCCTGGGAGGTGTGATCCCATTCCTTGTCTCCAATATCATAGGAGCAATACCACTGGGGATAGTCATGATCGCTTACGCTCTTGACGGTTCCGGAGTCCCCCAAAAAGGAGGGATGCCCGATTTTGAGATGATGGGCATTGATCCAAATATCGGCTTGCTCCTTCTCCTGTTCCCGTTTATTCTGGCCTTCTTTACGATGGTCTTGCTGATAAAGCCGCTGCATAACCGCAGTTTCGGCACGGTGATCAACGGTGGCAGGCGAGTGCGCTGGGGGAGGATGCTCTTCTCGGCACTGGTATGGTCGGTCATCTCAGCTCTCTGGCTGGTCTGGTCAGTCAGGTCAGACCCGGGCAACTTCAACCTGAACAACACCTCCGGCAGCCTGATAAGCCTTGCTGTAATCGCAATACTGCTGATACCTTTCCAGGCGGCATATGAAGAGATACTGTTCAGGGGTTATCTGATGCAGGGCTTTGCCGTGCTGTCGCGCAACAGATGGCTTCCCATTGTTGTTACCTCGATACTGTTCGGGCTTATGCATGCCCTCAACCCGGAGGTTAAGGAATTCGGTTTCATGACGATGATACCGCAGTATGTATTTTTCGGGCTCGTCTTTGCCATCCTGACAATGCTTGATGACGGTATCGAGTTAGCCATCGGGGCCCATGCAGCCAACAATGCTTTTCTCTCGATTTTCGTAACCCATAAGGACGCTGCTCTTCAGACGCCGGCAATGTATGAACAGCTCAAGGTCTACCCGTGGCAGGAATTTGCGGGACTGGTAGCCATGTCAGTGCTGTTTATTGCTGTCATGGCAGTGGTGTATCGCTGGAAGGATATCCGGAAACTCTACGCCAGGGTTGTTATGTCACACACCGTAGATGCCGGTGAGGCCCTCACCTCTGAATGACCCCCATTTCTCCCTTATCTCTTCTATAATCACTCTTATCTCGTCTACGTCGAGGGAGGTAAGCAGTCGTAGTCTTGTGTCCCTGAAGTTGGGCAGTCCCTTGAAATAGTTGGACAGATGCCTGCGCATCTCCAGTATGGCACTTTTGCCCTCCTTGTGCTCGAGTGACTTTTCCAGGTGCATCAGTGCCAGGTCAGCTTTCTCGCTGACGGAAGGTTCAGGCAGCAGCTCGCCGGTGTCGAGGTAGTGGCGTATCTCCCTGAAGATCCAGGGCCTGCCGAAGGTTGCCCTCCCTATCATTATCCCGTCAACTCCGTAGCGGTCGAACATCAGCTTCGCCTTGTCAGGAGTGCTGATG
Organism: Bacteroidales bacterium; assembly: GCA_034004025.1. GTDB lineage: Bacteria > Bacteroidota > Bacteroidia > Bacteroidales > VadinHA17 > SR-FBR-E99. The sequence goes on from JAVEXM010000056.1 coordinate 13,437, forward strand.
TCGCCGTTGCCGATAACGGGTATCTTCATGCGGGGATTGTTCTTCACCTCGCCTATGAGTGTCCAGTCTGCCTCACCGCGGTACATCTGTGACCGGGTGCGGCCGTGAATTGTCAGCCCGGCTATGCCCGTATCCTGCAATTGTTCCGCCAGATCCACGATGATCTTACTGTTTTCGTCCCAACCCAGCCTGGTTTTGACAGTGACCGGGATATTAACGGCTCTGACAATAGCAGAGGTCATTTCGATCATCAGGGGGACATTCTGAAGCATCCCGGCTCCGGCACCGCGGGCGGCGATTTTCCTCACCGGGCAGCCGAAGTTGAGATCGATAAGGTCCGGTTCAGCCTCGCCGGCCCTGAGTGCGGCCTCGACCATTGAGTCAATGATATGGCCGTAGAGCTGGATACCTATTGGCCGCTCATAGTCGAACAGATCGAGCTTCTTCACGCTCTTCCTGCCATCCCTTATCAGTCCGTCGGAAGAGATGAATTCGGTGTACATGAAATCGGCCCCGAACATCTTGCAGACATACCGAAAGGAGGGGTCTGTAATATCCTCCATGGGAGCCAGGAAGAGAGGCTGATCCCTCAATATAGTGTTGCCGAGTTGCAATGCAGGCCTATTGGTTTTCCTGTTTCACTTCGAACAGGGTGGGGGAAAGATCGCGGGCGGCAGTCTCATTCTTGCGGAAGACATAGGCCACTCCGTATTTTTCGGCACTGGCCCTTTTTTCCTCCTCGGGCAGCGAGGAAAATTTGCTCTCGATCTCGTTCCAGACAAGTGTGATCAGCTCGTCAGCCTCACGGCGCATGTCAGCGGTGCGGTTGACACAGTCGGATGCCCGGCGGTTGCTGGTCTTGTAATGATTTCGTGTCTCCAGGAATTTCTCATAACGCACCTTGACAACAGCAATAGATGGGTTGGTGACCGGGGAGCTTCCCTTACGGATCCGGTACTCTTCCCCGTCAATGATCCTCTTTCCCCAGGCTACCAGCTCATTCTCCGTTGTCAGTGAAGGGATGGATCCGTCGTCCGGGGCAATGCCGTAGAACGATCTTGTTTCCGGCGGTATCTCGCCCCTTGTCACAGCCATGTTCATGACTTTCAGGAAGTGGGTGATATAGATTCTCGCCTTCCTGGCCGTTTCCTGGTTACTCCTGCTCTTTTCTGACTGGTTGGCAAGGGTTTGGCGCTGATGGCTGACGGCATTCTCAAAAACAGGAAGGAATGCCTGAAGTTTGACGAGGGTCTTCATGGAGAATGCGAGCCTGAACGGAGGGATATTCTTGCTCATTTCAATGGCTCTCTTCATGGCACGCAGACGGGCCGTATCAGTATTGGGCAGACGGCGATAGGGCATAATGGACTGATATATTCAAGATTAACGTACTGCGAATATATACACTTGTGAACAGATAACAATGCCCTTCGCAATTAAAATTTACTTTTATCCTGAAAAAAGTCGGAAGCTCTTGCTACATTAGCAATCTGGAACCAAAAACAACAAATATGTTTGCCAAAGAAGTTTACATCAACCGCCGCAAAAAGCTGAAGGCCCTCCTCGGCGACGGCATAGCCCTCCTTGTGGGTAATGTAGAGTCTCCCATGAATTACCCTGATAACACATATCACTGGCGGCAGGACAGTGATTTTCTATATTTCTTCGGAATTGACCTCCCCGGCATTGCGGGAGTGATCGATTTTGATTCCGGGGAGGAGATAATATTCGGTAATGACTTCGATGTGGATGACATCGTATGGATGGGTCCTCAGCCCCTGATAGCGGATCTTGCCTTTCAGGCTGGCATTGTTGCTACCAGGCCGTTTGCAAAGCTTGAGGATTATATTCATGATGCGCTGAACAGGGACAGGGTTATTCATTTCCTTCCCCCGTACAGGGCTGAGACCAAGATGACGCTTGGGGCGCTGTTGCGGGAAAATCCTTGCCAGATGCGCACGAAGGCATCCGAGAGCCTGATAAAGGCTGTGTTTTCCCTGCGGTCAATCAAGGAAGATGTAGAGATTGCAGAGATCGAAAAGGCTTCAGACGTTGCATGTGAGATGCAGACGACGGCCATGCGCATGTGTAAGCCCGGAGTGACGGAGAAGGAGATATTCGGAACGATTGAGGGGATTGCATGGGCCATGGGCAGCGGTCCGTCGTTTCCGATTATTCTGAGCATAAACGGCCAGACGCTTCACAATCATTATCACGGTAACATTCTGAAAGAGGGGAGGATGATGGTCACCGACTGCGGTGCCGAGTCAGATATGCACTATGCTGCTGACCTCACCCGCACCACGCCTGTCGGAGGCCGTTTCAGCCAGCGCCAGAGGGAGATATATGAGATTGTGCTGAAAGCCAATACCGAGTCAACAAAGAGGGCCGGTCCGGGTATCTCAAACCGTGATCTGCATCTTGGCGCCTGTGCTATTATTGCTGCAGGGCTTAAGGATCTCGGGCTCATGAAGGGTGATATTGACGAGGCTGTTGCTGCAGGTGCTCATGCTCTCTTCATGCCTCACGGACTGGGGCATATGATGGGGCTCGATGTGCATGACATGGAGGCTCTCGGTGAGAACTATGTGGGTTACAATGACGAGGTAAAACGCAGCACGCAGTTTGGACTGAGATCACTGCGTTTCGCCCTGCCCTATAAGCCGGGCCATGTCTTCACGGTGGAGCCTGGCATCTATTTTATCCCCGAGCTTTTTGCCAAGTGGAAGGCTGATGATCTGCATGCGGGCTTCATCAACTACGACAGGGTGGAGAAGTACCTCGACTTCGGAGGGATAAGGATCGAAGATGATGTTCTGATAACTCCCGACGGCTCGCGGATGCTGGGCAAGACAGCACCCAAGACGATAGCGGAGATTGAGGACACCTGCAGGTAGGATTCTACCATCATAAGCAAATCTGCAACCGGGTGCCGTTGCGACGGGTCTGAGACCCGAAGTTACATGCCCGATCTGTGTTGCGACGGGTCT
>JAVEXM010000056.1:16526-17705 GCA_034004025.1 Bacteroidales bacterium
GTTGCGACGGGTCTGAGACCCGAAGTTACATGCCCGATCTGTGTTGCGACGGGTCTCAGACCCGTCGTTACCTGCCTGGTCAGAGTGCCTTGTAATACTCCCTGTTCAGCCTGGCGATATTGAACAGCTTGATCTGCTTGGGGCACTGTGCTTCACAGGCGCCTGTGTTTGAGCAGCTGCCAAATCCATGGCTGTCCATCTCGGCTATCATGGTTCTGACGCGCTCTTTGGCCTCGGGCCTGCCCTGGGGGAGTAGCGCATACTGTGAGATCTTGGCTGAGACGAAGAGCATTGCCGATGCGTTCTTGCAGGCTGCCACGCAGGCGCCGCAACCGATACAGACAGCAGAGTCAAAGGCCAGGTCACTTTTCTTCTTGCTGACCAGGACGGCATTGGCGTCAGCAGCGGCTCCGGTGGTCACCGCAATAAAGCCACCGGCAACCTGGATCTTGTCAAGGGCACTGCGGTCTACCATCAGGTCTTTTACCACGGGGAAGGGTTTGGCTCTCCACGGTTCGATTACTATGGTTTCCCCGTCCTTGAAGTGCCTCATGGAGAGCAGGCAGGTGGTCAGTCCCTTTACCGGGCCATGAGGATAACCGTTGATGTACATGCCGCAGCTGCCGCAGATACCCTCATGACAGTCGTGGTCAAAGGCAACCGGCTCCTTGCCCTGCTCCAACAGAGTTTGGTTGAGATAGGCAAGCATCTCAACAAAAGACATTTCCGGAGCCACGCCATCGAGGTCATATGTTACGAATCCGCCCTTCGATCCGGCGTTCTTCTGTTTCCATATTTTGAGTTTGAGCTTCATATCTATCCGCGCTAATTTTTACTTGTAACTTCTCTGTTTCAGTTCCACAAATTCAAACTTCAGCTCTTCCTTGTTCAATATCGGAGGCTGGTCATTATTATATTCCCACGCTGCCACGTAGGCATACTCTTCATCATTTCTCAGGGCCTCATGATCCGGTGTCTGGCTCTCTTCCCTGAAGTGGGCTCCGCATGATTCCCTCCTGTTGAGTGCGTCGGTGACCATCAGTTCCCCCAACTCCATGAAGTCAGCCACCCTGCCTGCCTTCTCAAGTTCCTGGTTAAGTTCATCAGCAGAGCCGGGAACAAGCAGATCCTTCCAGAACTCTTCCCTCAGCTCCCTGATAAGCTTAAGTGCCTCGGTCA
>JAVEXM010000057.1:0-17620 GCA_034004025.1 Bacteroidales bacterium
TTCCAGTGGTTTGTCGAAAATTGCACTCCTGCAGAATACAGGGCTGAGGCAGACACCAGGGGCATTGATCTTCATGCCCTGCTTACGGAAAAGGCTGCCTTGCTGAAGCCGGGAGAGAGTGGGCTGATAGCCCTCGACTGGTGGAACGGTAACAGGTCGGTGCTTGTTGATGTTGACCTCACCGGCCTGATAGTGGGAATGTCACTGACAACCAGGCCCGAGGAGATATACCGGGCGCTTATTGAAGCCACCGCCTACGGCACGAAGATGATCATCGACACCTTTGAGGAGAATGGCGTGCCGGTAGAGGAGTTCTATGCGGCAGGAGGCATTGCCGAGAAGAACCCGTTTGTGATGCAGATCTATGCTGATGTCATAAACAGGGAGATAAAGATCTCCGGATCACCGCAGGCGCCGGCACTCGGCTCGGCCATGTTCGGCGCCGTGGCTGCGGGCAGAGCCGCCGGCGGTTTTGACACCATACAGGAGGCTGCCGCCGTCATGGCAAAAGTGAAGGATTACACCTACAGGCCGGTGGCTGAAAATGCGCGGACCTATGAGAGGCTGTTTGCCGAATACAGGACTTTGCACGATTACTTTGGCCGTGGGACCAATGATGTCATGAAGCGGCTGAAACAGATCAAAAAGGAGGCAAGAAAATGAAAGCAGCATTTTTGCCCTGTGTGATGGCAGCACTTTTACTGGGCTCCTGCGCCAGCGGGGCCGGGGAGGAGAAGCCGGAGCAATGGCTTGATACTCCTGCTTTCAGTGATGTGATGATCAACGACGGATTCTGGTCGCCCATGATCGAACGCAACAGGGTGAAGACCATACCTTATGTCTTCAGGCAGTGTGAGCTTACGGGCCGCATAGACAACTTCGCCGTTGCGGGCGGACTGAAGAAGGGAAAGCATACGGGAGCGAGGTACAACGACTCTGACGTCTTCAAGATCGTTGAGGGAGCCTGCTACTCGCTGATGGTGACCCCTGACCCGGAACTGCGTGAGTACGTAGACAGCCTGGTACTGCTCTTCGCTGCCGCTCAGGAGGATGACGGTTATCTTTATACCACCCGCACCATTGACCCGGTCAACATGGCTCCCGGGGCGGGCAGCGAGAGATGGATCGACGAGCGCGTGAGCCATGAGTTATACAACGTCGGACATATGTATGAGGCGGCTGTAGCCCATCATCAGGCCACAGGATCCCGCAGCTTCCTGGATGTGGCACTGAAGAATGCCGAGCTTATTTACCGGGAGTTCGGATGGGGCAAAAGGGAGATCGCTCCCGGCCACCAGGAGATAGAGATCGGGCTGATAAAACTGTACGGGCTCACAGGCGACAGGCGGTGGCTTGAGCTGGCACAGTTCTTTCTTGACGTGCGCGGCAGGTCCGGCGAATATATACGTCATCCTGACACCAGCAGGTTCAGGGTCTATAATGACTCTGTCTACCTGCAGATGCATCTGCCGGTGCTGGAGCAGACCGAAGCCGTTGGCCATGCTGTCAGGGGAGGATACATGTATACCGCAATGGCTGACCTATCGGAAGCCACGGGATACAACCGCTATCTGGGGGCGTCGCAAAGGATATGGGAAGATGTCACGCAGAAGAAGATTTACATCACCGGCGGCATAGGCTCGAAAGAGTACGGTGAAGCCTTCGGTGAGCCCTTTGAGCTTCCGAACATGGAGGCTTACACTGAGACCTGCGCCTCGGTGGCCAATGTCTTCTGGAACCACAGGCTCTACAGGGCTACCGGCGATGCAAAGTATCTGGACGTGCTTGAGCGCACCCTTTACAACGGGCTGATATCAGGGATAAGCAGCGACGGCTGCCGCTTTTTCTATACCAATCCTCTTGAGTCGGACGGCAGCTTTGATCGTGCCGGGTGGTTCGAATGTTCATGCTGCCCTGTCAACGTTGCCCGCTTCATGCCTGCACTGAAGCAGTATATATGGTCGACATCGGACGACGACATCAGTGTGAATCTCTTCATCAGCTCACAAGCCAGGCTGGCAGCAGGTGAAGGAGAAGTAACCGTGCGGCAGGAGACGGAATATCCCTGGAAGGGTAATGTCAGAATAGAGGTTAATCCTGACAACGAAGGCAGCAGGTTCATATTGCGCGTGCGCATTCCGTTATGGACCGGCGGTGAGCCATTTGAAGGAGGACTGTACAGGTATCTGACACCGGCAGAAGGCAAGGTACAGGTCACGGTGAACGGCAAGAAAACGGCTGTCAGGACTGACGACGGCTTTGCGGTCATTGAGAGAAGCTGGAACAGGGGAGATGTTGTGGAGGTTGTGTTGCCCATGGAGCCCCGTTTCATAACGGCACGGGAAGAAGTGAAAACCGACAGCGGAAGGGTGGCACTGGGATACGGTCCACTGGTATACTGCCTTGAGGAGGCAGACAACGGCCCGGTCAGGGAGCTGCGCGTAAACCCCGACACGAAGGTTGAATTTACATTTGAACCGGAGCTGCCCGGCGGCGCGGGTGTACTTTCATTTGCGGCAGTAACCGCGGAGGGAACGGAAAGGCAGGTGAAAGCCGTACCTTATTATACATGGAACAACAGGGGCAGTGGTGAGATGACTGTCTGGATGAAAACGGTAAAACAGTAAACAATGCAAAAAACAGGAAGTATTTTTATTGCCGCGGCAATCGTACTGATGGTCGCGTCATCCTGCAGCCGCGGGACGACGGATGATAACTACCCTATCCGGCCTGTGCCCTTCACCTCGGTGAAGATGACAGATAATTTCTGGGCACCGCGTATCCGGAAAAATCATGAGGTGACCATACCCATCGCCTTCGGGTACTGCGAGTCAACCGGCAGGGTGAAGAACTTCGAGATAGCCGGCGGTCTTGATACCGGGGCATTTCAGACAATATTCCCGTTTGACGACTCCGATGTAACGAAGATTATAGAGGGCGCAGCCTATTCGCTGCAAATTCTCCCCGATCCTGACCTGGAGGCATATGTTGACTCACTGATATGGAAGATAGATCTTGCCCAGGAGGATGACGGATACCTCTATACGAACCGCACCATTGCGGAGATGGGCTATGGTAAGATCCACGAATGGGCTGAGGGTGAGAGATGGGAAAAAACCAACATTCTCAGCCATGAGCTTTACAACCTCGGGCACATGTATGAGGCAGCCGTGGCATACTATCAGGCAACAGGGAAGAGGGAGCTGCTTGACATCTCCCTTAAGTCAGCTGATCTGGCAGACAAGGATTTCGGCTGGGATGCCTTTGTGAGCTATCCGGGTCACCAGGTCATTGAGATGGGACTGGTCAAGCTTTACAGGGTGACAGGCGAGAGGAGATATCTTGATCTTGCCAAATTTTTTCTCGATGCACGCGGCACCCGTGAAGACGGCGACGAATATGCCCAGAGCCACATGAAGGTGGTTGACCAGACAGAGGCTGTGGGACACTCGGTGAGGGCAACATATATGTATTCAGGCATGGCTGACGTAGCTTCCATCCTCAAGGACGAATCATATGTGAATGCGATTACAAAAATCTGGGAGGATCTGGTTCACCGCAAGATGTACATCACCGGTGGCATCGGTGCCAGCGGCGGCAATGAGGGTTTTGCCGAACCGTACCATCTCCCGAACATGACGGCATACTGTGAGACATGCGCATCGATAGGCAGTATCTTCTTCAATCACAGGATGTTCTCGATGCACGGCGAGGGCAGGTACTTTGATATCCTCGAAAAGACACTTTACAACGGCGCTCTCTCCGGGGTCAGCCTCTCGGGCGACAGGTTCTTTTACCCCAATCCGCTGGAGTCCGATGGCCGGCATGCGAGATCACCGTGGTTTGGCTGTGCATGCTGCCCGTCAAACATATGCCGGTTCATCCCGGCCATCCCGGGTTATATCTATTCTGTTACCGATGATGATCTATACGTTAATCTCTTTGCCTCAAACGAGGCTGAGATAGGCTTCGGCAAAAACAATGTGACCGTCACCCAGCAGACCGATTATCCATGGGATGGGAAAGTAACCATGACCGTAAGCCCGGAGAAGGAGGGAAAATTCGCTCTCCATATACGTATTCCCGGCTGGGCCCGCAATGAGGCCATTCCCGGAGGGTTGTACCGGTTTGCTGACAGCGTGGCTGAAGAGTACTCGCTTCTGGTCAACGGGGAGGTTCCGGAGAGTGAAATGGCTGACGGCTATATCACAGTAACGCGGAAATGGAAGAAGGGCGACAGGGTGGAACTCTACCTTCCTATGCCTGTCAGAACGGTTATTGCAGATGAGAAGGTAGAGGAAGACCACGGCAGATATGCCGTTCAGCGCGGTCCGCTGATCTTCTGTGCAGAGTGGCCTGATAATGCTGACGGAAAGGTTCTGGACCTGATGCTGGACGAAGAACCGGATTTTACCTGCGGGTATGATGCAAGCCTGCTGAACGGAACGGAGGTGGTAACTACCGGCGGCAGAAGATTCTTCACCGCTGCCGATGGATCCGTCACAGCAGGAGATACGGTGACGGTGACCCTGATTCCGTATCATCTCTGGAATAACAGGGGCAGAGGAGAGATGAGGGTATGGATTCCTCATTCAGGACAGATCGGGTAAGAAATGCTCTGAACAATCAGAAAATAACATATAAAAACCTACCGCTATGAAGAATTACAGAACCTATTTTACGAGCCTCCTTATGCTCACTGCGATGCTCGTTTCGGTTAATGCACAGTCGTCAGGGGAGACGGTTAAGGCAAACATGATTATCAGCACTGATCTGGGCACTGAGACCATAAGCCGGCATATCTACGGACATTTTTCAGAGCATCTGGGCCACTGCATATACGGCGGCTACTGGGTTGGGGAGAACCCCCTGATACCAAATACCAGGGGCATCAGGAATGATGTGGTCGAGGCTCTGAAAAAGACCCATATACCCAACCTGCGCTGGCCGGGAGGGTGTTTCGCCGATGAGTACCACTGGATGGACGGTATCGGTCCGCGTGATAAAAGGCCAAAAATGGTCAACACCCACTGGGGTGGCGTCACCGAGGACAACAGTTTTGGCACCCATGAGTTCCTCGACCTGTGCGAACAGCTTGGGGCTGAGCCTGTCATCTGTGGCAACGTGGGCAGCGGTTCAGTCGAGGAGATGTCGAAGTGGGTTGAGTACATCAACTTTGACGGGGTGAGTCCCATGGCAGACCTTCGCCGGGCTAACGGCCGCGATAAGCCCTGGAATCTCAGGTACTGGGGCGTCGGCAACGAGAACTGGGGTTGCGGTGGAAATATGACCGCAGAATACTATGCCGATCAGTACCGGCGGTATGCCACCTACACCCGCAATTATGGCAGTAATCGCCTGATGAGGATAGCGGGTGGAGCCAACTCCACCGACTACAACTGGACAGAGGTGCTGATGCAGAAGATACCTCACCATATGATGTGGGGATTGTCACTTCACTATTATACCACCAACTGGAACAACAAGGGATCTGCCACTAAATTCGGGGAGAAGGAGTACTTTGAGACACTGGAGCGCTGCCTTAATGTCGAGAAAGCCCTTGACAGGCATATTGCAGTTATGGATAAATATGATCCCGCAAAGCGCGTTGCCCTTGTGGTTGACGAGTGGGGTACATGGTGGGATGTGGAACCGGGCACCAACCCGGGGTTCCTCTATCAGCAGAACACCATGCGCGATGCCATGGTGGCAGCACTGTCGCTCAATTACTTCAACGAGCGCTGCGAGAGAGTAAAGATGGCCAACATAGCCCAGACGGTGAATGTTCTGCAGTCGCTGATACTAACAGATGGGGAGAAGATGATCCTGACCCCGACATATCATGTCTTTGAGATGTACAAAGTGCATCATAATGCCACATTGCTTCCACTGCACCTGAACTGCGGCAGCTATGCAATGGAGGGGAAGGAACTTCCGTCTGTCAGTGCCTCTGCCTCAAAGGACAAAAACGGAAAGGTGCACATTACCCTTGTGAATATAGATCCGGCCCGGGCTGTGGAGATGCTGGTCGACCTGCGCGGAGGTGATTACAGGGATGTGTCCGGAAGAATTCTGGCGGCGCCGGAGCTGACGGCTCACAATACATTCGAAGACCCGGAGGCTGTGAAGCCGAAGGCATTCGATGAAGCAAAAGTCAGGAAGAATATGGTGAGCGTCACCTTATCACCTGCATCAATAATAGTCCTTACTGTTGAGTAGAACCGGAACTCCCGGTCATTGAAAGGAGAAGAGAAATAGTATATTTGAAGGCAAGATTAGCACTTGAAAAAATGAAAAGAGAAAAACTGTTAACAATAGCCGCATTGGCAGTGGTCATGGTTGTGATGGGCTCGTGCGGAAACAACAAAGCAAAAGAGATGGTAACTACTGAAAGCTTCGGCTCATTTGAAGGAAAGGAGGTCTTCCTTTACACCCTCACGAACATGCAGGGCAATGTTCTTAAACTGACCGGCTACGGGGCGGCGATCGTTGAGGTCAGCGTGCCCGACCGCAACGGTAACAGGGCAAACGTCACCTTCGGGTATGACAATCTTGAGGGGTATCTTAACGGTGACGCATATTTCGGCAAGGTTGTGGGTCAGTATGCCAACCGCATAGCACAGGGAAAGTTCACCCTTGACGGCGCAGAGTACACCCTGGCTCTCAATAACGGTCCTAATTCCCTTCACGGCGGTCCCACCGGCTGGCACAGCAGGGTATGGGATGCCGAGGTGCTGAAGGGCACCGATTTCCCGGCCGTGAAGTTCACCTACAGCAAGCCCGACATGGAAGAGGGCTACCCGGGAAACGTGGTTGCGGAGGTTACCTATACGTGGACTGATGATAACGAGATCATAATGGATTATAAGGTGACGACCGACAAATCTACTGTCGTAAACATCACCAACCATGCATACTTCAATCTCCACGGTGCAGGCACGGGTGACATCCTTGACCATGAGGTTCTAATCAGGGCCTCAGCCTTTACCCCCGTGGATGCGACACTGATACCAACCGGTGAGATACTGCCGGTCGAGGGCACACCCTTTGACTTCCGTACTCCGCACCTTATTGGGGAGAGGATCGGTGACGAATATGATCAGCTGGTACTTGGAGGCGGTTATGACCACAACTATGTGCTTGACAATGTGGAGGAGGTTGACGCCGAGGTCTATGATCCTTCAACAGGCAGGGTTTTGCAGGTCATCACCGACCAGCCCGGGGTGCAGCTTTATACCGGCAACTTCCTTGACGGCACCCAGACCGGCCGCGGCGGCCAGGTTTACAACTACCGCTCGGGCCTCTGTCTTGAAACGCAGCACTATCCTGACAGCCCCAACCAGCCGGACTTCCCGTCGGTGGTTATAACCCCGGATGAGCCACTGCTGACCAGCACCACCTTCCGGTTCTCGGTCAGGTAAACAGGTCTTAAGGTCTGAGGTCTTAAGGCTCGGCCCTCTACTGCCTACTGCCTGAATTGCCTGCCGACTGCCGACTGAGGACTGCCAACTGAGTCAGAGCTCCCGTATTTTAACGGAGCGGAACCAGACTTCGTCACCGTGGTCCTGTAACAGTATGTGTCCTTTTTCTGCCTCGCCGAAGCCGGGGAAGTCCTTGTACTTGCTCTCCTTTACGAGCTGGCGGAATGCCTCACTGACCCGCTCATATTCAAGCACCTTGAAGCCATTGAGCCAGTGTTCCACATGACCGTTCAATGATACTATATGTGCTGCATTCCATTGCCCCACACCGTTGAATCTCTTGTTGGCAGCGGGGATGAGGTCATAAAGTGATGCAACGGTGCGGTTTCCGTCGCGGCCCATCTTTGCATCGGGATGACGCTGATCGTCAAGGACCTGGTATTCAAGCCCTATGGCGGAGCCAGCCGTGGGATATGCCTCAGTAACGAAATACTTCACCCCGCTGTTGGCTCCTTCGGTGATGCGGAACTCGAAGAAGAGGTCGAAATTACTGTATTCATTCAGGGTGACTATGTCTCCGCCGCCCTTTGACTCAGCGCCTCCCGAAGCAAGTACTTTGAGGCAGCCCTCCTCAATGACCCAGCCTGATTCCGGAAATGAATCCCTGTGGGCTCCGCGCCATCCGTTCGAGGTCACACCGTCAAAGAGTAGTTTCCAGCCATCGGCGACTTCACTATCAGTAAGGGTGTTAGGGATAAAGTTTGCCTGGTAGATCCCTGCCGTGTCCGGCCAGGAATATTTTTCGAGGTTTTCAGTTACTATCCTGATATTTTTCCACTTCACACGTGTTCCGGCCAGCTCATCAGCCACTGAGTGAACCTGGAATCCTATGAAACCTGTAGTATTGGTGTCATCAGCCAGGTCCGCCACCGGTATGCCGTTGACCCATGTCCTGATCCTGTTCCCGATAGCTTCCACGCGGTAACTGTTCCAGCCGTGTCTGTCAAACGATCTGACTGCAGCCTGGTTGTTTGGGGTGACGGGGTAGAGCCATCCTCTCCGGGCCTCGTCATAGATGCCACCGCTCCAGCCTCTGTTGGTAGGATCAATCTCGATCTGGTAGCCGTAAACAATCTCCCTGCCGGCGTTGTCCCTGCTGTGACTGCGTATCTGGACGCCCGAATTGAGGAGTGTGTCAACTTTAACCTCAAATTCCAGGATAAAGTCTGAGTATTCTTCAACGGTGCACATAAAGCTGTTGGGAGTATCGGGGGTTGATATGCCGATCATGACGCCGTCTTCAACCACAAACTGTGCCTGACCGCCTCTCTGAACGAAGCCGGTGAAATCGTTGCCATTGAAAAGACCGTGCCAGTCAGACTGACGGCATCCTGTAAAATGAATTGAAAGGGTAAGTGCAATTACGGACAGAAGAAGTTTTTGTTTCATGTATTTATTTGATTATTATTTGATTGGTTAAATGGAACTGACAGTAATAGATAAATAGCTATATCCGGTTAAGGCTAACGGCTCAGTTATGTATTATTCTTCAAAATAGTCTCCGGTTAATACTGCGGGAACTTCCAGGGTTCATTATAATATGGCATCATCAGCGCATTGGCATCATCCTCCCCGAACCGGTTTGCGGCGTTGTTCCATGTCAGGGGTTTGCCGAGCCTGCATGAGACGTTGGCCAGATGAGTCATCTTCGCAACCCGGGCTCCTATCTCAACATCAGCGTTTGGCAGTTTGCGTGTGGTCATGCAATCAAGGAAGTTTGCCACGTGTGAAGCGAGACCTCCTCCTGCCACAGCCTGACCCTCAATTTGCTCAGATTTCTTCTTAAGCGGTACTGCTTCCATGCGGGGAGCTGAATCGACCTCCGGGATAACCTCCCAGCCATTGCGGTCAAGCACCAGTGTGCCGTTCTCGCCAATGAATGCCAGTCCGTGCTCACGTCCGTAGGGCCCGTCCTTGATGCCGCACGCATGGTCCCAGCTGATGGTGAAATCATCATATACATAAGATGCCAGCAGGGTGTCGGGTGTCTCCATGGCATCCGTCGGGTATGCAAACTTACCCCCCGCAGTATAGACTGCCCCGGGAAGGTCAGCCTTCATGCCCAGCAGGGCGTAGTCGAGCAGATGCACCCCCCAGTCAGACATCAGTCCGCCGGCATAATCCCAGAAGTACCTGAAGTTATAGTGGAAGCGGTTGGGGTTGAAGGGCCTGTGCCTGGCGGGGCCCAGCCACATATCATAGTCCACTCCTGCCGGTACCGGGCCGTCAGACTGCACCGGCAGTGTCTTCTTCCATATCATATATGCCCATACCTTGACGGTCCTTATGCGGCCCAGCCTGCCGGAATGAATGAATGCAACAGCCTCCTGCCAGTGAGGGTCGCTGCGCTGCCACTGTCCTGTCTGTACGATCCGGTTATTTTTTCTTGCGGCCCTGACCATGGCGTCACACTCGGCAATTGAGTTTGCGAGCGGTTTTTCGCAATAGACATCCTTGCCTGCCTCCATGGCCCCGATGGCCTGAAGGCAATGCCAGTGGTCAGGAGTTGCTATAATCACTGCATCTACATCACGGTTGTCCGTAACTTGCCGCCAGTCCTTCACAAGCTGGCCGGGCTTTTTCCCGGCGATCTTCTCAACGTCAGAGGCTCTTCTGTAAAGCCACTCATCATCTATGTCACAGATCGAAACACATTCCACCTGCGGAAATTTCAGGAATGTCTCCAGGTTTGACCATCCCATGTTACGACCGCCGATCAGAGCTACTCTGATCCTGTCTGACGGACTCACTTTCTTGCCGGGCATGCCGTAGAGTGATGTCATTGATCCCAGTCCTGCTATTCCGGCGGAAGCCAGGAGGCTGTTTCTTACGAAGTCTCTTCTCTTGCTCATGTGAATGATTATTGATTTGCTACAGATTTCTCTCTTGCCTGACTTTCCTCAAATATAATAAATCCTAACTTTACCCATAAACCTATCTGTATTGTCGCATGAAAAAACTGTTCTTTACTCTTTCCCTTGCCTGTATTCTTGCGGGCCTTGAGGCACAGCAGCCTGCCTGGCTCAACACAGATCTCCCGTTTGAGGAGCGTGTCAATGACCTTGTCAGCCGCATGACCCTTGAGGAGAAGGCGGCGCAGCTGCTCTATACTGCTCCCGCCATCCCCCGTCTGGGCATCCCCGAATACAACTGGTGGAACGAGGCTCTGCACGGTGTCGCGCGTGCCGGCTATGCCACCGTTTTTCCGCAGTCGATCACCATCGCCAACAGTTGGGATGAGGAGCTGATGCTCGACGTTGCCAACGCCATCTCCGATGAGGCCAGGGCCAAGCACCATGAGTTCGTCCGCAGGGGCGACCGCTCCATCTATCACGGGCTGACATTCTGGTCGCCCAACATCAATATCTTCCGCGACCCGCGCTGGGGCAGGGGACAGGAGACCTACGGCGAGGACCCGTACCTCACCGGCCGTATGGGACTGCGCTTTGTGCAGGGGATGCAGGGCTCCGACCCAAGGTATTTCAAGACCATAGCCACGGCCAAGCACTATGCCGTGCACTCCGGCCCCGAGCCGATAAGGCATGAGTTCAATGCAGTGATCAGCGAGCGCGATCTCCGTGAGACCTATCTGCCTGCCTTCCGCACACTGGTTAAGGAGGGCGGCGTTTACTCCATAATGGGAGCCTACAACCAGTTTCGCGGTCACCCGGCGTGCGCCAGCGAGGAGCTATACGGCATACTCAGGGATGAGTGGGGATTTAAGGGTTACATCGTCTCCGACTGCTGGGCGGTATCTGATTTTTACAACTTCCAGGGCTATGCGGCAGGACCGGCAGAGGCGGCAGCACTGGCACTGAATGCCGGCACTGACCTGGAATGCGGTGTCGATTACAGGCATCTGACCGAAGCAATGAAGATGGGCCTGGCCTCTGAAGAGGATATTGACAGGGCAGTAAAAAGGGTGATGACGGCACGGTTCCGTCTCGGCATGTTTGACCCCGACACCCTTGTTGAGTATGCTCAGATACCATATCAGGCCAACTGCTCCGATTATAACCGGTCGCTGGCAAGGAAGGCGGCACAGGAGTCGGTTGTCCTGCTTAAGAACAGCAACAACACTCTGCCCCTGAGTCGCGACATAAAGAGGGTGGCCGTCATCGGTCCCAATGCCGCCAGCCATGAGGTGCTTGTAGGTAACTATAACGGCATACCAAAGAACCCGGTGAGTGTTCTTGAAGGCATTAAGGCCAAGTTACGGCCTGAGGCTGAGATAATATACGCAGAGGGGAGCGACCTGGCACCGGGAATACATAACCTCACGCCGGTGCCTTCGCGTTACTTCCGCACCCCTGACGGTCGCCAGGGAGTTGAGGGGGCCTACTATACCAGCCGTGCAATGGAGGGTGAACCGCTCTTCAGGCGCACCGATGATATGATAGACTTCTACTGGGACAACGATTCTCCTCATCCTCTCATGCCGGTGAACGATTTCGGCAAACACTGGGTGGCGGACCTGGTGCCGCCGGTGACCGGCACTTATTATCTCGGCACCTGGGGCTCATCGGGTTATGACATCCTTCTTGACGGAGACACGCTTCTATCTTATTTTCATGATCATCATGCCGCCGTCAGGGGTGTGCCGGTGGAGTTCAGGGCAGGGGAGAAGTACCGGGTAGAGCTCTTCTACCGTAATCACATCGGCGATGCCGACATGGAGCTGCTCTGGTGCATGCCCCGCGGCGACATGGTCGGCGAGGCCGTGCAGGCAGCTTCGGATGCTGATGCCGTTATTATGGTTATGGGTCTCTCTCCCCGACTTGAGGGTGAGGAGATGAGGGTTAAGCTTGAAGGTTTTGAAGGGGGCGACCGTACCTCTCTAAGCCTGCCGGCAGTACAGGAGGAGCTGCTGGAGGCGGTACTGGCCACGGGCAAACCGGTGATTGTGGTGCTTATGAACGGTAGTCCCGTAGCCTCGCTGCAGGCTCAGGAGAAGGCTGCTGCTGTGCTGCTGGCCGGATACCCCGGTGTTGAGGGAGGCAATGCGGTAGCCGACGTTATCTTCGGCGACTATAACCCTGCCGGACGCCTGCCGGTGACATACTACAGATCCGTTGACCAGCTGCCACCGTTTGAGGAGTATGATATGACCAGCCGCACTTACAGGTACTTCACCGGCGAGCCCTTATACCCCTTTGGTTACGGACTGAGTTATACCACGTTTGACTACTCTGGTCTTGAGCTGCCGGAGAAGTCTCTGGCAGGCAGTGACGTGACAGTGAGAGTGACCGTCACCAATACCGGACCCATGGCCGGTGATGAGGTTGTGCAACTATACCTGACAGACGAGAAGGCCTCCACACCGCGACCAGTACGCCAGCTTGCAGGTTTCCGGCGGGTTCAGCTGGAGCCCGGAGAGAGCCGAGCGGTTGAGTTCGTCATAAGAGCAGAGCAGTTTTCCATGATCAACAACAGGGAGGAGAGGGTTATCGAATCAGGGTGGTTCACTGTTGCCGCGGGAGGCAAACAGCCCGGCTTTACCGGCCCGGCTGACGCTCAGAGCACCGGTGTGGCTGCAGCCCGCCTTAGGCTGACAGGCAGAGAGGTCAAAATTAAGGAATAAATATAGTAAGGCTCCCGATGTCTCAGTCTGAAAGGCAGTGGAATCAGGATTAACGAATAAATAAATGGAGGACTCCATCTTTTTCAGGCTGGCACGCTGAGAGATCAGTAGTGATGAGTAAACAATAAGAGGGCTTTTGCCGTTTATTGGATGTGACAGCAATAGAGAAAAACCGGAAGAGGACCGGGTGGGTGGTGATACTCACTGCGGCCACCATGGTGGTGGAGATCATCGCAGGGTGGCTTACCGGCTCCATGGCGCTGCTGGCCGACGGAATTCACATGGGATCCCATGTTTTGGCAATAGGCCTCAGCTGGGCTGCCTATGTGCTGGTGCAGAGACTGTCGGCAAAACCCTCCTTTACCGGCAGCAAGGATAAGATTCTCACTCTGGCCGGATATACCAGCGGACTCATTCTGCTCATCTTTGCAGGGATGATCATTGCCGGGGCCATTGGCCGGTTTATCAACCCGCGGGTCATTGAATACAGGGAAGCCATACTGATAGCCATCATTGGGCTGGGTGTTAACGTGCTGAGTGCCTTTCTTCTGCATCACGACCATGAGGAGAGGGACAACAATATACGGGCGGCATACCTTCATGTGCTTGCCGATGCCGTAACCAGCGTTGCCGCCATCCTGGGGCTGGTGACAGCGATGATCTGGGGTCTGCCCTATGTTGATGCAATAGCCGCTCTCATCAGCTCTGCAGTGATCATCAAATGGTCAATCGGATTGCTCAGAGACTCAGGACGGGAGCTGATTTCGTAATCAATATCCTAAAAATTGTTAAATCGCCCGGAACATGAGATAAGTCATCTCGCCGCCATTCTGTGAACTATACATTTGCCTGTACCTAATTAGTGTATCTGTTACACTTTGGTCTTTTAATGTCTGTTCATACGTTCAAGTTACATTATAAGACATTTTAGGTTTTAGGGGTTATTATTGGCCGTCCCGACTCGTTCGGGACGGTTTTTTTATGGGGTCTCTTTTCAATGGTTATCTTTGCCTGAAGAGTTACGGAAAATGTTTCCCGAAGAATTTCTGGAGCGGATAGCCAGCCAGCCTTACATTGATGTGGGAGGGCTCGCGGCAGCGTTGCAGCGGCCTGCTGAGCAGTCGGTGCGTGTCAATTCGCGCAAATGGCATGATCCTGTCGCCGGGTACGAAAGGGTACCGTGGGAGCCGGACGGTTATTATCTGACGGAGAAGGTTCTCTTTGCTCCTGATCCGCTGTTTCATGCCGGTGCCTATTACCCTCAGGAATCCTCGGGCATGTTCACCGGTGAGCTCTTCAGGCAGCTGACAGCAGGCCGCAGTGGCCTTCGTGTCCTTGATCTCTGCGGTGCCCCGGGGGGCAAGAGCACGCACCTGTCGTCGCTTATCGGTGACGACGGAGTGCTGGTGGCCAATGAGGTTATTGCTTCAAGGGCTGCAGTGCTTGCGGAAAACATAACAAAGTGGGGAATTGGCAATACTGTTGTTACACAGAGCGATCCTTCCCGTTTTGAGGCTCTCCCGGGATTCTTCGACGTCATTGTTGCCGACGCCCCATGTTCAGGAGAGGGTATGTTCCGATCGCCTGTTGCAGTGCAGGAGTGGTCTCTGGCGAATGCCAGGCTATGCGGTGAGAGGCAGCGCAGGATAGTCATGGAAGCATGGAAGGCGCTCAGGCCGGGAGGCATCTTCATCTACTCCACCTGCACTTTCAACCCCGCAGAGAATGAGCATAACGTATCGTGGCTGGGTGAAAGCACCGGCGCGGAGACGCTGGCTGCCGATATAACCGGGATGGATGGGATCACGGAGATCAGGTACAGAGGTGTGACCGGTTACGGATTCCACCCCGGCAGGGTCAGGGGTGAGGGTTTCTTCATTGCGGCGCTGCGGAGGCCGTCACAGGAGGGTGACGACGAGATCCCCACTAACGAGAGGTCACGCTCCGGGAATCGCGGCTTCAGTAGTCGTAACACCGGCTCCGTAGACCGAAGTTTCGGGAGCCACAACCCTGGCAAGAGTTGGAGTCGCAGCGCCGGGATCCGCAATACCGGCAGTTGGGAGGAGCGCATTCAGGGCAGTCGTGAGAGCCGAAACACCGGCGGCCGCTATCCGGGCAACAATATGAGTCGGAATAGCCGTGCCGACGGAATACCCTCAGCAAAGGCATTGGAGACGGCGGCAACACTGACTTCCTTTGAGAGGGAGAGGCTGACAGTCAGTAATGGCAGGATCATCGCCCTTGCGGCTGATGCGGGGCTCATGTCGCAGATCAGCGGATCACTCAACGTCATCAAATACGGGACGATGATCGGCGAGATCAAGAACGGCATTCTGATTCCTGCCCATGACCTTGCAATGTCAGTGAGGCGCATTCCGGGTACTGTTGCTGAACATGACCTCTCCCGCGATGAGGCTCTTGCATTCCTGAGGCTTGACCCGATGCAGCCTGAGAGAATGCCGGAAGGAAGGGTGCTGGTCCGATACCGCGGTGTGGCCCTGGGATTTGTCAATAACCTGGGCAGCAGAGTCAACAACGGATATCCCAGGCAGTGGAGGCTGAGGATGGCAGTCGCGCCCGGCTACAGGGAAATTTTGTAAATGGATGGTTGTTGAACTAAACTTTCACAATGTTTATTTGTTCTCTCTGAGTGAATAAATATATATTTGAGTAAATAAAAACCATAAATAAAACTTGCATGAGAAGGAACCCGGAACAGGTTTTGACTATAAAAAAATTCATGCAAGTTCCATTCGACCAATAAAATAAATATCAGATAAACGAATGAAAACTGACATCGAGATTGCACAGAGTGCCAAAATCAAGCCTGTAGCAGAGGTAGCGGAAAAGCTGGGTCTCACTGCTGACGACCTTGAACTGTACGGAAAATACAAGGCAAAACTGCCGCTGACACTCTTAGATGAAAAGAGAATTGCCCGCGCAAAACTGATACTTGTTACCGCCATCACCCCGACACCTGCCGGTGAAGGAAAGACAACCACCTCCATTGGTCTGGCCCAGGGTCTTAACCAGATGGGTAAGAAGGCTACCGTGGTGCTTCGCGAACCCTCTCTCGGTCCGGTTTTTGGCATTAAGGGAGGTGCTGCCGGCGGCGGTTACTCACAGGTGATACCGATGGAAGACATAAACCTCCATTTTACCGGTGACCTCTCTGCGGTGGAGAAGGCTCATAACCTTCTCTCTGCCATGATAGACAACAACATACAGTCGAAGAGCGGCAATCTTGGCATTGACCCCAGGACCATAGCATGGAAGAGGGTGATGGACATGAACGACCGTTCACTACGTGACATAGTTGTAGGTCTGGGCGGCACAACCCAGGGGGTCCCCAGGGAGACGGGATTTGACATCACCGCCGCTTCGGAGGTGATGGCCATACTCTGCCTGGCCACCGGCATTGATGACCTGAAGCAGCGTCTCGGCAACATCTTCATTGGATACACATATGATGGCAAGGCTATATATGCCCGAGACCTCAGGGCCCAGGGTGCCATGGCGGCCCTGCTCAAGGATGCCCTCAAGCCCAACCTGGTGCAGACACTGGAGGGGACACCGGCTATCATCCACGGGGGACCTTTTGCAAACATAGCACAGGGTACCAACTCAATACTGGCAACCCGCATGGGCCTCTCCCTGAGTGATTATGTGGTCACCGAAGCCGGTTTTGCCAGCGAGCTGGGCGCGGAGAAATTCTTCAACATCAAGTCGCAGGTCGGAAAGCTCAAAACCAATGCGGTGGTCATTGTAGCCACTATCAGGGCGCTTAAATACCATGGCGGCATGAAGCTTTCAGAGCTGGGGAATGAAAACCTCGATGCTCTCAGCAAGGGATTTGAGAACCTCGACAAGCATATTGAGAACATGCATTACTACGGCTTCCGGCCTGTGGTTGCCGTCAACCGCTTCAGCTCCGATACTGATGCTGAGATTGAGCTTCTCAGGAAATACTGTGAAGAGCACAATGTCAAGGTGGCTGTCAACACTGCCTGGGCCGACGGAGGCAAGGGGGCTGTCGAGCTTGCCGAAGCTGTCATCGAGGCTGCCGATTCCTGCACCGACTGCTTCACACCCCTTTATGACATGTCGTGGAGCATTGAGAAGAAGATCGAAACCATTGCCTCGCTGATGTACGGGGCAAGGAATGTGGAGTATACCCTTGAGGCGAAGGATCAGATGAAAAAGATCGGTGAGCTGGGGCTTGACAACCTTGCCGTCTGTATTGCCAAAACCCAGAAGTCACTCTCCGACGATCAGTCCCTGCGTAACCGCCCCAGAGATTTCACCGTTCGAATCCGGAGGGTAGAGCTCTCATCAGGTGCGGGATTTGTGGTTCCCATAGCCGGGGCAATAATGCGCATGCCGGGATTGCCCGGAACGCCTTCGGCTGAAAAGATTGACATCGACAGTAACGGACAGATAAGCGGACTATTCTGAAAAAGCCTTTTCCTGAAATAACTGCGGCAATAGTTGCCGGAGGCAGGAGCAGGCGCTTCGGTGGCATCAACAAGTCGCTCATTGAGGTTGCCGGAGTGCCAAT